>CAZJOH010000108.1:0-7162 GCA_964547575.1 uncultured Clostridium sp.
GCAACAATTATCCTTCTCTGCAATACCGCAGTACAGATGATGCAGACCTGGGACTGGAAATTACAGGTTGCTGAATCGGCAGACACTTCAATCCTTGCTTCAATTGCAGGCCCCTTCGCTTATGTTCTTATTCCCGTTGTAGGTGTTCTTTCATGGCAGCTTGCCGCAGCAGCGGTTACAGGCTTCATTGCGAAGGAAAACGTTGTAGGTACTCTTGCAGTATGCGTTGTAGGTCTTGAAAATCTTATTGATACCGAAGAGCTTGCTCTTATGGAGGGCGCAGGCGCAGAGGTTGCAGGCGTAATGGCAATTACCAAGGTTGCGGCTCTTGCATATCTTATGTTCAATCTTTACACACCTCCCTGCTTTGCCGCTATCGGCGCTATGAACAGTGAAATGAAGAGTGCAAAGTGGCTCTGGGGCGGCATTGCACTCCAGCTCGGTACAGGTTTCTCTGTAGGCTATCTTGTATATCAGATCGGTACACTTATTACAACCGGTTCATTCGGAGCAGGGTTCATTGGCGGTCTTGTTGCAGTTGTTGCTTTTGCAGCTATCATTGTTGCTCTTTGCGTTAATGCAAACAAGAAGCTTAAGACAGAGTATGCTCTTAACGGCAAAAAAGCTTCGGAAACCGCAAACAAATAAAATTCAGGAGTATTCCCATGGAAGATATCATTATTATTGCAATATTGCTTATAATTGTAGGCGTTGCCGCTTTGTATATTTACAGAGCAAAGAAAAAAGGTAAAAAGTGCATAGGCTGCCCTGACAGCGGTTCATGCGCCAATGCCAAAAACGGCGGCTGTTCATGCGGCTGCTCCGATAAAACAGAGTAATAACGGTACTTTTCCATACAAACAGTTTCACCCTGCATTCCGTAAGGCTTGCAGGGTGTTTCTTTTATTTTATGAAGTCCTTTATGCTTTCAAGATGTTTTTTGCCGGCTTTGCGTCCGAGGTCATATACCTTCTGCATATTATCGGGGTTATGCTCGATTCTGCCGATTTCAAGAGGTACATCGGGCCTTATGACATATACAGCTCCTTCTTTTTCTCTTTTTTCAATATATTCGAGTGTTTCGTTATATTCGTTGTGCCTGTCTTCCATTGTTTTAATAACATTCGGGTATTCTTTAAGCGCATATTTCATGACCTTTACGGCAGAGCTGGGCTTCTTTATATATCCCTTCGGCTGAGTAAGAATAATAACATTTTTTTCAAAGCCTATGCTTTCAAAATACTGAATGGGAACGGAATCCGCAATTCCGCCGTCAAGATATTTCTTGCCCTTAATTTCAACGGGTCTTGAAACAAGCGGCATGGATGCTGATGCCCTGAAGTATTCAAGCGAATCATCGCCTGCTTCATCGGAATTGATATAAACCGCCTTGCCCGTTTCAACATCCGTCACAACAACATAAAAATCCATGGGGTTATCAAGATAAGCCTGAGTATCAAATAAATCAAGCGTATCGGGAATTGTATGATAGCAGAATTCAGCACCGAAAAGGTCGCCCGTTTTTATCAGCGAGCGGAAGCTGCAAAATCTCGGGTCTTTAGCGAATTGCTTATTATATCTTATAACCCTGCCGATTTGCCTTGACTTATAGTTGCATCCGAATGCCGCACCTGCCGAAACGCCGATTGCCGCATCAAATTCAATGCCGTTTTCCATGAAAATATCAATAATGCCTGCGGTGAACAAGCCTCGCATTGCACCGCCTTCAAGAATCAGTCCGTTTTTCATTGTCCGAGCTCCTGCATTGTTACTTCCTCTTTTGAATAATGAGAGGTATATTTATCCTGATAATAGTTTTCTGCACTGTAATCAATTGCTCCGTTTTCGTCAATGTTAATTACGGTGCAGCCTCTTTGCGAGCCGAGCTTATAAATGCCCACATATGCAAGGTAGTCAACGCTGAAGGAATATGTAAGGTCAATACCCTTATAATTCAAAGAAAAGTTGTTGAGGTGGTCGTGACCGCAGAAAACGGTGTCCGTGCTGTGAAGCTCCTGCATGGTTTCAAAGAAGTTATCTTCATAGAGTCCGGGATAAACAACCTTACCTGATTCGCCTGCAATACCGTAGTTATATTTAACATTTTCTGTGTCGGCATAACCGTTTTCAACATATTCGTTCCATGCGTCTTTATATTCCGAAAGGGGAACATGAAGGAATACCGAGGAGGGAACACGTGCAGACGTCGGATTTTTTTCAAGGAATTGTGAATCGCTTGAGGCATAAAGCCTCATCTGATTCTGCTTATTGTTTTCTTCGATTATTCCGGAATACCACTCAATCTGATTTTCGTGAATATTGTCGTATTTCCACATAATTCCGAAATAGTCGTTATCAACATATGAATGTGAGTCAACGGTGAAGAGCGAGCGGGTGATTATTCCGTTTGATTTAACGATGTTGAAAACCTGATTTCCGTAGCCGTCAACATCTTCTGCGCCTTCACGCATAAGGCAATGCGGATATTGCTCGTAGAATTCGGTTATTTCTTCACGGTCAAAATAGCTGTAAGCCTCGGTATCGTGATTGCCGTAGGAAACAGTCCAGTAAACACCGAGAGATTCCATGAGTTCTGCGAAGAGCTTTGCGCCCGATTTGTTGTTGAATGTACCTGCCTGGAAGGGAACGGGATATGCAATATCACCGGTGACAATAACCAGATCGGGTTTTTCGGCACTTATCATAGCCGCAACGGCGTTGAGTGCCATGGAATCTTTTTTTATCGACATCCAGCCGCCGCCAAAGTGGGTGTCTGTAAGCTGAAGCACCTTAAGCCCCGTGTCGGAATATATATTCCACACTCCTTCGGAAACATTCTCGACCTTTATATCCTTGCTTTCTGCATCGGGGAAGGATTGCGCTTTTTTGATATTCGCATTAAGACCTATAACGGTAATAATTGTTGTGATTCCTGCAAAAAGAACAACAGCTGCAAGGATTGCCGCAAAAACACGGCGCACGGTTTTTCTTCTTTTAAGCTTTTTCTCGTTCTTTTTTGCTTCGGAATATTCATTTTTATTTCTCATTTCATACCTCCGAACGATATATAAATCTCGGCTTTAAGTTCATTTTCAAAGACCGCTTCAAGCCTTTTTAGCAGCTCTTTTATTTCCTGCGCCGTTTCTGAGTCTGTTTCAATTTCTGCCGTGAATATTCTGGTGTATCCGTATTTATGACATTTTACGGAAAATACATGGCTTACAAAGTTGTCAGCCTCAATAATACTTTTGGCTTTTTCACAAAGTTCGGCTTCGTTTTTGCCGATTATCGAAGAACATGAACGGATAGCCGATTTTATTCCCTGAACAGTCATTATTATGCTGATTATTATTCCGGCTATGCCGTCAACCGAATAACCCATGCGGTTTGCGAGAGTAAAAGAAATAAGGCTGCAAAGCGTGATAAAGAAATCCATAAGGCTGTCTGAAGCTATTCCGCTGATAATTCCGCTGCCGTTCTTTTTTTGAACAGCTTTAAGATATACGGCAAGAATCAGTTTAATCAAAGCAGTTGCAGCGATTATAACCGCATATTGCACGGAAAACCATATCGGCATGGGATACATGATTCTTTCAAAAGAAGTGTATCCGAAGTATACACCCGAAACTATAATCGCAACTGAAATTATGAATTCAATCAGATCCTCGGATTTTCCCGTTCCGAACGGATATTTTTCGCTCTTTTTACGTGCGAGCATTGCAAGTCCGATAACGGCGGCAAGGCATACACCGAAATCAAGAAGATTGTTCAGCGAGTCTGCATAGATTGCAACACTGTTTGATGAAAGCCCGATATAAAGCTTTACAAAAAACAGTCCGATGTTAACCGTGGCGGCAATTACGGCTGCGCCTGAACAGGCTTTTTGTGCTTTGTTCATAACAATCTCCTAACAGAAAAGGTGCGGAAGTGACCGCACCTTTGTTTTTAATTACTAAAAGATAAAGAGTCCGGCAATTTCAAGAAATACATATCTGAAGAAAGCTGCAATTTGCTCAGTGAATTCAAATTCATTGCCGAAAGCGACAAACTGCTCAAGCATTGCTTCGTTATCTGCATAGAAATCAAGATATGTAATAATTGAGGTTTCATAATCAGTAGTGTTTTCATTGATATCGATGATTCTTACGCCTCTGCCGTGGTCGCCGTATGAGCCGAAACCTGCACTGGTAGTGTTAATAAGGTCGATGCCCTTGTATTCAACCTCGAAGCTGTTTTTATGGTCATGACCGAAGAACATTGCAACAACATCGCCCTGGTTGCAGATAGCTTCAAACTGACCGCCGTTTATTGTTGCAGGGCAGGGCATTTCGTTGAGTTCGCCTGTTTTGTAGTTTTCGGATTTGAAGGCATAATACTTTCCGTTATCCTCAACATACTCATAATTATCCTTTTCGGACTCGGGAATTTCGGTGATTATATCGTAAATTTCCTTAACAACAATGTGCTGGAACATCATCGAGGGTACAGCAACTCCGCCGTTCTGTGCCTTGAGAGCATTTGATGTTTCAATATACCATTTAATCTGGTCTTCGTGAACATAGTCATAGCCGCCGTTAGCATCGTCGTACATATTGGAGTCAGTCAACCAGATGTTATATGCAATTTTGGAGCCGTCCTTTGAAGAATAAATGGGGAGATTATATGTTCCGCAGCCGTAGAGAGCATCGCCTTCGTCGATTGCAACGCAGCAGTCATAGGCATTATACATTTCCATCTGCTCTTCTTTGGTGATAAGCTCTTCAGCATCGTGGTTGCCGAAAACAACAGCAACGGGAACACCGATTTCTTCAAACACGGACATATAATGGCTTATTCCGTATTTTACAAGCTGCTTGTCAATTGCTTTTATTCCTATTGTTGCAGAGCCTGCGGAAATGTTGTCGCCTGAAAGAACAATAAGATCGGGCTGAGCTTCGGTAACAACATCCTTAAGGAATTGCTTGGTTGCAGGTGTAAGAACAGTGCCGTCCTGAATATCGGAAATCTGCATGATGCGGAAGTTTCCGTCTTGGTTGAACTGAAGCTTGTTGCTTGCGTCTGTTTCGGCGTATGCAGGCATAAGCATTCCGAATGCAAGAACAGCCGCAAGGAGAATTGATACGATTCTTTTCATGTTTATCTCTTCCTTTACTGTAATAAATTCATAAAATATTATAACATTTTTAATTATAATGTCAACAATAAAACAAAAACAGACCGCCTGAAAAACGGTCTGTTACAAATCAGAGAAACGGGCGCATCTTGTCTTCAAGATTTTCTTCAAGCTTGCTTATTCTTGTTGCAAGATGTTTAACCTCATTTGAAGCGGCAGGATATTGGTTAAGATATTTGTTGATGGATTTGATACCCATTCCGCATCCGTCGGTTATCAGACTTGCTGCCTGCGCAGCGGTTGGTTTGAATGCCATTTCGGCATTTGCTTTAATTTTTGACATGCCCTTTGCCATAAGGTTAGGTTCCTTGCCCTCGCAGTTAAGCTTATGCAGAGTATCGTCAATATCCTTTTCGAGGTCTTTATGCTCGGTTTTGCTTTCTTTGAGCACCTGCGTAAGCTCGCCCTCTTCAAGATACGGAAGAACATCGTCGATTGATGCAACCGCCATTCTTATACCTGCGCTGCATTCACGAAGCAGATATAAGGTGTCTTTATTATTATTCATATTATCATCTCCCGAATATATTATTACCCGAAAAGACCGATATTTTATTGACAAATTTTTATAATTGATTTATTTTTATTATAAGGAAGTGATAAAAATGATTTTTGCAAATCACGCACATATTTTTCCGAAGGAATTAAGACCCGAAGGATGCGTTGAAAAGCTTATGGAGTTTCTCGACGAATGTGAAATTGATAAAGCGGTTGCTTTTGCACCGTTTTCGGACAGATTCCATGAGGGCGGATTTGAAGGCAGCCAGAATGAATGGCTTGCAAAGCAGATAAAGGGAAATGACAGACTTGTCGGCTTCGGAACGGTTGATTTTACACAGAATCTCCGTGATGAGGTGGACAGAATTGCTGATCTCGGATTTAAAGGAATAAAGCTCCATCCGCCGTATCAGGAGTTTGTTATTGACGGAGAAGAGGCTTTTCAGGTATACGAAAGAGCGCAGGAATTGGGGCTTTTCCTTTCGTTCCATTCGGGAATGCACTGGCACAGACTGCGTGACAACCGTGTTTTGCTTTTTGATGAGGTTGCATGGAATTTCCCGAAGCTTAAATTCAGCATGGAGCATATCGGCGGCTATCATTTCTTCAAGGAAGCGCTTGCCGTTATGTGTAATAATTCCAGAGGGGAAGAGGACCATGTTTTTGCCGGTTGGACAAGTGTTGGAAACCGCAAGGGCAAGGGCGATGAATGGGCGCTCACCGATGAGGAGCTTGAAATTGTTATAGCACAGACGGGTGAGGACAGAAGCATATTCGGTCTTGACTTTCCGTACTCAAAGCCGGAGCATATAAAATCCGATATAGCAAGAATCAGAAGCCTTGATATTTCGGAAGAGTGCAAAGAGAAAATACTCGGCAAAACTCTTGAAAAAGTTCTTAAATAATATTGAAAAACGGCCTGCATAATGCAAGCCGTTTTGCTTTTTACATACCTCTGCGCTTTACGCAGTTTTCAAGCTTGATAGCATCGTAAACGCCGTCATCAAACAGGTCACAAATATTTTTGTATTCGTCAAGAGTGAGAGTTTCAAGGGTTTTGCCTTCTCTTATGCAAAGAGCAACAAGCTCACCTGTTGCCTTGTATGCATCTCTGAAAGGGAGTCCCTTTGAAACAAGATAATCAGCGCAGTCGGTTGCGTTGATGAAGCCGCCTGCAGCAGCCTTTCTCATGTTTTCAGGGATTGCTTTCATTGTTGAAATCATGGGAACAAGGGTTACAAGGCAGATTTTAACTGTATCAAATGCATCGAAAATTGCATCCTTATCCTCCTGCATATCCTTGTTATAAGCAAGGGGGAGCCCCTTCATAACGGTAAGGAGAGTCATGAGGTCGCCGAAAACTCTGCCGCTCTTTCCTCTTACAAGCTCTGCAATATCGGGATTCTTCTTCTGAGGCATGATGCTGGAGCCGGTTGAAAATGCATCGTCAAGCTCAACAAACTTGAATTCCCATGAGCACCAGAGAATAAT
>CAZJOH010000109.1:0-7111 GCA_964547575.1 uncultured Clostridium sp.
TGCCGAACGGCATTCCTCAATAGCCGCCTTAACTTCGGGACGGGCAGGGTCAATCATACCTGTAAGACCGATGAAAACAAGATTGTTTTCAAGAGCCTCGGGAGCAAAATCAGCTGGAGCTGCATCATATTTTCTGTATGCAACAGCAAGAACACGGAGAGCCTGGTCTGCCATTCTCTTGTTATCCGCAAGAATTGCAGCTTTAACATCCTCAGTAAAAGGTACAACTTCATCGTTAATGAGAGCATGTGTGCATCTCTTAAGAAGCTCATCGGGTGCGCCCTTCGTATACTGAACGATACCTTCTGCAGTCTGATGAACTGTTGACATCATCTTTCTGCCTGAATCGAAGGGGGCTTCACCGATTCTGGGAGCATTGGCAACAAGGTCATTCTTGTGCATACTCAAAGCATATGCATAGCCTACAAGAGCCGCCTCTGTGGGCTCGCCGGTAACAACGCCTTCCGCATCAATTTCGGCATCGCAGCAAAGAGCCATTGCCTTTGCAATAAGAGCCTCGTTATCGCCGTAATGGTCAACAACGGTCATCTTGTTCTGTGTAAGAGTACCTGTCTTATCCGAGCAGATAATCTGTGCGCAGCCGAGAGTTTCAACAGCAGTAAGCTTTCTGATGATGGCGTTCTTCTTTGACATATTTGTAACGCCGATTGAAAGAACGATTGTAACAACAGCCGCAAGTCCTTCGGGAATAGCTGCAACTGCAAGAGAAACGGCAACCATAAAGCTTTCAAGGAAAACATGGAAGCTTAAGCCTTCGCCGAAATATGCTGTAATAACCTGGAATGCGAGAAGAACAACGCAGATTCCGAGAACAAGGTAGGTAAGGATTTTTGAAAGCTGTGAAAGCTTGATCTGGAGGGGAGTCTGACCCTCTTCTGCCTGAGCAATAGCATCGGCAATCTTACCCATTTCGGTATCCATGGCGGTTGCAACAACAACAGCTTTACCTCTGCCGTAAACAACAGTTGAACCCATGTATGCCATGTTCTTTCTGTCGCCGAGGGGAACTTCGCCGTTATCGCCGCCCATAAGAACATTTATAAGCTTATCAACGGGAACAGATTCACCCGTAAGAGCTGCTTCTTCAATCTTCATGCTTGCACATTCAAAAATACGGCAGTCTGCGGGGACAGCGTCACCTGCTTCGAGAACAATAACGTCACCGACAACAAGGTCTTCACTGCGAACGGAAACAAGCTTGCCGTCACGGATAACCTTCGAGGTTGCGGCACTCATTTCCTGCAAGGCTTCAATTGCAGCCTCTGCTTTGCTCTCCTGAACAACGCCGAGAACGGTGTTGATAACAACAACAACCATGATGATGATTGTATCGGTGGGAACGGTGATTCTGCCTGCTTCAACCCATTCAGTAATTGCCGAAATAACTGCGGCAACGATAAGAATGATAATCATCGGGTCTGAAAGCTGCTCAAGAACTCGCTGGAGCATGGTCTTTTTCTTGCCTTCGGCAAGCTTGTTTTTGCCGTTTTCGGCAAGTCTTTTTTCGGCTTCAGCAGTTGCTAAACCGTTTTCGGAGCTCTTGACATGAGAAAAGACATCGCTAATCTGTTCGAGATAGAACTTCATCATTTTCAATCCTTTCAAATACATTTTCTCTGTATATAAAATAAAACCTTTGGCAGAGAACAATTAAATCCTCTGTCAAAGGTCTTGCTTCCAAACAGTTGGGTGTCTGCCAGATGCATAAGCAACGGCTGTTGACAGACCGCTCGGGAAATCCCGTAAGCTACTCCCCTTTAACTTTGTAAGGATATTCTACCATACAGTTTTTTTATTGTCAATGGGACAAAATCAATTTTCTTTTACATTATACATCGTAAAAATCTCCAAGAACTTCCGCAAGCTGAATGCAGATTCCCTCGTAAAGATATTTTTCGTATATTTCTTTCTGTAAAAGATTTACCGATTCGTTATTGCTGTTGGTTATTGCAGGAAACTGCTTCTGACCCGAACCGCTCAAACGTATGAGATCTGTTTCTTTATATCCCATGGCAATTACTGAATCCATGGCATTCTTCAGATCAAGGCATTCACCCTCAACCTCTTTAATAAGATAATTGAGAAGATAGATATTCTCATAATTCGGAACTGTATTGGCAAAGTTTACAAGCGTTGAAAGCTGCTGCTCCCATGAGGAAATTTTGATTCTCTCCTCTGAAACGGTAAACGCTGTGTTTTTGCCGTTTTCATCTTTAGTATACAACCTATTCAGCTCTGCAAAAATATCCATGAGCAACAAAATATCGTCCCTGATTTGCCCATACTGCGTAAGGCAGGAATTAACCTGATGAAGGGTTACGTTCAGCTCCTCTGCCTCCAATGCAATATCGTCGCTGAGAAGATGCTTTACTCCTTCAACGGCTGTTACCGATTCTGTCCACCCTTCAATAATCGACGGCTGAAAATCGGTCAGCAATACAGGATAATTTTCGTTTATATCGTTTCGCAAATTGAGATAAAGCGCAAGGGCATCTGCCTTTTCCATATGAATATTCTCAACAAGCTCAAACGCTTCGGAAAACTCGTGATTTTCGGCTTTATACTGTGAAAGAGAAAAGTAAAGAGTGTTCTTGCAGGCAAGGAAAACGATTATTGCCGCCGAAAGGGCGCAGATAACCGAAACCGCAGCAACAATTGATTTTCTGCTGCGATTCTGAGCCGAATTATTCTGTTTTATGTTTCTTTCTGCCATAAAACACCTTATTATAAAACAATATATTAAAGCATGAATTTATCCATTATTGATTTATTATATCATAAATGATTAAATAATTAAATACCTATACTCAAAAAATTTTTTTAAAATAATCAAACAAATGTTTGCATTTTGCGAACATTTGTGCTATAATACCTTCGAGAGAGTATAATTCGCAATAAAAACCACAAAAAAGATAAAGAAAGAGGTTAAATTATGAAGCCGATTACACCTATCCAGCAGAAAATATATGAATTTCTCGTTGAAACGGCAAAAAACGGCATGACCCCGAGTGTTCGTGAAATCGGTGCAGCTGTCGGTCTGCGCTCAACCTCGTCGGTTCAGGCAAACCTTGATGCCCTTGAAGCGGCAGGATATATTCAGAGACCACCTATGCTCAAAAGATGCATTAAGATCGTCGGTCAGGCAGATAACGTTATGCACGTTCCTCTTCTCGGAACAGTTACCGCAGGCTCGCCGATTCTTGCCGTTGAAGAAATCGAAGGTTATCTTCCCTTTTCCATGGTCGGAGCACAGGATAAGGAGCTTTTCGCTCTTAAGGTTAAGGGTGAAAGTATGATTCAGGCAGGAATTCTTGACGGCGATATCGTTATTGTTGAAAGAACTCCGACTGCACGCAACGGAGAAATGGTTGTTGCTCTTATTGATGATTCAGCAACAGTAAAAACCTTCTACAAAGAAAACGGACATTTCAGATTACAACCGGAAAATGATACCTACGAACCGATTATTGTTAACGAGGTTATAATACTCGGCAAGGTTATCGCAAGCTACAGATATTATTAATGATAAACCCATGCATCTTAATCGGTGCATGGGTTTGGTTTTTATCAAAGTTTGAACGGAACGGCAGGAGCAACCCCCGCCCTACAATAACATAAACTTCCGCAATAGGGAATGTTGCGTGGTTGCGGAGCAACGGTTATTCATGATTTTCAGTTTTATTTTTTTCATTGCAGGGTATAACATAACAGGATAAAAAAACGGCGTATCCTTGCGGATACGCCGTAGTGCTTTTCAATTAAATTCTTGCGCTAATTTAATCTGATAAGCTTAAGTAGTCAATTATTTGCTCTTCTTTGTGCAAACATAAGCTGCTGCTGCTGCAACTGAAACAGCTGCAAAAACAGCGATGCCAACTGATGATGAACCTGTATCTGCTACGGGTTCTGCAACTGTTGTTTCTTCAACAACTGTTGTAGCAACTTCACCTGCGTACATATCCTTAATCTTCTGCTTAAGAGCGGTAAGGAGATCTGTAACTGCGGGGATTTCGATATCGCCAAGAGCTGCTTCGAGATCAGCAACTGCGCCCTTTACATCAGCTTCGCTAACTGCTGCTGTGCCGATGTTTTCGATGAAGTCAACAAGACGAACGATGATGCTTTCGATTGTGCTCCACTGAATGGGGCTAGCCTTGATGATTTCGATGAGAGATGAGATGATTTCCTGAATGCTGATGTTAGCAACAACACCACCAGTGGCTACTTCTTTGCAGATAGCAATGTGATCATTGTATGCATCAGCATCTCTGAATTCGTTATCGCAAACAGGGCAAATCTTGATGGGTTCTTCTGCTTCTGCTGCTGTGGTTGTTGTGGTTGTTTCGTCTGCAAATGCCATAACGCCCATGGAGAGAGTCATGATAAGTGCAAGTGCGAGTGCAAGTACTTTCTTCATTTTAGAACCATTCCTTTCAAATTTTATTGCAAGAGCAACAATTGTTACCTTATATTAACATACATTCGGTTTATTGTCAACACTTTTCGCTACAAAAATGAACTGTTTTTTGCGATTTTTTTAATCAAAATACATAAAGTGTTGCATAACCGTATTTTTTGTAAATGTATTTTATGCTTTAATTACTGAGCTGCTTCTTCAGATGTTGAAGCGGGAACTGTTGTAGTTGTAGTAGTTGTAGTTGCAGCTTCTGTAGGCTTCTCGGTAGTAGTAGGAGCCTTGGTTGTTGTGGGAGCGGCAGTTGTTGCCTTCGTTGTGGGAGCGGTTGTGGTAGTGGTTGTAGTTGTTTTCTTGGTTGAGGTTGTTGTACCTGTATAGCCTACAAAGGAGTCATGCTGAATGCTTGACCAGAGAAGCCATACATCCTCGCCGCTCTGATAATATGAATCGTCAACAAGCTGGTCTGAGCCTACTGCTCTTACAAAACCTGCTTCTTTAAGTCCCTGAACGAAGAGATTTGCCATTTCCTCGCTCTTGAATGTGATTCTGTTCTTTGCTTTAAGCTCTGTTCTGGGCTTGCTGTACTTTGTGAGCTGACCCCATACGAAGCCTGTTGCCCACCAATACTTATCATAAGATCTGGTGAAAATCTTCTTATAGTGACCGTCGTTATTCTGGCTCCAGTAGCAGTCAAGCTGCATATAAAGCCAGTCTTCCTTATCGGCACAGTCATAGTGGTTTGCATCGCCTTCGCCGCCTTTGTATGTACCTGCGGGAGCAGTATAAACGCCTGTTTCAGCACCAACAAACAGCCAGCCGTACTGACCCTTCCAGAGCTGAATCATCCAGTCCTTGTTTTCATATGTAAAGCGGATACGAATCTGGTCGATGAACATAGCTGCAGCAGGAGCGTAGTTATCATAGAACTCGTTATATCCGGCATTCTTCTGCCAGCAATCCTTATCGTCTGTGTAGAAGAAGTCGCCGTCGGGCTCATATCTGTAGCCCGCAACCTGATTTTCAGCAAGCCACTTCTGAAGCGGAGTGAGAGCCTGAGTTGTAGAAGCCTGAGTTGCATTTGCATTTGCTTGCTTGGTTGTTGTTGCATTGTTATTTGTAACAACTTTCTTTGTTGTTTTAACAACCTTTTTAATTGTTGTAAGAGCATTGCCCGAGGGGTCTGTTACTGTTTCGTGGTTTTCATTTGTGATAAGCTCGGGAACGTCAACATAATATGTTTCTTCAACATACTGATAGGTGGGAACGGTTGCGGAAGTGGATGTGTCTTCTTTTTCCTTGCTGAAGTTTCTGATAAGAACCACAGCTGCAACAGAGCCTGCGATAACTACAACGGCACTGATTGCAAGAATAAGAATCTTCTGTTTTGACAGGTTAAACTTACTCATTTCTAATCCTCCTGCGGGCACAGCCCTTTTCTTTTGTTTATCTTATATTTTGCCAAAGGAAAATTACATCTTTGCCATAACGCTTAAATGTATCTATTTCATAGGGTGAGAAATCCTCAACCTCTGTAAAGCCTTTCTTTGACATTGCATTTGCGAAAGCAATTGCCTGTTCCTCGGATTCCCATGTGATTCTGCCGAGAATACGCATGGAGTTGGAGTCTCTGCGGTTCTTAAGCTGACCGTCAACAAAGCCTGTGCACCACCAGAAATCAGCATAGTTTCTGGAGAACTGGGGAAGATATTCGCCGTTATCGAATTCATCCCAAAAAACAGTCATTTCCATCTGAACCCAATCATCTTCTTCAGCACAGTTATAGAACTGACCGGAAGAGCTTTCGGGACGGGTATAAACTCCGATTTCGCCGCCTACCGTTCCGATTTCACCGGAAATATACTGACCCTTCCAGAGCTGGATTCTGTATTCCTTACCGTCGTAATCAAAATCAAGCTTTGTTGTTTCGATACTGAAGTCAATAAGGTTTGCACCCAGATCATAAATGGGATGGTAACCGAAGTTTGCCTGCATGCAATCGGGATCTTTATCATCATTATATATGTAGGGCTTAAGTCCGATAACGTCATAGCCCATTCTTGAAAGACCTGCAAAAGTCATATCCTGAGGAAGATCGCCTGTTGATTCAACGGGCTTTGTTGCAACACCCTCGGACATCTCATCTTCATTAAGCTGAGGAAGAGTTACCTCCTCCTGCATCTGCGAAACAGAAACGGTTGTCTGAGGCTGAGTTGCTTTGTTAGTTGTTTTGTCAGAAGCCTTGGTTGTAGTCGGGGTATATGCATCGGTCAGCACCTGAGCAGTTGTGTTCACAATAGCCTGGAACGGTGAAGTGGTTTCTTCTTCATAGTAGTAATCATTGTAGTAATTACTGTTGTTGCCGACGCTGTTTGTAATATCCGCTTCGATATCGGGAGAGCTGTTTGATTTTACAGCAAGAGTTGCAACAATCGCAACTATGCAAACCGCAACAACCGAAATAGCGATAACGGGAAGGCTTTTTTTCATCTTTTTATCCTCCTTATTTTGATTTGAACATTTTCATTTTCTCTCATCTATATTAAGTTTGATATTATTTGGTGGAGATGGCGGTAATCGAAACCGCGTCCGAAAAACCCTTGCAGGGACTTTCTACGAGTGTAGCCGTTCTTTTAACATTCCCTTATGCCAACGCCGAAAGGCAGGCTTTGGCAC
>CAZJOH010000110.1:0-7015 GCA_964547575.1 uncultured Clostridium sp.
ATCATAATTTGACATCTTATTTTCTCCTTTCTTACATCAGGAATGTAACGGTTTTTGCCGTTTCATTGATAGCAATAACAAGATATTCTCTGCCGCTTTCAGAAGCCTTAACTCCAATTCCGTCTGAAGCAAGCATTGTGTATCCCACTTCAGGCGCAGTGCCTGTGTACGAAGCCGTTACAACACCGCTGAGCTGAACAGAAGCATAGCCGCCTTCTCCGTTAACAACAAAGCCGCAGAAGCTATCGCCGTCTGCACATGCAGAAACAGTATTTGATTCGCTGATTTTAACGCCGCAGCAGCTTTCAAGCTCCTCTGTCGTTTTAAAAGTTGCAATATTTGAATTGAATCCGCCGAATGATACTGACATATTCAGTCCTCCTTAAATTTTATATTCCGAATTACGGTTTTCATCATCTGTCTGTATGCAGTCAAGCTGTCTTACAACAGGCAGATTTTTCTTTGCATTTTCACGGAATGCATCACGCATTTCACGAAGCGCCTTAACCGAAAGAGTAACGCATATTTCTTCGAGTGAGGAGCTTTGCATTTCGGGAATTGCCGAGGCTGCACAGCGGATAATATCCGCCTTAAGCTCATCTCTGTATTCATTTGCCCAATGTGCGAGCTTCTCCGTTTCGCTTTCGGGAACAAAAGATTTGATAACCCCTGCATTTTTCTGTGCAGGAACAGCAACAAAAGACCATTCATAAGCATCCGTAGGCTCGGAAAGATGATAACAGCAGAGCTTTCCGCCGTAAACCTTGCCCTTCTGATGCTCACAGCCGTGAGTTTTGATATTCATACCGCAAATTGAACAGCTTATATCACTCACGCAGCAGCCGACGCTGGTTTCTTTTTTGATTCCCGCATCAATCTCTGCAATAAGGTCCTTGTTCTTTTCCGTTCTGACCATATAAGCCTTTGCTTTGATATAAGTGTAAGGCTCTCCGTCAGAGGTTTTGCGTGAAGAATCCGTCACAACCTCTGCGGAATATATTCTTGCAGTCTGGTCCTTGCTTTTCATGTTGTGGTCAAAAATCCCTGTTTTGCCGATGAAAAGCTCTGCAAGCTTGTTGAGTGCGGAAACCGTAAACTTCTCGTTATCTCTGTCAATTTCGTTATCGCAGAGAATAAGAGAAAATGTATAGATTTCCTCATTGCTGAGTTTCTTTCTTGCAAACTGCCCGATAAGCTCAAGCTCCTCCTCGGGCAGAATGTTGGTGTTTTCCTTTTCCGTAGTTATTCACCTCTCTGAATTTTTTCTGCCTGCGCTCTGTAAAGCATCGCCCTGCTCTGCTCAACCTCATCCTGAAGCGTGATATCGTTCCATACGATTTCAAAAGTGCAGGAATAGCCCTGACTTCTCAAAAACGCTGTGCAGATTTTACCGATTACAGGGTCAAGAATGCGTCTGTATGCCTCCAGCTCGCTCGTGAGGGCATCCGACTGCTGCTGCGACATTCTTTCCGTACTCGACCATGAAAGACCGAGCATGAACGGAGGAATGCCCGTTTTTGCAATAATCTGTTCGAGCATCTGACGAACAGGTATCTCGCTGTCCAGAATCTGATTATCCGCACCGATAACCTTAATTTGAACATCACCGACCGCTACAAAGTCACGGATTTCGGAGCCGCTCTGCATAGCTTCTCCCCATTCTTTTGCAACCTGCATTGCTCTGTCCTTCGCATAAGCTCTGTCAACAGCATCATTCTTAGGATTATAGGTAACCGCAAAACGCAGATTACCTACCCTCTCCCAATTCGCACCTATACTCTCAAAAATTTTAAGAAGCACAGAGCTTACAAACGGCATACCTTTGAGAATTGAACATCCCGTCAAAGCGCCGGGCTCGGGATTCAGAACACTCAGAAGGCACATTTCAGGCGCAGTAACCCTGCGAAGCTGTCCGTTATCTCTGACAAAGATTTCAATATCAAAGCCGTTTTTGTGCCGTTTAAGCTCAATGTTATTCAGCGGAGCATTAAAAAGTGCTCTCGGATTTCCTTCGGTATCGGTTACTATTTCACCGACGGCTGTACCGCAGGTAAGAAGCTGTTCAAGGTAAGAATCGGTAAAAGCCGCAAGACCCTGTCTGTTCCCTCCCACGGGAACATTTTTAACGAAGCTGTTCAATGCAGACTGTGCCGCTTTATCGGAGCATCTTATCTCAAAGCCTCCCGTAAGGCGTACTATCTTCAAAATCGCCGCATCAATAACGGGTATTGCTTCACGCAATGTGTAATAGAGCCTTATCTGAGGCGCACCGAGCGGAACATAGCCGTCCAAAATACCAAAGGGATGCCTGTTTTTGATTTGGGTTGCAGGCGCCGCAACCCTTGAAACATCTCTTTTTTTGAATATTCCCATCATTTTCTCCTTCTTGCCGCAAGGGCGAAAAATCCGCCGTCATCCCCCTTATCAACAACGGTTGAAACAAAGTAGCGGATATCGTCCATAGCATGGTCATTTTCTTTTCTGACGGCATCCTTTGCGGCATTCTCCTCCCATCTGTAAAGACCGAATTCTTTAATTGTGTCCCTGCATTCGGGAGAAAACAGAATCTTCTGCTCCTTAAGGCAGTCCGAAACACGTCTTATACCGTCGATAACCTCATTCTGAGCAGGTATAACCCTGAACCTGCCGCTGCGCCTTATGCACTCGATAAAGCTTGCCGCCGAGGGGTCAACTATAACCGCCTCAATCGGCAACGTCCCTGCAAGATCACAGAGTGCATCATAATGCTCGCTGTCCGTTCTCTGACTGCCTTCAACTCTCGAATTAAAGTAATATTCCTTAATTCGGTACCACCTTCCGCCGTTTTCTCCCCATAAACCGAAAGACGAAGGGTTGACCGTACCGTAATCGCAGGATATATAGTATTGCGAAAGGAAATCGGGTGGGGAAATAACATGCTTTTCCTGCGAAAACATCGGATAAACGCAGCCCTGTGCCGCTACCCACCTGCCGAGAACAAAGCGCTCATAGAACGCACCCGAATAAAGCTTCTCATAACGGCGAATTATAGACGGTGTGAGGGAAGGGTTATCCTTCATGGTAAAATGAAGATAGAGGCAGTTCTTTTCACGGTGCTTTTTGACCCATTCTTCATGAAACCAGTGCATCGGATGCTCGGGGTTGCAGTTAAACCAGAGCTTTGAGCCGTCAACGGAGCATCGTGCAAGTGCCTGTTCAACAAACGAACGGGGCATAAGAGTGACCTCATCGAGCAGAACTCCCGCAAGAGTCATACCCTGAATGAGCGCAGCGGAGCTTTCATCCTTGCCGCCGAAAAGCCAGAAGCGATTTGTTGACCCGCCGTAGGAAATCTCGATAAGATTCTGTGAAAGCTTTTCATTGCATTCAAAACCGAGTTCCCGAAGCACGGGAAGAATAACCGTAACAACGTTGCGGCGCAAAGAGGCTATCGTTTTGCCGCAGAGAGCAAAGGAACGGTCGGAAAAAGCCGAAAAAGCCCATGCTATAAACGAAACGGACATACAGAGTGTTTTGCCCGAACGAACGGCACCGTCGCATATAACGGCATCATATGAACTGTAAGGACTTTCGGGCATCCACCAGCACAGCGCCTTCATCTGCTTTCCGGAAAAGGCAGTAAAGTCCTGTTTCTTGCTCAAGACTCATCCTCCTGCGAAAGAAGCTTTGCGCCGTCTGAAAGTGCTTTTATAAAGCTGCTCTGAGAGCCTTCTTCATATGTTCCGATTTTTTCAAGACGCTCCAGGGCCTTCAATCTGTCAAAAAACTTGATTTCCAGCCCTCCGCCCTTAGGGCGCTTGATATCGGAAACATTGAAAAGGTCCAGCTTTTCAATTTCTTCTGCGCTCATGCTTTCTTCGCAGAGCATCAGCTTCATTGCATCTGCAACCGAACCGAATGCAAGGCGCATAAGACCTCTCTCAACGGAGCTGACTGCTCTTTTTTCTTTTTCAAGCCTTGATATTTCCGACCTGATATCCTCTCTTGCGAGAAGCTTTGCCGCATTTCTCTGCGGCATCACCGAAAACCCCGCTCTTGCTGCGCAGCCCCTTGCATCGCCGCCGTCTGCATAGTAAGCGCAGAACAGCCGTTCCTTTTCGGTTAATCCTTTTTTCAAAAAACCACTCCTTTCTGAAAGGCATTCGCCTTTCAACCTATGAGAGAACACGGCATTTTTTTGACCCAAAAAGGTTAAAACATTATCAGGCACTTCTGAAACGGTCTTCAGATTCTCCCGTTTTTGTCTGTTTTTGACCTTATATGTCCGATTTTCTCCGTTTTTCTCGAATATTTTATTTTATTGAATTTTTTCTTGTTTTTACTTGACTTTATTGATTTTTGGGTGTACGATTAAAGAGTAGAAATTCATTTTGATTGCGTGGTGAAAATTTTGGGCAGTTCCGATATTCCCAACCCTCGAAGTAGTTACATAATTACATACAGCCGCATGACGGAGCTGTCAACGGAATTTTCAAAGTGATTTAAAAACTAAATCGCTTTCGTTTGATATTTGCTGTCTTTGCGGTTTGCGAAAGGCGGCGATTTTTTATGGAAAATTTTGAAATTATTCTTGCCGATATTGCTGAAATGATTAAAAAAGGCGAGATTTCGGCTTTGCGTGATTGCCTTACGGAAATCAACGTTGTTGATACTGCGCTGATTATCGAAGAGCTTGAACTTAAAGAAAAGCTTTTTGTGTTCAGGGTTTTACCCAAGGATATCTCAGCGGAGGTTTTTGCTTATCTTGAACCCGAAACCCAGACAGACCTTGTCAAAAAGATAAATGATACCGAGCTTGAAATCCTTCTCGATGAGATGTTTCTTGACGATACCGTTGACTTTCTTGAGGAAATGCCGGCAAGCGTTGTTACAAGAGTTCTCGCTCACTCCGATCCCGAAACGAGAAAGCTTATTAACAGATTCCTCAAATATCCCGATGACTGCGCAGGCAGCCTGATGACCATCGAAATGGTTCATCTGCGCACAACTCTCACTGCGGCAGAAGCTATTGATAAAATAAGAAAAACAGGCATAGACAAAGAAACTGTCTACACCTGCTATTGTATTGATAAAGAGCATCATCTTCTCGGAAGCATTCCCCTGCTCTCGTTGCTTCTGTGCGATAAGGATACCCTTGTCGGCGAGATTATGGAGGACGATGCCCAGCTTATTTCCGTTAACACTCTTGATGACCGTGAATATGTTGCGGATGTTGTTAAAAAATATGACCTTTTGAGTGTACCCGTAGTTGATAACGAAAACAGACTCGTCGGCATTATCACGGTTGACGATATCGTTGACGTTATCGAAGAGGAAACCACGGAGGACTTTGAAAAGATGGCATTGCTTGCTCCCTCCGATGATGAATATCTCAAAACGGGAGTTTTCAAGCTCGCAAGGAACAGAATTCTCTGGCTGCTTATCCTCATGATTTCGGGTACATTTACCGGCAAGATAATTGAAGGCTACGAAACTCTGCTTTCGGGATTCGTTGCCTTGACCGCTTCAATGCCCATGCTCATGGGCACGGGCGGTAACGCAGGCAGCCAGGTCTCAACCCTTATTATCCGTGGTCTTGCAGTCGGCGAGATTGAGATAAAGGATTATTTTAAAATTGTTTTCAAGGAGCTGCGTGTTGCGGCAATATGCGGCAGTGTGCTTGCTGCTGCAAATATTCTGCGTATGTATCTCTTCTGTGACGGAACGCTTCCCGTTTTTCTCGTTGTTTCGCTTGCAATGTTCTGCGCAATAGTTGTTGCAAAGCTCATCGGATGTTCTCTCCCGATTTTTGCAAAAATTATCAAGCTTGACCCCGCTCTTATGGCAGGACCGATGATTGCAACCCTTGTTGATATTGTCACCCTCGTTATCTATTTCGGTCTTGCAAAGGCTTTTCTTTTATAACAAAAAGGCTTGCACGGAAATCGTGCAAGCCATATTTTTTATTTATTCTTGGATGCCGCCCTCTGAACAGCCTTGATAACCTCAACGATAGGAATAACAAGGAATGCCAGACCGATTGAGATAGCATATGCTTTAAGGTCAAGGTGTGTGAAATCAAACATCTGTGCAAAAACGGGGATTTCGATGATTGCCGTTGTAAGAATAAGTGAAGCAACCATTGCACCGTAAAGAACCCAGTTGTGTGACTTCTGACCGAATGACATGCCGAGAACAGAGCCTCTCTGTGAACGCATGTTGAATGAGTGGAAAATTTCGCACATTGACATTGTAAGGAATGCCATCGTCATGCCTTCGCCGCTTTCAATGGGATGGAAGAAATCAAGAACACCTGTTTCAAGGTATTCGCCGATGAAAAATGCTGCGAGGGTAAGAATTGTAACAAGTGCGCCCTGATAGAATACGTCAAAGCCCATGCCGCCTGCAAAAACGCCTTCCCTGCTTGAGCGGGGTTTACGCTGCATTATATCTCTTTCAGGTCTTTCAAGGCCAAGAGCAAGAGCCGGAATACTGTCTGTTACAAGGTTGATGAAAAGAAGATGAACGGGCTTAAGAATTGTGAAGCCGAGAATTGTTGCGGTAAAGATTGAGAGAACCTCTGAAAGATTTGAACCGAGAAGGAACTGGATAGCCTTTCTGATGTTATCGTAAATTCTTCTGCCTTCGGAAACTGCGGAAACGATTGTTGCAAAGTTATCATCTGCAAGAACCATATCCGCAACGTTCTTTGTAACGTCTGTGCCGGTAATACCCATGCCAACGCCGATATCCGCACTCTTGATTGAGGGCGCATCGTTAACGCCGTCGCCTGTCATAGCGGTAATCATGCCCCTTGCACGCCATGCATTAACAATTCTTGTTTTATGCTCGGGCTGAACACGTGCATAAACTCTGAATTCGGTAACTCTCTCTGCGAAATCCTCATCGCTGATTTCGTCGAGCTGTGCGCCTGTGATAGCACTTGAAGCGTCCTCAATGATACCGAGCTGCATTGCAATTGCAACAGCAGTATCCTTATGGTCGCCTGTAATCATAATGGGAGTAATGCCTGCCG
>CAZJOH010000111.1:0-6943 GCA_964547575.1 uncultured Clostridium sp.
ATGCAGAAAAGAAGCTCGCCAAAATTGAGCGCTTTTTCGGCTCCGATGCGGAGGCGAAAGTTACGGTAACTGTTGAGAAGTCATCACAAACGGTTGAAATCACCGTAAAGAATAACGGTATGATTTTCAGAGCTCAGGAGAGAGCAGAGAATATGAACGAAGCTCTCGACAAATGTGTTGACACCCTTATCAGGCAAATCAGGAAGAACAAGACCAGAATCGAAAAGAAGCTCCGTGCAGCAAGCTTTGATGCTTTTGCAGACGAAGCTGATATCGCAGAGGAAGTTGATTTTGACCTTGTCAGAAAGAAAACCGTAAACCTTAAACCCCAGTCCGTTGACGAGGCGATTCTCCAGATGAATCTCGTAGACCATAATTTCTATGTGTTTATTGAGGAGTCAATCGGAGAAGTATGCGTAGTTTATAAGCGTAATGACGGAGGCTACGGTCTTATCACACCTGAGATTGAGTAATCATATACCGAAAATTTTGATTGATTAAATATTGGCGGGAATCAAAACGGTTCCCGCCTTTTTTAGGAGATTTTTCAATGAAAATTGATTTTGTTATACCGTGCCTTCTCGGCATGGAATCCCTTATTGCAGGAGAGCTTAAAGAATTCGGTGCGGAAAATGTTGCTGCGGAAAACGGAAGGGTTTTGTTCAGCGGCGACGAAAATATTCTTGCAAGAGTAAATATCTGTTCAAGATTTGCGGAAAGAGTGCAGATTCTTGTCGGTTCATTTGAAGCAAGAAGCTTTGAAGAGTTGTTTCAGGGAACAAAGGCTCTTGCTTGGGAAGAATGGATAGGTGCACTTGATGCATTTCCCGTTAAGGGCTACTCAATTAATTCAGGTCTTTTCAGCACTCGTGACTGTCAGGCGATAATTAAAAAGGCGGTTGTTGAAAGACTTAAATCAAAATACAAAACAGAATGGTTTGAAGAAACGGGACCTGTTCATCAGATTCAGTTTTCGATTATGAAGGACAAGGTTTCACTTCTTATAGATACATCGGGCTACGGACTTCATAAAAGAGGCTACCGCCTTGATGCAAACGATGCACCGATTAAGGAAACTCTTGCTGCAGCTCTTTGCAGTCTTTCACATTTAAGACCGTATCATAAGCTTTATGACCCCATGTGCGGCTCGGGAACGATTCTTATTGAAGGTGCAATGATGGCAGCGAATATTGCCCCCGGTATAAACAGAAGCTTTTCTGCCGAGCGTTTCGGAGTTATTCCGAGAAATGTATGGGAAGAGGAAAGAGAAAGAGCCAGAAGTCTTGTTCGCTCCTGCGACGATTTTATGGCATACGGCTCTGACCTTGATGCAAAGGCGATAGAAATTGCAAAGGTGAATGCACAGAGAGCAGGCGTGGCTGATAAAATCAGCTTTAAGGTTGCCGATGTTGCAAAGTTTTCACCCGAATCCGAAAGAGGCACGGTTATCTGTAATCCGCCTTACGGTGAAAGACTTCTTGATATCACGGAATGCGAAGCGATTTATAAATCCATGGGCAAGGTTTTTGAGCAGAAAAAGGGATGGTCTTACAGCATAATCAGCCCCGATGAGGAGTTTGAAAAGGCTTTCGGAAGAAAAGCCGACAAGAGAAGAAAATTATATAACGGCATGATCAAATGCCAGTTATTCATGTATTTCAAATAATGTTGGGAGGAAGATTGTATATGAAACACATATTCGTTATTAATCCTGCGGCAGGTCAGGGAAAATCGCTCGATTTTATCAAAGCAAAGATTGAAGCCGTTGCAAAGAAATACTCGCTTGATTATGAAATGTATATCACCGAGAAAAAGGGTGACGGCATTGAGTTTGTTGAAGAAAGAGCAAAGAGCGGCGAAAAGATTCGCTTTTATGCCTGCGGCGGCGACGGCACACTTTATGATGTTGTAAACGGCGCATACGGCTATAAGAATGTTCAGGTTGCCGTTGTGCCTCTCGGCTCGGGCAACGATTTTATCCGTCTTTTCGGCACTCAGGAGGAATTCCTTGAGCTTGAGGACCAGATTGAAGGCGTACCCGTTGAGCTTGACCTTATTAAATGCGGTAATGAAATCGCTATCAATCAGTGCTCCATGGGTATGGATGCAGAGGTTTGTGCAATGCAGGGCAAAATCAAAAAGTTTCCCCTTGTAACAGGTGAAGGCGCATACTATATCGGCTGCCTTTATGCGATTGTTAAAAAATTCCACAATAAATTCACAATCACCATTGACGATGAAGAGGTTATTTCAAAGGATTGCCTTTTCTGCTTCTGCGGAAATTCAAGATGGTACGGAGGCGGATTTATGGCTGCACCTCTTGCTCAGCCCGATGACGGACTTCTTGACTTCGTTATCGTTGAAGCAAGCGTAAGCAGAGCAAAGCTTGTAACGCTTCTTAATAAATATAAAAGAGGCGAGCATCTTGACTGGGATATTACCACCTTCAAGAGAGGTAAGAAGCTTACCATTCACAGCGATTCGCCCGCAGCGGTTAATGTTGACGGTGAATGCAAGTTTATAACCGATACCTCGTTTGAGCTTATTGAAAAGGGTATGACCTTTGTTGTTCCAAGAAAATCAAAGTTCCTTGTTGAAAGAGAAAAGCGCCTTGCAGGCAAATAAGAGGTTTTTATGAAAAACACAAATGCAGTAAAATTCAATTCCTCGGGCAAGCTTATCGTTATGCAGGTCAGCGATACGCAGGATATGAAATATGTCCGCAAGGCAATGACCAAAATGCTTGATAACGCTTATGATCTTTTGAAGCCCGACCTTGTCCTGTTTACGGGCGATAATATTCTGGGCAACCATCTTCTTGATGCACGTTTCGGAGACCGTCAGATTGCAAGCGGCAAGGCGGCAACAATGCAGATAATGAAGGAGTCGATTCATCATATCTGCGCACCGCTGGAGAAAAGAAAAATTCCGTTTGCCATGATTTACGGCAACCATGACGATATGAATCTTGTATCAAAGGATGAGCAGGCTGATATTTACCGCAGCTATTCCATGTGTCTGCCTATGAATACCCGCAACGGCAAGGTGGACTGCGATACCTATAATATCCCCGTTTATTCCCGTGACGGAGAAAAGATAATGTTCAATCTCTGGATGCTGGACAGCGCATGGCATGACAGATATGAGGATAAATGTTATACCGCCATAAAGCCTGAAACGGTTGAATGGTATAAGGAAACTTCTGCAAAGCTTAAGGCTGAAAACGGCGGAGAAGCTGTGCCTTCTCTTATGTTTGCACATATTCCTCTGCCTGAAATCACAAATCTCATTGAGCAATGCGGACCGAATGATACGGGTGCTGTGCTTACTCATCAAAAAGGCTGGTGCCGTCTTCGCCCCGATATGGCAAGAGGCACAATGCTTGAATATCCGAGTATTCTCGAAGATTCGGCAGGTCTTTTTGATGCCGCTCTCGAATGCGGAGATGTAAAAGGCATCGTTTCGGGTCACGACCATGTAAACTGCTTTGAGGGTAAATATAAGGGAGTAGATTTTATTCAGACTTCATGTGCCTCTTTCCGCTGCTACGGCGGTGAAATGCGAGGAGTAAGAATATTTGAAATTGATGAGAGAGATCCCGCAAATTACATGACCTATTTCTTTAACTATGCCGACCTTTGCGGCAGAGGAGTAGGCGCAAAAATGAGATATTTCTGGGATGCCGATGAGCTTGAAAAAACCAAAACTGCAGTTCTCGCAGGTTCTGCGATTGCCGCAGGTATTGCGGGAGCATTAATTAAAAAGAAATGATGTGATCGAATGAATATAAAAATGAAAAGATTTGTTGCAGGATTAATGGCGCTTATCATGATATTTACCGTTCCTGCTTTTGCTTTTGCGGCAGAGGAAAACGAAACGGTTACAGAAGAAATAACTGTTTTCGAAGAAAATGAAGCAGATTCCAATGAAACCGTTGCAACGCTTTCTCTTTGCACCTGTATTTATGTATGGCCTATTTCGGGTCACACCTGGATTTATGTTCACAACAATTCCGATGAACCCATTCAGGTGGGCCACTATGAGGTTCCCGTCGGTCAGGGCGTTTCGGTAGGTGTGTTTTCATTTTCCGTAAATGACGGCTGGGGAATATACTACAATATTGAAGCATACAAAGAAAACACTAAAAACCGTATGGACAATGTATGGTCAAAATCCGAAGAGCTTGATGCCGATGAACTCGCAACCCTGAATAACAAACTTCTTAACTATCCAAATTATTGGGGCTTCGGAGGAAACTGCGCTACATTTGCTTTTTCAATGTGGAATTCAGTTACTCATGAAGGATATTTTTCTCTCTTGATTCCTGCCATAACCCAGTTTATGCTCATGGTAAGCGGTGCAAAAAGAGGAGAGCTTGAAATGTACTGCCCGTCAAGAGATGATGTTTACAGATTGAAAGGCTACGGCGAAAACGCTTATCTTGAAAGAGCGAGCGATTATACGGTTAGCTGAGGAGAAACAAGATGGCTAAAGAAAAAAGATTTGAAAAGACTTATTCGCAGGATTTGGGTTCCGTCAGCATAATTGTTGATAAAGAAACAGGAATCAACTATCTTTTCTGTCAGAGCGGATATGCAGGCGGTTTGACTCCGCTTCTTGACCGTGAAGGTAAACCTGTTATAACACCAATTATCGACAAATAAAAAATTATCCCCGAAAAGGTTTTAAAGCCTTCTCGGGGATTTTTTGCATATATTAAAGAGTTGTAAGGGTTTCCATAACGTAGTTGCCGAAATCCTCGCAGGTTGCGCCGTCTGCTCTGCCTGTAATCTTAAGCTTCTTTTCCTCGTACATGCAGATATCAAGTGCTCTTTCAAGCTTGTCTGCTTCTTCCTGCTTGCCGATGTGAGAAAGGAGCATAACAGCGGCTCTGAGCATTGAGCAGGGGTCAGCATATTTGCCTCTGCCTTCTCTCATCATTCTGGGTGCGGAGCCGTGGATAGCTTCAAACATAGCATATTTCTTGCCGATGTTTGCACTGCCTGCGGTGCCTACGCCGCCCTGGAATTCGGCAGCCTCGTCGGTGATGATATCGCCGTAAAGATTGGGAAGAACAAAAACCTTGAAGTCTGTTCTTCTTTTCTTATCAATAAGCTTTGCGGTAGTGATATCAATATACCATTCGTCTGTTGTGATTTCAGGATATTCCTTGCCGATTTCCTTGCAGAGATTAAGGAATTTACCGTCTGTTGTTTTGATAACGTTAGCTTTCTGAATGATTGAAACTCTGTTTTTTTTGTTTCTTCTTGCGTAGTCATAAGCAAGCTTTGCAATTCTCTTTGTGCCTTCTGTTGTTGTAACAACAAAGTCCATAGCAAGGTCGTCTGTGATATTAACACCCTTTGAACCTACTGCATATGCGCCCTCTGTGTTTTCACGGAAGAATGTCCAGTCAATACCTTCTTCGGGAACTTTTACAGGGCGGAGATTTGCAAAAAGGTCAAGAGCTTTTCTCATTGCAACGTTAGCGGATTCAATGTTGGGCCAGGGATCGCCTGCCTGAGGAGTGGTTGTGGGTCCCTTGAGGATAACGGGGCATTTTTTAAGTTCTTCAAGAACATCATCGGGGATAGCTTTGTTAACCGCAACACGGTTTTCGATTGTAAGACCGTCAATTGTCTTGAATTCAATTTTGCCGTTTTCAACATCTTCCTTAAGAAGGAATTCAAGAACTCTTGCTGCCTCGTTTGTAATGATGGGGCCGATGCCGTCGCCGCCGCAAACGCCGATTGTAAGCTTATCAAGAGTGGAGTAATCAATAAAATCGCCCTGCTGCTTTATTGCTTCGCTTCTTGCGTCCTGCTCTCTGATGAGAGCCTCGAACTTTTCAAGAGCAGCCTTAATCTGTACTTCAGTCATGTTTATTTCTCCTTGTAATCAAGTGTAGGGCGGGGCTTGCTCCCGCCGCTTGTTATTTGCCAATGTTTTTTGTGTAGTTGAGAAGTCCGCCGTCAAGAATCATTGCGGTCTGTCTGTCGGAATAATCGTAATTAAGCTCGTATTTCTCGCCCTTTGTGATGTTTTCAAGAACAACCTTTGCACCGTTCTTTATGTTTTCTCTGATGCCGTTAAGAGCGAGGATATCATCAGTATCAATCTTGTCATAATCATCGGGATTTGCAAATGTGAAAGGCATAATGCCGGCGTTAATAAGATTTGCACAGTGAATTCTTGCAAATGATTTTGCGATAACAGCCTTGATTCCGAGATAAAGAGGAACAAGTGCCGCATGCTCTCTTGATGAACCCTGACCGTAGTTCGCACCGCCGATAATGAAGCCCTTGCCTGCAGCCTTGCAGCGCTCTGCAAAGAGCTCGTCAAACTGCTTGAAGCAGAAATTTGAAAGGAAGGGGATGTTTGAACGGTAGGGGAGAATTTTTGCTCCTGCGGGCATGATGTGGTCGGTCGTGATGTTATCGCCAACCTTGAGGATTGCGGGAGCCTCAATGCTCTCGGGAAGCTCAACACTTGTGGGGAAGGGCTTTATGTTGGGGCCGTACTTGATTTCAACACTGTCTGCTTCCTCAACGCTTGCGGGCTTTTCAATCATGTTGTCATTGATGATGAAGCGCTCGGGCATTGTGATTTCGGGCATTTCGCCGAGTGTTCTCGGGTCTGTAAGATAGCCTGTGATAGCTGATGCTGCGGCAACCTCCGGGCTTACGAGGTAGATACCTGCATCTGCAGTACCCGAACGTCCTTCAAAGTTTCTGTTGAAGGTACGGAGTGAAACGCCCTTTGACTGCGGTGACTGACCCATACCGATGCAAGGACCGCATGAGCATTCAAGAAGTCTTGCACCTGCACAGAGAATATCAGAAAGCGCGCCGTTGAGCGAAAGCATGTTGAGAACCTGCATTGAACCCGGTGAAATCGTGAGACTTACGTTGGGAGCAACCTTCTTGCCCTTGAGGATAGTCGC
>CAZJOH010000112.1:0-6835 GCA_964547575.1 uncultured Clostridium sp.
AACGCCAAGAACGATACCAAGGATGAACATTGGGGCTGTGCCACCACCGATAACACCAAATGAACTGCTGAGCGATTGCGGAGTATTGATTGACGCAAGACGCATGGCATCGATAACAATTTCAACTATAAAAAGCTGCGCTACTATCGGAACGGTGTTCGGTTCTTCAATTTTTATGAATTCAAGCCACGGAGGAATGAACTCCGGATTCTGAATAAGCAGCAGCCATACGGGAATAAGAAGCATTGTCATTGCAAAAATCACCATTCGGATTATGCGCATATATGAACCGATAACGGGCGACATATAGTAATCGTTCGTATCCTGAAGAAAATCGAAAATACCCGTAGGAATAATCATTGCTGCAGGCGAATTATCAATCATAACAACCATGCTTCCCTCGAGAATGCTCGCCGCTGCGGCATCAGGCCTTTCCGTATAGCGAACCTTCGGGAACGGATTAAACCATTGTTTCGGCACAAGGCAGTCAATAAGACTCTGCTGACCCATTGTGAGGGAATTTATTGATATCGAATCCAGCTTTTTCCGCAAAGCTTCAAGCATTTTATCGTTGACCTTGCCCTTCATATAGCAGATAACAACATCCGTCTGCGAAATCTTGCCTACCGAATGTATTTCCATTGTCAGGGCTGTATCCCTTATTCTGCGGCGCAGAAGTGCCGTATTAAAAACAAGAGTTTCAACAAATCCGTCGTGAGGACCTCGCAGTACCTTATCGTTATCAGGTTCACCCACGGAGCGCACGGGATAGGTTCTTGCATCAATTATTATCGCCTCGGGATAACCTTCAACAATCATTCCGATCCCGCCTGAGAGAACGGATTTTATAAAATCGCCGACCTTTGAGGTCACATCTGTTTCAACATAGGGAACATATTTATTAGCAAACTCTCTTGCGTTTTTAAAGCTTTTCAGCTCCTTTTCTTCTGCTTTCATGAAATAGGACATGATTTTAACCATTATTTCATCCTTGCAGAAGCCGTCAACAAAATAAAGCTTTGCATTCCGCTTATCAATTTTCAGCTCCCTGCCCACAAGATCAAAGCTGTCCTTCAGCCGCAGCTCATTATCAAGCATAGAAATATTACTAACATAATTCCCGGTAAACTTCTTTTCTATTTTAAGCCCTCCCGTAATTTTAAATCACTGTTTATTATTTACATTTCCGTTATCTGTATTCATTATAGAGATTAACAATTGCATTCCATGTGAGAGGTCCTACAACTCCGTTCTGCGGCAGACCTGCAAGCTTCTGCACGGCTATTACCGCCGCTTTTGTTCTGTCACCGAAAATACCGTCAACCGTAATAAGAGGTACGGCATTGTTATTCTGTGCTATGACACGCAAAAATGTCTGTATCTGTGTTACGACATTTCCGCTTGTGCCCGTTGTAAGAGTATAGCCGGGATAAAGCAGCGAGGAATATGAGCGGTATTCATCGGGAAGCGAGTTAAGAGTGCTGTAATAAGCGTCAACAATTGCGTTCCATGTGTTTCTGCCTACTATTCCGTCAACCGTCAAGCCATACTGACTCTGGAACTGACGGACTGCATTCTCCGTTGCAGGGCCGAAAATACCGTCAACCTGAATCTGCGGCAAACGGTCATTGAAGAAGCCGAGGAAGTTGAGGAAATACTGAATCGCTCTCACATCGCCGCCTCTGTCGCCTCTTCGGAGAGTTTCACTGAAAATACGCTCAACCTCGCTGATTGTTATACCTTCGGAATACAGCTCGGATAATTTCTTGACGGCATTGTAAATCTGCTTGATTTTATACCATGTTGCCTTACCCACTATTCCGTCGGGGGTAAGGTTGAAAATCTTTTGGAACTGAATAACCGCCGCACGGGTTGCCCCGTCAAAAAATCCGTTTGCATTGGGAATTGCAGGAATTGAAGGATAGTTACGTCTTATTCTGTTAAGCTGGCGCTGAATTGTTCTTATATCCTCGCCGCCGAATGAGCCCAGCCGCAAAAGCGTTCCGGGATATGATTCCGAAATATTCCGCACGGGCGCATTTTTTACGATATTCACATCGTCGCCGTAGTAATTCTGCAAAATCTGATAAGGGGTTCTGCCCTGATTTGCAAGAGTTACCGTTCCCCATTGCGAAAGACCTCGACAGGTAACACTGCGTCCGTCACAGTATTCGGTAAAATACGGCTGAATCTGATTTCCTTTGGTTACATAATCGTTGAAAAGCTCGTCAACTATCTTTGAAACATTTGAAAATATATCCCTGCCGTCAACGTAAGCCTGGTCATATGCCGTAGAATTGGTTATATCAAAATCATATCCCCTGCTGCGGTAATATTCCGTGAAAATTCTGTTGAGTGCAAAAGAAACCTGCGCATATATGTTTGCCCTTATCGCATTTTCGGGCCATGAAGGATAAATCTCACTTGATGCAACGTTTTTTATATAATCCGTAAACGGCACCGTAACATTTCTTGCATTTGAACTCGGTGTTCCGAGATGAACGGTTATATAATCGGGTATTACGGGAGTTACCGGCATATCACTCACCCTGCCTTTGCAAAGCGGTGAAGCCGCTTTCATCAATTGCTATGGGTGCAGGCTCTTCGAGCCCCTCGGATTTCGCAAGCATCCTTACGGGCTGAATGGATTCAACACCCGAAAAAACAGGTACATTCGTAAAAACCTCACGCACAAAGTCAGGATGTTCAACATAAATCGAATAAACCGCATAGGGCGGTCTTGCGCCGCTCTGTGCAGGCGACTGCGAAAGCGACCTCGGCGGTGCAGGCAGACGGATGGACCGGGTTATACCGTCAATATCGGTAAGACCGTCAAACACCGCAACATTTCCGCTCGGAAGCTCAACAAAAACCATTACCCTTGCACTGCCTATTCCGAAGCTCTGATCGGCGGCAAACGCCTGAATCTTAAGCGTTCCCCTCTCGCTGTTTTCAACAAGAAAATCGTTGATGTCCCTGCATCTTTGTCTCTGCTCGGCACTTGAGTTTTCATTGACCGAAGCACACGCCCTGCGAAGATTTTCCGCAACATCAACGGCGGTTAAATCCGTCTGCATTTCCTCTGCGGAGGGCTGTGCTTGTGCAGGCACCGCTTGCGGCTCTTCCGTCTGTTTTTCTGCCTGCAGCTGCGGCTGTTCGTCAAACGGCAACGGGTCACTTCTGTCTCTTTCAAATGTCCCTCTGTCTTCAATCGCCTCATTCATTTCACGAACTCTCTCATCATTCTGAGATACGGAATTGCCCGAGGCACTGTTTCTTTTGCTGAACTCTATCATTTCAGCTTTATACTTATCCATGAGCCTCTCTATTTCTCTTCTGTCCATATCAAAACCTCCGTTCATTATTTCAGTATATAATCCGAATCGGAGTTTTGTTACAAAAATAAAGGGACTCACCTATAAGATGAATCCCTTTTCTGAATATTTAAAACTTCGTTAATGTGCCTGCATCATAGGTCCACGGTTTAAAGCCCGTTTCAAGTGCAGGACTGTTTTCGGCAAGTGTAAAATCACGGTTTTCCGCATCTTTGAACAACGGGTCGGCAAACGCACCGTTGTTATAATAACCTCTTGCAACTTCAATCACAAGAGTGCTTCTGTCGAAGATATCCATCGAGTAACCCGAATGAACATTTCCGCCGCTTGTATAATCCCAGTAAAGATTGCTGTCATCAACAAACCAATCTTTTTCCGTTTTGAATGCATAAACGGCAGCATTGTCAACAACCAGAATATTGTTGGTAAGAGTAAGAGAATTATGCTCCTCATGTCTTGTGATTAAGAATGCGCCTTCACCGCCGAAAGCAAAAATATTGTTTCTTATAACGTTATCCTTGCCGTAGTGCTGATGGAAGGTTTCCGACGAACAGTCATAAACAAGGTTGTTTTCAACAAGTATGCCGCTTGAGCCTTCATCAAGATAAACGCCCCAGCCGCCGTAGCCGTACTGACCCTCATCACAGCCTACATTATAAATCACATTGCCGCTGATAACCGTATCGGGCTGAATGCCGAGGGTATATATGCCGCCCATATCGGAAAGCCAGCCGTTACCGATATTATAAATAAGATTGTTGCTGATGTTGATATTGTTGGTGGGATTATCGGTATATCCCCAGTTCCAGCCGACCGAAATACCCGTATACCACCCGTCATGGATTTCATTGCGGGTAAGGTCACAGTCAATTGCATGAGTGAGAAGAATACCGATTGCATTATTAAAGATTCTGCCGTATCTGCTGATATGGCAATCCGTAACATTGATATTCTGCGTTGTTGCGGGAACAACAAAATCGCCGTGGATAAAAATTGCATTTGCACCTATTTCATTGAACAGGCAGCTTGTGATATCGCAGTTCTTTGAAGCATTTTCAAACTTAACCGCCGTATAGGAGATGTTTTCAAAACGGCAGTCCGTAAAATTAATGCCCGATGATGCGGAAATACAAATCGCAGCAGGAGTTTCAAATGCAGCCTGGGGATGAACGGCACTATACTTTATATTTTCATATAAAGGGTGCGATTCATCAAAAACTTTGCCGTAAAACGCTCCGTTTCTGCCGACATGATCCCAATCCGTGTTTTCAAAATTTATGCCTTGGAACGAGATGTTCACTGCATCTTTAAAGGTAATAATCTGCTCGGTCATGCCTGCCCATAACACGGTATTTTCAAGAGTATCTCCCTCTTCGGGAATGTAATAAAGCTTCTTTTCGCTGCGGTCAAGATACCATTCGCCGGGAAGAGAAAGGGCTTCTTTTACATTTTCAAAAACAAAATTATCATCAACTCTGATTGTCATGGATGAAGGCTTGGCGGTTTCAATTCTTCCTGTTGCCGCATCAACCGAATGAACGGGCAGAAGTTCATCGCACCAGAAATGCATTATCTTTACATCAACATCACCGGGATTTGCAAAATCGAGAACATTCTCTGTATGCGCATAAAAAACCGCCGAATGAGTGAAAAATCCCGAATCAATTTCAGGTGCAACCGCCTCATCAAGTTTCGGGTCTTTAACTTTGAAAACGTCTTCCTTAGGATAATTGGAGCGTGAAAGTCTGTTTCCGTCTTTGAAAAGCGAACGGAAATAATCATCGTCACTCGCAACAGGCATATCCGTAACAAATGCAGCAACACCGTTGATTGTTGTTTCCTGCCAGCTTCCGCTGATTGCCTTTGCGCCGGAGAAAACAACCTCTTCATAGGGATACGAGCGGTAAAGAACATTGCTCTTATCCTCCGATGTGAATTCTATTGTATCCTTTATCGTATATATGCCTTCTCTGAACCACACCGTAACAGCTTCGTTATTTGCTTTTTCAGCTTTGAGAATTTCTTTTGCTCTTTCAAGCGTTTTCAGCGGAGCGGCAACAGTACCGGGATTGCCGTCATCGCCGTCAGGAGCAACAACAAGGTCATGTTCACCCATAACAAACTCCCCTTCGTCAAATTCGGTCTGAACTCTTTCTGCCGTTTCGCCGAAGTTTCCTTCAACGGGTTTTGCAGGTAAAAAAATCACACCCAACCATGTAATAACTGCCATAATAAATGCTGTAATTTTCGTCATATACATTCACCTGAAAAGTTATTTTTCAATTTTCACCTTCACGGGTTTGCGTTCTTTGAAATATGTTACATATTCAAATCCGCAGCTTTCTGCAATTTCGTAGCCGTTATCAATGCCGGCACCTACATGCTCGGTAAAATGTGCATCCGAGCCGAGAGTGAGCAATTCGCCGCCAAGATCTCTGAAACGGCGGACATAATTCTCCGTCGGCATGGTTTTGCCTATGGGCTGGCGAAGTCCGCTCGTGTTGATTTCAAGAGCCTTGCCGTTTGCAATAAGCACCTTAAAAATTTCATCCGTAATATCGTTATAACGGCTCAGCTCAATTTCCTTTCTGCCTGCCTGAACGATATATCTCATGGGATATGTAAGATGAGCGAGAGTGTCAAAGCCGTTCCACTTTGCAAGAATAAGCTCCTCCTCAAAATATTTATCGAGAAGAGAATATATTTCGTCTGCGGTCATGCTCTTATAATCAAGGTCGCCGAAATCAGGCATTTCACGCAGGTTATGAATAGAACCTATAACAAAATCATATTCATAGCGTGCAAGCGATTTTTCCGTAAGAGGGATGTCATAGGTCGGCTGACCCATTTCAATACCCCTCATAACGGTTATTTTATCCGAGAATTCCTCACGGGCGGAAAGAATATCCTCATAGCTCGTTTTCTGACGGGTATCAAGATTATGTCTTTCAAAAAAATCAACATCAAAATGGTCGGTAAAAGCGATAACGGAAAGTCCGTTTTCAACCGCAGACTTGCACATATCTGCAGCAGGATAATTACCGTCAAAGGAGCTTTCGGTATGCATATGTAAATCAATTTTGTTTTTATAAACAGCCATAAAAACACCTCTTTTTCAAACTTCAAATAATATATCATAATGCAGGCGGTATGTCAAATACGGTTTTCACAGAATAATTTTTACACAAAACGTTACAAATGTAACATTCGTTGGTATTTTTAACCAAAAAAATACAAAAAAACTTGTATGATAATCTAATTGTAATTAATATTGATAATATGTTAAAATTTTGTTAAGTGTAATCCCTAAAATTTGCAAGAGGTGTTAAAAATGAAAATCAAAAAAATAATCAGCACGGTGCTTATTCTCGCAATGGTGCTCTCGGTATTTTCCGTTGCCGCTTATGCAGACAGCGATGCCGTTACCGCAGAATACGTTGCCGACTACGATACGGAAACGCCGGTTATCATTGTTCACGGCATGAGCCAGAATGATACCT
>CAZJOH010000113.1:0-6704 GCA_964547575.1 uncultured Clostridium sp.
CGAAGGCGACACAATCCTTTGTGACGGCCATGAGATCAAGATTTTCTTCAACCGAACGGTTTCTGTAGGGGCTGTTTTTACCGGGTTCGGTAAGAGTGCCTCTGTATTCTCTCATTTCATCAGCCGAAAGGTCGCATACAAAAGCCTTGCCGTTCTTGATGAGCTTTATTGCACATTCATAAATGAAATCAAAGTAGCTTGAAGCATAGAGAACCTTATTCCACTTGAAGCCGAGCCACTCGATATCCGCTTTGATTGCATCAACATACTCAACGTCTTCTTTTGAGGGATTGGTGTCATCAAGACGGAGATTGCATTCGCCGCCGTATTTTTCGGCTGTTGCGAAGTCGATTGTGATAGCCTTTGCATGACCGATATGAAGATACCCGTTGGGTTCGGGCGGAAAACGGGTCTGAATTCTGGTGTTGACACCGTTTGCAAGATCTTCGTCAATAAAATCATATATAAAATTTGATGTGGTGTTAATTTCGTCCATTATAATACATCCTTTCGTGTGGTTATTTAAGGCTGTCAAGTGCTTCGCTCAGTCTTTCCTTAATCTCATCTTCGCCGAGAAGCTGCATGATTGAATAAAGGTCGGGAGTATTTTTGCGTGAGGTAAGAGCAATGCGGATAACCGTTGAAATATCGCCTACATGACCCTTGAATGCCTCGGGGTTTTTCTTATATTCTTTAACATTGGGAGTGAAGCCGAGAGGCTCGCACATTTCCTTGATTTTTGCAAACCATTGGTCCTTATCATCTGCGAGGGAGAAGGTTTCGGCATACTTTGCAATAATCGCAGCCGCATCTTCCTTCGAGATATTTTCAGGCATGGTGTAATCGGGCTGATAGAGTGATTTATAGAAATATGAAACGTAGTCTTTAACCTCGTTCCATTTTGCTATATCCTTACGGGGCTTGGGGTTTTCTCTGTCGATATTGACAACCGCTGTTGAGAATTCGGGGTCAGCGGTGAAAATTTCACAGAATTCGGGGTCATATGCCTTTGCCCATTCGGCAACGTTATCGTAAACCTGCTGAGCGGTCATAACGGAAATAACGTTTTTGGAAACATCGTTGAGCTTTACAAGGTCAAAAAGGCAGCCGCTCGAGCTCATTTTCTTAAGATTGAAGGGGAATTTATCAATGCTTTCCTTGGGGTTTGCTCTGCGCCAGTCCTCAAAGTTCGAGTTGAGAAGAGTGAGAAGATATTCAAGCACGCTCTCCTTCGGGAAGCCCTGCTCAAAGAAATAGCTTACTGCTGCTTCGGGGTCTTTTCTCTTTGAAAGCTTTCTCTTATCGCCCGTTTCCTCGTCAATTTTCATAACCTGAGGTGTGTGGGCAAACTTCGGAGCCTTGTAACCGCAAACACGGAAAAGCTCGATATGCTTGGGTACGGATGAAATCCATTCCTCGCCTCTGATAACATGAGTTGTTCTCATGAAATGGTCATCGCATGCATGAGCAAAATGGTAGGTGGGAATGCCGTCGGATTTAAGAAGCACCTCGTCGATTATGTTTTCGGGCATTTCTATTTTGCCTCTGATAACGTCCTCAAATACGATTTTCTTATCCTCGCTGCCGCTTGAACGAAGTCGGAGCACCCAGGGCTTGCCCTCTGCGATATTTTTTTCAATTTCCTCAAAGGTGAGGTCACGGCATTTTGCCCATTTTCCGAAATAACCCCAGATAAGAGCATCGCCCTGCTCCTGCTCCTTGCGAAGCTCGGAAAGCTCGTCCGCCGTGCAGAAGCACGGATAAGCGGCACCCTTTTCAACAAGGCTCTTTGCAACAGTCTGGTAAATCTCGGCTCTCTTGCTCTGGGTGTAAGGACCGTAAGCACCTTTTTCCGTGCCGTAGCCCGTAACGCCTTCGGTAAATTCAACTCCGAAATAGTTGAAGCCTTCGATGATTGCGGAAACGCCGTCATCTATTTCACGCTTCTTATCTGTATCTTCGATTCTTAAAAATGAAACGCCGTTTGTGGTCTGTGCGGTAAGCACGTCAACAAGTGCGCCGAAAAGACCGCCGATGTGAAGATAACCCGTGGGTGACGGGGCGAATCTTGCAACTCTTGCACCTTCGGGAAGCTTTCTTTCGGGATAGAGGTTTTCATAATAATCGGGGGTTTTATCAATATGCGGAAAAAGAAGCTCCGCCAATTTTTTGTTATCCAAAATCATACACTCCTATTTATACAATATAATTATAATTTTACTTATACTCTACTATTATTACAGAAAACGGCGCAAGTATCAAGAGGAAATTTCAATTTTTTGCAGTTATATTTCCGCTTTTTTCTGTTTTTATCTTCTGGCGGAATAATGATGAAAGCATTTGCCAAAAATACAGGTGAAATTAATAAGTGAAAAGAGGATAATTATGAAAAGAAAAATCAAAAAATCGCCCAATATCTACCTTGCGCTTTTTGCTTGCCTTATTGCCGTAGGTGCAGGAACGGTTGCATCATTGAGGGATAATTCCTCGGGCACGGTTGAGGAGGACGGCTTTACACGTATTACGGTTGAATGGAGTGTTGAGGAAACAAGCGTACCGCTGACCTATGATGTAAATATCGGAGTCAGCGGCGTTGCGGATGAGCGTGAATTCATACCCGAAACAACTGCGGTAATCGAAAAGAACAAGCCGTTTTCGGGTAATTTTGCTCTTCCCATGGGTACAGATATAATTAAGGACTACAGCAACGGTGAAATGGTGCTTTCCAAAACCATGGGCGACTGGAGAGTGCATAACGGTGTTGATTTTTCAGGCAGTGCAGGCAATGAGGTTGTTGCGGTTGCAGACGGAAAAATTACAAAGGTTTATGACGACAGCTTCTGGGGCACGGTTGTTGAAATCGACCACGGCAACGGCATGACGGCGAGATATTGCGGAATGAAAAACGGAAGCTGTCTGTCTGAGGGAAGCGAAGTAAAGATGTATGATAAAATCGGCTCGCTCGGTCATATCCCCGTTGAGATCGGTGAGGAGGACCATCTTCATCTTGAAATTCTCATCGACGGTGAAAATGTTGACCCCCTCAAGGCTCTTAATAAAGTCGGGAATGAATAATTTATGATTATGGCGGATGCATGTGTCTGCCCGGCTCCCCATGGGCAAAATGCCACCGTCCGACGCATCCGCCTTGTTTTCGGAAACTAATGCTTCCAATTTTATTGTATGCTTAAACATCGGAAATGGCTTAAAAAATCGAGCAGGATTTTCTCCTGCCCGATAGCTGTTGTTATGTAATTATAAATGTTTTTCAATAAACGCTTTTACTCTGCGGTCATATTCATCCTTTGCATCGTAGTAGCTGTAAGCATGGACTGCTCCGGGAACGGTGAAAATTTCTTTATCCGTCGGGCAGGCATCGTAAAGTTTTTGGCACATCGGGAAGGGAACAAGAGTATCCTCCTCGCCGTGGATAAACATAACGGGATTTACGGCATTCTGCATCGTACCGAGCGGGTCTGCATCCTTTTTAAGGTCATACTTTGAAAGGATGCGGCAATAAATATTGGTTATTTCCGTAAAGAAATTTGCCGTGTGAGTGAGCTTCATTCCCTTCATCGTTTCGGCAACCTGCTCAAATGCATTTGTATATCCGCAGTCCTCAATAACAGCCTTAACCTGCTTTTGAGGATTATTGTTATTGACAAGCATAACCGTTGCGGCACCCATGGATATTCCGTGAAGCACTATTTCAATATCCTCGCCGAAACGCTCAACAAGATAGTCAATCCAGAGCCTGATATCTTTATAATCGAGGGCGCCGAAACCGATAAGATTGCCTTCGCTGCGTCCGTGTCCTCTCAAATCGGGCAGAAGATAATTAAAGCCCATTGTGTTGCGGTAAAAGGGGAGAAGATGACTGCATTCATCGGGCCCGTTGCAGTTATGACCGTGAACACATATTGCAAAACGCTTTGTTTCCTTTTCGGCAGGCACATACCATGCCTTAAGACGAAGGTTATCCTTTGAGATGATTTCCAGGTCTTCGGGATTAAGAGAATAGAGATAATTGTTGTTTTTCTTTCTTATTTCCGCACGGTACATTCTTTTAGGGTCTTTGTCAATTTTCGGCTTTTTGCGCTTAATGCAGGCCTGCCTGTATCCTTCGGCACCTATCGCTGCCGTCGCTGCTGCCGAAAACGCACCTACTCCGAGCAGAACTTTTCTTTTTTTCATCAGATAGCCTCCTTCCGTAAATAACAGTCTACCATATTCGGAAAAATAATTCAACAAAATGAAGCATGTAAAAAAAATTAAAAAATTTTTAAAAAAACTGTTGACAAAACGGGAATGATATAATATAATAAACAAGCTCTTTGGTGAGGGCAGTTAAATGGCGGCATAGCTCAGAGGCTAGAGCAACCGGTTCATACCCGGTAGGTCGTGGGTTCAAATCCAACTGCCGCTACCATATGTTTGGCCCGGTGGTCAAGCGGTTAAGACACCGCCCTTTCACGGCGGTAACACGGGTTCGAGTCCCGTCCGGGTCACCACACTCCTCGTTGCAACAGCGACGGGGAGTTTTTCCTTTTTACAATGCGGTTACAAATTATTAAATTTCGATTACAATTCGGTTATTATTCCGTAATAGAAAAATATATTAAAAAATAAGTAATATAATGTCGAAGCAGAGAGATAAAACAGAGGAGAGAAAAAAGAATGAAAAAAAGATTGTTTTGCCTGATTACGGCGCTGATGGTTGTGCTTGCCGTTTTCAGCGGATGCAACAAAAATCCGGACCATACAGAAACAACCCTGAACGGTGAGGGCGGTTCGGATATCGTTGAAGAAAATCTGACAACAACAAAAAAACCGATATCTGAAGAAAAGCTTATTGCGCTGACTTTTGATGACGGACCGCACAAAACTTATACCAACAGAGTGCTTGATATTCTTGAAAAAAACAATTCCAAGGCGACCTTTTTCCTTGTAGGATATAACATTGAAAAGAATGTTTCAACAATAAAGCGTGCAGCCGATATGGGCTGTGAGATCGCCAACCATTCTCAGGACCATAAAAATCTGATGAAGTTGGCGACCACGGAGGAAATTTCGGAGCAGGTTGAGGGTCCGAATAAGCTTGTGAAATCGCTTGCAGGTGTTGAAATAAAGCTTTTCAGAGCCCCCGGCGGTAATTTCAGCGGTGTTACGGATGAAATAGGCATGCCGCTTATTCAGTGGTCGATTGATACCGAGGATTGGAAGTATAAGGATGCCTCAAATAAGGACAGAAGCGATGCAGAGCGTGAAGCGAAGCTCAACGAAATTGCCGACAGGGTTATCAAAAATGCAAATAAGGGTGATATTGTTCTTATGCACGATATCTACGGCTTTACGGCGGATTTGTGCGAGCTTATCGTACCCGGTCTTGTTGAAAAAGGCTTCAAGCTTGTAACCGTCAGTGAAATGTATGAGGCATACGGCAAGGAGCTGAAGCCCGGCGAGGTCTATTACAGCGTGGATTTTGCCGAGGGTAATACCGTCATTGTCGAACCCGGTCAGTACAGAGTTAAAACCAAGGGAAGTGTTCTTAACATTCGCACAGAGCCGAGCTCTGACGGCAGCTCCCTTGCAAAGGTTCCCAACGGCACACCGCTTACCGTTACCGAATGCATATCCGGCTGGGCTATGGTTGAATATAACTCGGTAAAGGGCTGGGTTAATACTGCATATCTTGAAGCTATAGAATAATAAACAAGCAAACCTGCACGGATTTTTGTCTGTGCAGGTTTTATTTGCCGATGTATAATTATTCACAAAATCTTGACTAAATATATAAATGTATGATATTATTAGTATATTATGAATTTAGGAGTGAGTAATCTTGGATTTCAAAGAAAGCACCTTTATGTATGTGCTTGCTCTCGGCGTAGTTGCATTCGTAACGATTCAGTCCGTTTTCTTTATCGTGAAGTCATGGAAGCACGCTAAAGAGCTCGGCATCGAAAAAGAAAAACTTAAAAATACGGTGGTTTCCAGCATTCTTTTTACCGTTGCACCTGCAATTTCAATTCTTGCAACGGTTATTGTTCTGGCGAATGCACTCGGTATTGTTCTTCCGTGGATAAGACTTACCGTTATCGGAAACCTTGCTTATGAAACAACAGCCGCACAGACTGCCGTTGAAGCAATGGGCGGTACTCTCACAAGCGCAATCACAGATCCGCAGCAGTTCTCAACCGTTGCATGGGCAATGACAATCGGCAGCATTGCTCCGCTTCTTCTTCTCCCCTTCGTTTGCAAGAAGCTCCAGACCAAAATCGGCAGTGCAGTCAATAAGAACGAAAGTGCCGCAAAGCTCGGCGATGCTATTTCCGCAGCGGCATTCATCGGTATTATCTCCGCTTTCATTGCAAGAGCTATCGCAGGCACAACCTCTGACGGCACAGGCAACGCAGGCTTTATGTCAGTCAGCGTTCTTATCGTTGCAATGGTCGCAATGGTAGTTCTTGAAACAATCTGCAAGAAGTGGAATCTCGAAAAGCTCCGTCCGTTCACAATGCCTATCGCAATGTTTATCGGTATGGGTGCGGCAATGCTCTTTGATGCCGTTCTTCCTGCAAACATCGTTAATTTTGTTTGGAGATAACAGAAAGGAGAGAATGAATTATGCAGAAAAATTATTTTGACAGAGTTCACAGATGGGGCATCCTCTGGAACATCGGCGCATTGCTCATGCTCCTTTC
>CAZJOH010000114.1:0-6396 GCA_964547575.1 uncultured Clostridium sp.
GGCGATAAGAGAATCACCTTTGCCTGTTACCCAACCGACAATACCGCCGAGATTATATTCTCCGCCTAAAGTCGATTTGATATTACCGCTTGCAGAGCAATCAAGGATTTTTGAAGAATTGCATATGCCTGCTACCGCACCTGTGGGATAGCCTGCTTCATACGGAAAATTGATTGAGATGTTGACATTTTCAATATTAACATTTGCTATAACAGCTTCGTCAATAAATCCGAATAATCCTATACCACATTTTTTTACATCGTATTTTGTTTCGGGCGTGATTGTCACGGTCAAATTTTTGATAGTATGACCGTTTCCGTAAAGTACGCCTGTGAACGGAGATGTTTCATCTCCTATGGGCTGCCAATTTGCAACCGAGGATAAGTCAATATCATTCATAAGAATGTATCTTCCTGCGGGGTTAGAGCGAATGGCATCAAGATTTTCATTGTTGTAAATACCCGTAAAGCCATCGGGTACATCATCAGCGGCAAATGCCGTCGGCACGGCAAGCGTGGTCATTAGCATTATAACGCTGATAATGATTGTAAGAGTTTTTTTAATTTTCATCTGAGTATCCTCCCACAGAATTGTATTACAACAATTTAACCTTCCGATTTTATTGTCACTATCATTCTATGGAAATAACTTCAGATTAGAAGATTAAATTTACATATTTAATTGTCATTTTTTCGGATTAGCTATATAAGAAATCCTCAATTACATCATAGATATGTACGGGTTCAAGCTGCTCTTTGTTGAACAAGTCAATGAGATTTTCAACTCTTTCTTTGTCTGTTGAAACATCTGATACCCTTAATACTTCCTTTCTTTGATTATTTTCCATACTGCATACAACAATGCCGTAAGCTGTGTATGCACCGAAATCTTCATTTTTTAAATCCTCAACAAAAATATTATAGTTATACATAATTTTCAGCCTCCAAAAATTAAACAATTTAATGGTATCAAACTGCCCGCAATGGTCTGTCTTCGATGATTGAAGCCATCGGGTTTGAAACCGATACCATTGGGCAAGGGAAATTATGTATTGTTTGCGTTGAGAATTTAGGCACAATATTTTTTAAGATAAAATATGTTTTAGAACGGATTGTAAAGTGTTGATTTACATCCTGTTTTTTTATCTCCTGTTTGTTAAACCATATCCCGAATTTTGTCGAAAACTCAAAAGGAAAGGCGTTCACATTTCTGCGAACGCCTAACCGCTTGTGAGTTTTTAAAGAAGGAAAATTGCACAGAAAGTGAGATAATAGTTTTAACAAACAAATACATCTTCTCCGTTTTCGATGGAGGGGGGCATCTGAAAAATAAGGCTAAACAGATGCCCCTAGCATATGTCCACCGATTTGGAGGGTGTATTTTTGAGACAGTTTGTTATTTTTTAATTCATTGGCAGCTCTTAAAAAAGAGTGCCGAGTGATGCAAAGAAGCTATTGAAGAAAGCGGAGATTTGGCTGAACCAATACTGAATCATGAGGCAGAAATCAAACTCATAAGTAGCATTGAGGTCAACTTCGCCGTCGGGCATTGTGAAAGTAATTTCTCTGCTTTCAAGCTCTTCTTCGCTGAGTCCGGTGTTACCGTTTGCATCTTCCCATTTAACAAAGCCGTAGTAAGGCTTATCAGCCATTTCGGGGTCTGTTGCGGGAGCTTCAAGGGTAACTTCATCGCCGTAAGTATATGTGCCGTCAACGGAACCTGTTGCACTGAATGACCACATAAGTTTAACGGGATTACTTGTTGTGAAATCATCAATAATGAAGTATTCATTTTCTTCTGCTTCGTTATAGATAACTGTGTATTCATAGTTACCGCTCTTTGTTGGATTCCATTCAAAGTGTGTATTGTACTGAATACCTGTTATGGGAGTCTGTTCAACACCGTCAATAGTATATTCAATAGTGAATGTTCCTTTAGGCTTATATACAGCCGAGTTATCTTCAATATACATTTCGCCGGGAAGTGCTTTAAGGGAAGGATTGATTTTGATTTTCTCAATCACAATCTTAAAGGTAAGTTCGGTAGTTTCATAATGCTTGCCATCGCTGGGGGCAGAAGCTGTAACTGTATATGTGCCTTCTTCGCACTGCTTGTATTCAAGATCGCCCATTGAAAGGAGTGTATAATCAGCACCCTTTACATAAGGCATAAGGAAACGAGAAATGTCTGTGAATTTTGTTCCGTAAGGAACTGTGATTTCGGGGACAATGTCATTGCCGTTTTCGTCAACAAATTTAATGGGAGCCTTTGTAACAGTTACGGGAACATCAAAAGTATAAGGTAATGCGGCTTCGGGATCCGCAGGTGTAAATGTTACAGGGACATTATAAGTACCAACAGAAAGATGGTAATCTTTAGCACTCTCTGCTATTGAGAATGTTCCCTCTACAACTGTTCCTTCAGCTTTCAGAACAGCTACGCCGCCTTTAATAGCAACATCTTTCAAAGTGATTGAAGCATCGTATACCAAAGGCTCAATAACGGGCATTTCGGAAATAGTAGTTTCAGGAACTTCACCTGCTATTTTTACATAAACCTGTGCTGTAGTAATAGTATATCCTACAGGCACCAATCTTGCCTCATAATATCCACTTTCATTAACAACTGTTCCCGGATTAGTCCACTCCCAACTTCTTGCAAGAAGCTTAGGTTCTTCCGGATTGTACGGATTTGTCATTTTACCGCCCGAAAGAATGGATGTCGAAAGCAACGCACCTGCTTCAACTTCTGAAGCTACAAGAGGATCATTAACTTCGTCTACATAAACAGGAGTTACTGTTTCAACATCATATAATACGGGGCTAAACATTTTATTAAACCCAGTATATTCATCAGTGTTATCAGGGACAAAAGTTAAGTTGAGTTTTTTACCTGTCCCATTTGTAGGGATTTTATCAACATCTTTAAATGTAAAATGTCCAGCAACCTGATTACCAGCTGCATCTAAGACAATTTCATCATCATTGATGATAAGTCCTTCAGCTTCGGTTTGACCAAAGTACATTTTACCATCAGCGTTTTTATATGAAATGGTGGGATATTGAGTGACATTAGATGCTTTTAGTGTTTCAGCAGCAAAAGCAATTGGAACTGAAACAGAAACCATTAAAAGTGCCAAAAAAAGCGAAAAAGCTTTATATGATAACTTAATTGTTTTTTTCAAATTAGTACACCTCCAAAATATATATCAAAAGCACATTTAAACAGATTTGAATAATAATTTATTTATCTCACTTTCAAAACGAAATCAACATATCTCAAATCCGTTATTATAAACACCGCAAGGTGGTTTATAATGCCACCTTGCGGTGGGAAAGCTAACTATTTACTTTCCGTGCTATTTGAACACTTAATCTTGGTATCACTTTATTCAAGAGGACCAAAAAGCTGCTCGTAATCTGCCTCTGTAACAGAACCATTTTTATCAACATCCGCAGCAATATATTCTACGGTTCCTGCTGTAATTACACTCGAATCATCAGTAAGGTAAACATAGAGAATTTCCTGGTCTGCACTTTCGACCTGACCATCACCACTAATGTCACCATAGACAATAGCGGTATATGTTGCAACAACATCATCAGTATTGGTGCCAACGTAAACAGATACAGTTGAACCAGTAGCAATATATGTTGTGTTTCCATCCCAAGTTACGCCGTAACCTGAAGCAGGAGTAACTACCGATGTTATAACTGTTGATTCTGAAGAAACACCAAGAATGTAATTGTTATCATAATCAACAGTAGCTGAACTGTTGGATGCTGGATAAATGTACTTGAATTTAAGGTCATACTGAGCCTTCAGAAGGTCGATGCGAGCATCATTGATTGTTGTCTGAAGGAGAGTTGCAGATGTATTGTTGTTAACTGTTGTTGCTGCGTCACGAGCAGCCTTAAATGTTGCCCAAGAAGCGGCAGAATAGTCGGCTTCAACTTTTTCATTTGCAACTGAAAGAGCGGTGTTAAGATGTGTCTTAACGGGAGCTTTCTTGAGAAGTCTGCCGCCCCAAAGTTCAAGCTGTTCCTTTGCATAAACAAGGTCGAATGCTTTGAGTGCGGGAGCAACAAATGTTGCTTCTTCGCCAACAGGAGCAACCTGTGAATTTACAAGGTTAGCAGCTCTGTCATAAGCATCTTCAAATCTGTCATAAGTAAAGAGAACATAATCGTCGGGGTCAACATCTTTATAGGTGTTAACAACGGTCTGAAGTGCTGTGAGCTTTGCTGTGTCAGTAGTAAACCTCATTGTCAACAACTGTAAAAGAGTAGTTTTTTACATTCGGATAGGCAGGTATGGATTTTATGACTTTTACTTCCGCTTCTTCGCTCATATCGGTTATCTGTGCTTCGGTATATGTACCGCCGATATTCTTAATGGCATAGGCAAGCTGTGTTGAAAGAGATAAATCCTCATAAGGTTCTACGGTATAATCCATACCGTGAGCCGTGCTTCTTTCAGTTTCTTTACCCATAACCATTTCGGGGTTGTCGAGGAAATATCTGTTCACGGCATAGCCTTGTTCGTTTGTTCCAAGACCTACCCAATCGGGTTCAATTTCAATAGGACTTTCTCTTTTCTGAAGGAATATAATATCCGAAACAACCTCTGTATTTGCATTGGCTTTGAAAGCATTGTTCGGCAAGCGAATAGCACCGAGCAGGTCTGCCCTTTGAGCAAGATACTTTCGTACTTCCTGATTCTTTGAATCCATTGTGTGACGGGAAGTAACGAAAGCAACAACACCGCCGGGACGAACCTGGTCAAGTGCTTTGGCAAAAAAGTAGTTATGAATATTAAAACCGAGCCTGTTGAAAGCTCGGTCATTAACCTTATACTGCCCGAAGGGTACATTTCCTACTGCAACATCGTAAAAGTCTTTTCGGTCTGTTGTCTGAAATCCTGCAATGGTAATATCAGCTTTTGGATAAAGCTGTTTCGCAATTCTGCCCGTAAGGCTGTCAAGCTCAACACCATAAAGCCTTGATTCACTCATTTCATCGGGGAGCATACCGAAGAAATTACCGATACCCATTGACGGTTCAAGAATGTTACCTTTAGTAAATCCCATATTTGCAAGAGCATCGTACATAGCCTTAATAACTGTGGGACTTGTATAGTGAGCATTAGACACCGAAGCTCTTGCAGCTTCATATTCTTCGGGAGAAAGAGCGACGATAAGTTCTTTGTATTCATCTGCCCAACTCTCTTTTGTTTCGTCAAAAGCTTCGGGCAAACCGCCCCAACCGACATAACGGGATAATACCTCTTGTTCTTCGGGTGTTGCATTTCTTCCTTCAAATTCAAGTTCTTTCAGCAGATTTATGGCATCCATATTCATACGGAATTTCGCCTTTGCTCCACCTTCACCGAGATGTTCGTCGGTTATATGGAAATTCTCTGCCGTAACCGTTGCTTCGGTTCTTTCGGGTTCTGTTGTTTTGAGGGTTTGCAGAACAACATCATAAGGCAAACCATTTTCAACGGCGGGATAAACGGTATCTGTTTCAACGGAATATTCCGCTGTTTCCGCAACGGATTCTTCCCGTCTTGTCCACCAATCAACCTCTGTTGCCATAATCTCATCAAACTTCTTTCCGTCATCGGGAGTGAGTTCGGAGTGCTTTTCCAAAAAAGGTATAAGAATATCAAGACCTCTGCGATGTTCTGCAATCTGCTGATTACAGTATTCTTCACCTTCTTTTTTCCATTCTGCAATCATAAATGAATCGGGAGATAAAATGTATTCAAGATTGTTTTTGATGTGAGAAATCAAATCGCCCTCACCGTCACCGATGTCAAATCTGCCCGTATAGGTGAAATCTTCGCCGTCAATAACTGCATCTATTCTGAAATCTGTTTTGTGATACCAACCGATTTCTTTTTCGTTTCGTTCTCTATGCTGCTTCTCATCAAGCACACCGAGAAGTCTGTTGCCGAGAGCAAATGACAAATCCGTAAATCTGTCATTTAGCTGTTTGTCATAAAAGACGGGATGTTCGGAAAATCCGATAGAAAAAACCAAGCTGTCAGGCTTGATTTCTGCACTCAAATCGGGCGTTGCTGATACAATCTGTGTTTCTTCCTGCGGATACCTTTCAAGAAGCCTTGCAAAACTTTCTCTGCTTTCGGCTCTGCTGATGGGATAAACAAGAGTTGTATCCCTCATTCGTATATCGTGTTCTCCGATAGCTTCAATGACAAACGGCGTGTTATCTTCAAGATATATAACATCACCGACATTGTACGGAAATTCGGGGATAGTTTCGGCAATCGTATTTTCGTATGTTGTGACAAGATGCGGATTATCTATAATTGAGAAACCTTGCAACGGCGGGTCAAGAGTGGATATGTAATCGTGCGGAATAACCTTGCCGT
>CAZJOH010000115.1:0-6152 GCA_964547575.1 uncultured Clostridium sp.
AGACTGCATACCAAGGAACATACCCATTGCTGCAATAGTGGCACCTACAGCGGGACGATTCTTCATAAAATTACCGAAAGCTTTTAAAATGTTTAACTTTTCGCCGTTTTCATTAGTTTTAACGGAATTTTCATCAACACGGACTGTGATTTTTTTAATCATGAACATAAAGGCAAAAAAGCCAATCACGCCCATGATAAGTGCAGCCCAGAACACACGCTCACCGAGCAAGGTTTCAAACTGTTCACCGGTAAGAGGATCAAGAACGGGATCACCGATTTTATATGCTTCACCGGTCAAAGGATTGGTGTGATAGCTGCCTGTTCCGTCATAAGTAACCTTCTGCCAGATAAGCATGGGAAGAATAATCATGGGAATAATGTTTCCGAACATAGAGCCGATGCTGCGCCAGGTTGAAAGCTGTGCACGTTCACCGCTGTCTTCGGTGATAAGAGAAAGCATTGAACCATAAGGAACGTTTGCAACGGTATAACATGCATCCCAAATAATATATCCGAGAATGAAAAGTACAGCCTTAACCACAACACTTGCATTGGGGAAGGGAAGAAATACTGCCGCACCTGCAACAAGCAAACCGCAGGCACCGACAAAAATATACATTTTGAATTTTCCCATTTTATACTTTCTCTTGTCATTATCTATCATGCTGCCGATAAGCGGGTCGTTTATTGCATCCCACGCCTGAACGATTAACATAAGAACAGACAAAAGTCCTGTTTCCATCATCATATAAACAAGCCAGAATGTTTGAACCGTGCCTTTAAGAGCAAAGCTCATGTTGCAGCCGAAATCGCCGGCAGCGTATGCTACTTTATCAAGCATACCGAATTTGCGATAACCGTTTGCATCAAGGGTCACCTGTTTTTTCATTGTGTTTCCTCACTTTCATGCATAAACAAGCAGTTTTAATCATGCATCCACGCATTTATTTTTATATGAATTATAACATATATATATACAAAGTGTCAACACTGAACTAAAATATGTGCAAATGAAACAAATGTATGAATTTTATCCTTAATTTTCATATACCATGCTTTCCTCTCTTTAATTCAAATTAAAAAAGCTTGCACGGAATAACCGTACAAGCTTGTGTGTTAATCTTTATTCTGTTTCTGCCATTCAATTGTATCAATCAAAGACTGCTTAAGAGGTCTGGGCTCAAATCCGAGCTGAGTGCGTGCCTTTGTGTTAACAAAATTAAAGTTTTCGCTTATTTTTCTGATTGAATACTCATTAATCATCGGCGGAAGCTTTGCGATTTCAAAAATCCTTTCAAAAAGAGGAATAACTTTATCAACAAAATCTTTCTTGATAACCATTTTGGGATGCTTTCTGTTACAAGCCTCTGAAAGCACACCGATAAAATCATCGAGAGAAATTACGGAACCGCACAGAAGATAACATTCGCCGTTGCCGCCTTTTTCGGCTGCAGCAACCATTCCCTTTGCACAGTCACGAACATCAACAAAGTTGCATGAACCGAAATCGAATGTCATCGGGAACATTCCTTTTGCGAAAAGCTTGATAACCGTTGCCATGCTTGAAGTGCCGTTATTATCGTAAGGACCGATGCATGTGCTCGGATGAACAACACACACCTTAAGATTTTCGTCTGCACTGTCAAGAACATACTGCGTTGCAACAGCCTTTGATTTTGCATATGTACCTTCAAGAACATCGGGATCAAAATCAGATATTTCCGTAAGTTCCTGATCACCGTCACCCATAGGAATAGCATCAACCGAAGAAACATAAACAAGATTTTTTACGCCCGTTTTTTTGCAGGCTTCAACAACCTTCTTTGTTCCTTCAACGTTGACTTCCCACACCTGCTTATCCTTTGTGCCGCTGATATCAACAACACCTGCAACATGATAAACAGTTTCTGCGCCTTCAAAAGCTTTTTCGAGCGACTGTGAATCACATACATCACCCATGATTTTCTCACAATCAATACCGTCAAAAACGGAACTGTCCGAACGAAGAAGAAGTCTGATTTTTTCCCCTCTGTCTGCAAGCTCTTTCACCAACGCAAAGCCAACATGTCCCTTTCCTCCTGTTATAACACTGATTTTGCCGCTCATTTCTTTCACCTGCACTTTCAAAATTTTTATAATAAAAATTTATCACTTTTTTAAAATCAAATCAAGGTTATTTGTAACAGCAAATTTATACTTTTCACCAAACATGTCCGATTTTGGACGTTTCAGAAAAATTGTCCGATAATTTAATTGCGTTATAAAATTATTCATTGACTTTTTTTAAAGTATATTGTAAAATATTATTCAATAATTAAAAGGCTTTGAAAAGAAAAAGTAAGCATATCTGATTTTTCAGAGAGAGAGCGGTTGGTGAAAGCTCTTATTTCCGATTTGCCGAACCCGTCTTCGAGCTGCATGCGAAACAAGCATTGCCGGTTTCCCCCGTTACAGGGATTGAGAGCGGATTATTTATCCGAACTCGGGTGGTACCGCAGACTATAATTGTTTGTCCCGAGCCTATTGGCTTCGGGACTTTATTTTTTGGAGGTAAACATAATGAAAATTGATAAGCTTTGTGGTGAACGCTTTAAAGAAAAGCCCTCGGATTGCGTGATTGACAGCCATGCGCTCATGCTCAGAGGCGGCTACATGAAGGGCGTTGCAAACGGTATTTATTCATCTTTTATGCCCCTTCGCAGAATCACAAGAAAAATTGAAAATATTATCCGTGAGGAAATGGATGCAATTGATGGTCAGGAGGTTCAGTTCCCCGTTGTAATGCCTGCATCTCTTTGGTCTGAATCGGGCAGATATGAAAGCATCGGCAGCGAACTTCTCCGTTTTAAGGACAGAAATGATGCTCCCATGCTTCTCGGTATGACTCACGAAGAAGCAGCGGTTCAGCTTGTTCGTGAATATGCAAACAGCTACACCAAGTATCCCTTCATGATTTATCAGGTACAGACCAAATTCCGTGATGAAGCACGTCCCAGAGGCGGTCTTATCCGTGTTCGTGAATTCACAATGAAGGACGCATATTCCTTCCATACATCTCAGGAGGACCTTGAAAGATATTACGATATCTGCTACAAGGCATATGAACGCATTTTTGCAAGAGCGGGAATACCCGAAGTTATCACCGTTGCTTCAGACTCCGGTATGATGGGCGGCAAGGTTTCACACGAATACATGCTTCTCACTCCCATCGGTGAAGACTCAATTGCAGTTTGTTCCGAATGTGATTACAGAGCAAACATGGAAGCTGCCGAAAGCATTATCAAGAACGAAATTACAGGTGAATCCAAAGACCTTGAGCTTGTTTACACTCCCGAAATTCATACTATTGAAGATATTTGCAATTTCCTCAAGACTCCCCTTGAGCAGTCCTGCAAGGCAGTTGTTTATCAGAAAAACATGACAGACGAATATGTTGTTATCTTTGTCAGAGGCGACCTTGATATCAACGAAACAAAGCTCACAAACTACCTTTGCGAGGCAGTTCATCCTGCTGTTATCACAGACGACTGCGGACTTTTTGCAGGCTTCATAGGCCCTTACAAACTTGACAGAGAAAAGTTCACCGTTCTTTTTGATAAATCACTTGAAAATACACACAACCTTTCCTGCGGCGCAAATCAGCTTGACCATCATTACACAGGTCTTAACATTGCAAGAGATATCGGCGAGGTTGAATATGTTGACCTTGCAAAGATTAAGGAAGGCGGAATATGCCCCAAGTGCGGCAAGCCTGCAATCAACATTTCAAGAGGCATCGAGGTTGGTAACATATTCCAGCTCGGAACAAAATATACCGAATCGATGGGTATGCAGTATATCGACAGCGAAGGCAATCTCCACTATCCCATTATGGGCTGCTACGGCATAGGTGTCGGCAGACTTGCAGCTTCGGTTTGCGAAGCACACCATGACGAATACGGCCCCATCTGGCCCATGAGCATCGCTCCCTGGCATGTTCAGGTTTGCTGTCTGAGAGCCGATGATGAAGAATGCAAGGGCGTTTCTGATTCACTCTATCAGCAGATGCTTGATGACAGAATGGAAGTTATCTATGATGACAGAAATATCCGTCCCGGTGCGATGTTCTCGGATGCAGACCTTCTCGGCGTACCCGTAAGAGTTATCGTAAGCCCCAGAAATCTTAAAGAAGGCGTTTGCGAAATCGTTACGAGAGATAAGGAAATCAGTATGAAGGTTGAAGTTGACAAGGTTATTGAAACTGTCAAGGGCATTATCGCAGACAGACTTAAATAAAAAAGAAAGACCGCCGCAACAAAAGTTGCAGCGGTTTTTTGGTGCCGGTGACCGGGGTCGAACCGGTACGGTATCGCTACCACCAGATTTTGAGTCTGGCACGTCTGCCAATTCCATCACACCGGCAAATCAGCTTTTCTATTATATCCTAACAGCAAACAAAAATCAAGTGTTATATTTAAAATAATTTATTTTGTGCATTCCGCACTTTTTCATTATTGTCAAATAAAAAACAACGGGAGGTAAATTAATATGCTTGCAATCATATCGATTCTCAGCGATATCCCCGCATATATTGCTGCACTTATTTCCGAATTAACGGGAGCAGATACTTCTGCATTTGTTGAGTTTTTCAACAGCGGGTTCGAAAATGCAATCGAAATTTTTGAACAAATTCTCAAAAAAATAGGATAAGCATTAAAAACGGCACTTCATACCGAAGTGCCGTTAAAATTTTATTTATCTGCCTGAGCTTGCAGTTGTTCTGAGAGTAACATCGTGATAACCGCCCTCAACAATGGAGGTTGCGGAAACAACGGTCAGCTTTGCATTCTGCTGGAGATCGGGAATAGTAAGAACACCGCAGTTGCACATGGTTGACTTAACCTTATAGAGGCTCTTTGCAACGTTATCGCTGAGAGGACCTGCGTAAGTAACGTATGAGTCAACACCTTCTTCAAAGCTGAGCTTTGCCTTGCCGCCAAGGTCATATCTCTGCCAGTTTCTTGCTCTGTTGGAGCCTTCACCCCAGTATTCCTTAACGTAAACACCGTTAACAAGAAGCTTGTTGGTGGGGCTTTCGTCAAATCTTGCAAAATATCTGCCGAGCATGAGGAAGTCAGCACCCATTGCAAGAGCAAGAGTCATATGGTAGTCATGAACAATGCCGCCGTCGGAGCAAATGGGAACATAAATACCTGTTTCCTTATAGTATTCGTCTCTTGCGGCTGCAACCTCAATAAGAGCTGTTGCCTGACCTCTGCCTATACCCTTTGTTTCTCTGGTGATGCAGATTGAACCGCCGCCGATACCGACCTTAACAAAGTCTGCACCTGCTTTGGCAAGGAAAAGGAAGCCTTCACGGTCAACAACGTTACCTGCGCCGATTTTAACTGAATCGCCGTATTTTTCACGAACGAATGCAAGAGTCTGCTCCTGCCATACGGTATAACCCTCTGATGAGTCAATGCAAAGAACGTCTGCGCCTGCTTCAACGAGAGCAGGAATTCTCTTTTCATAGTCAAGAGTATTAACGCCTGCACCTACTACATAGCTCTTATTTGCATCAAGAAGCTCCTGGGGATTTTCTTTATGCTGCGAATAGTCCTTGCGGAATACAAAATAGAGAAGCTTGCCGTCTTTATCAATAATAGGAAGAGAATTAAGCTTGTTTTCCCAAATAATATCGTTTGCATCCTTAAGAGTTGTTGTTTCGGGTGCAGTAATAAGCTTATCAAAAGGAGTCATAAACTCTGAAACAGGTGTATCAGCGCTCATTCTGCTCACTCTGTAATCTCTGCCGGTAACAACACCGAGAAGCTTGCCGTTGGATGAGCCATCATCAGTAACAGCCATTGTGCTGTGGCCCATCTGCTCATAGAGCTCAAGAACTTCGGCAAGAGTTGAATCAGGCTTAAGGTTTGAATCGCTTACAACAAAGCCTGCCTTATAGCCTTTAACCTTGGCAACCATTGCCGCTTCGTCTTCAATGCTCTGCGAACCGTAGATAAATGACACTCCGCCTTCTTTTGCGAGTGCAATTGCCATTGTATCATTGGAAACAGACTGCATGATAGCGGACACAAGGGGGATGTTAAGACTGATAGGGCATTCTTCTTCGCCCTTTCTGTACTTAACAAGGGGGGTTTTGAGATT
>CAZJOH010000116.1:0-6081 GCA_964547575.1 uncultured Clostridium sp.
GACCGTCTGCAACAGCAATACCCGAGCCGTTTGAGATAATATTATCGCTGCCCTTTGTATTAGAGGAACGGCTGCTGATACGCTTCTGACCCTTCGCCATTAAAACATCATTTTCAAGCGAATCGCAATAGAAGAATTCCTTCCACTGATCTGCCAAAACACTGCCGACAGCGCCAATACCTGCTTTAATAAGTCCCATATATATTCTCCTTTACAATTATTTTATAAGTTTATCGACATCAGAAAGTCTGATGCGTTTCGATACTACATATGTTTTATAACTTCCGTCTGAATTTTTTTCGCCAAAGCATCCGTAGGTTGATGTAACGATAGTTCCGTCATCCAAAACAACGTTTCCGCAGTAACCTGTATCTGCATTGGCGGTTATTCCCGGAGCTGACTGATTCTTTAAAAAAGTATGGGCAAGCTTAATTCTGTATTGACCTTCATTACCTTTTTTGAGGTCCTCATATGTTCCAACCCACGCAATCCAACCTTCACTGTACCAATTTCTGCCCTTCACTTCATAATTTGTTTTAAGCTTTTTTCTGCTTCTTTCGATGGAACGAAAAGTAATAAACAGTCTTCCGTCAGGAAGATAATCAGCCTTATGACGTTCACCGTTCAATGCAGGAGAAACGAATTTCGGTGCAGACCAGGTTTTACCCTCATCCGTTGAAAATGATATGAGCGAATTATATCTCTTGTTATTGCTTCTTGCAATAAGGCAGAGTTCATCTCCCAAACCACAATCGGAACGGATAACCTCAACCTCGCACATTTTAGCGTTCTTTTCAATATTTCTGTGCTGAGCAAAATAAGGCTCAGGCTTGCTCCATACGGCTTTTCCGTCAACAAAAGAAAGAATGGTTTTATAGTTAATAAATCCGCCCCAATGGTCATGGAAAAACGCCATCCATTTATCAACAAATTCTCCGTTTTCTTTAAGTCTTGTAAGTGATGCCATTGCAACAGTAGGAATAACGGTTAAATCGTCATTTTTGGAAAAGCAAAGCTCGAATTCACTCCAGGTTTTACCTTCATCATCTGAAAGTGAATAATTAAATCCGCCGACAGTTCCTTTGCCGTCATGCCAATCAGGATTACCCGAAAAAAGAATAATTTTATCAGGTGTTCCGTCCGAAAACTCAAGGCGGTAAACGGTCGGTGTTTCTCTTGAATTATCCCATGACTTCGGTTGATTTTCTATCTGCGAAGTATAAGTAATGCCTCCGTCGGTACTTATCCTGCTTCTTATCGCACCTTTGCCGTGACCCGACGGATAGACCTGAAGAATCCTGCCGTCTTTAAACAGAATCGCATCGGGATGTCCGATATAATCAAGTCCATTATCCACAACGGAAAAATCATAAAGATATTTAAACTCTTCGGGAGTATTTTCAGGCATTACATCAAGCCTTACAAGAGGAACGGTGTAGTCCCCCGCTCCGTTTCCGAAAGAAAATTTATCAATGAGTTTCTTTATCATCATATTTCACCCTGACTCTATATATCTTTACACCGTGAGGTGCAACACACGCTTCAAATTTATCGGAAACAACAGTTATATCATCACTCCAAAGTTCATTTAATTCGTATTCATCTGCTGAAGGAGTGCCGACAAACGGATTCGCAATAATTTCACTGATTGAACATTCCATTCTGGTAAGAGAATTCGCTTTGTTAAGGAAACAAACTGCAAATTCACCGCCTTCAAGAGGCTTTACAAGAACATCCTCAGCGCCGTTTGTTTTTATTCTACGGCATTGAATGCCAAGTGAATCCTGATTTATTGCAATAAGCTTTTTATTGGTCACAATTTTATATGTTGAGTTTTCGGTATCAACCGTTCCGTCTGGCTTAATGAATTTTCTTATATCATTTCCGAGAATAAGAGGTGCAGCCATCATACACCAGAGCGTAAAATGAGTTTTATTTTCTTCAAAAGTAAGATTGCCGTTACCAACCTCAAGCATATCCGGATCATTCCACGCTCCGATTCCGGAATACTTATAAAGGAGAACATTGAACTCATAAATCCCGATAACAGACAGCCATTTCGGCATTATATCAGGCGTTGTTCTCCATAAATTACCCGCTTTCGAGCCCCACTGCCAAGGAAAGTTTCTGCCCCATTCACAAATAGAGAATACAATAGGTTTTTCTTCACATTTATTATTTTCGGCATATTCCTTCGTTGCTCTTTTAAGCTCGTTACCCATTATTGAATACTGAATTGCAGCACTGTCCTGCCTTGAAGCAACACTGTTAAAAAGCTTAATTGTATTATCGCCTTTGTTGAGCATTATTTTCAGCTGATGCTTACCGTCGGGCGAAGGAGATTTTGTGCCCGGAAGGTCAGTTCTGTAAATATCCGTACCGTTAACAAGAATATCAAGATGCTTTGTATATCTGCCCATCTTTCGGACACATACGGTGAGGATATATTCGGCCGACTCAGTTACATTTATATTTCTGAATTCACACGCACCTGAATTTGCGGAAAGACCCGAAATATATCTCATATGCTTATCGCTGATAATTTCCGCTTCACCGGACAAAATTGCTCTGTCAATAGTATATTCGGTTTCATCAAATGTTTTGGGATTGGTTAGGGTTATTCCGCCGATTTTTGGAGCAGATGACGAAATCGGAATATTATGGCAGAAATCATATTTAAAATATTCTATTCCCCATTCTGCAAAGGTGTCGGCATCAATTGCTTCTTTACCGAGAGTTGCAGGCAAATCCTCGCATGTAAGAGTACCGTTAGAACTGTAAATTCCAAGTTTCAATCCAAGAGCATTTACCCTTTCAACAAGGCTCTTTATTCCATTCGGGAATGACGATAAATCACCCTGCAGTCTTCCGTTTTCATCTCTCATTGACGACTGCCAACAGTCATCGATGTTTACATATTTATAACCGCAATCGGCAAGACCGCTCTCCTTGATTGCTTTTGCGGTTTCATAAATGAGATCTTCATTGATTTTATTTCTGAAAAGATTCCAGCTTGACCAACCCATCGGAGGTGTCAAGGCAACGGAATTATCATATAATTCTCCGATTGGACCATTATATTTTACGGAATTAACAGCTTTCTTTGCAAAAGAGAAAAGCTTTGGCATTATAATCACCTGCTCAAAAATCAATTTTCTTTAAGATGGGGAATAATATAAGTAAATCCGTCATAATCATCAAAACCTACGAGGGAATCGGGATTGATTGTATCAGTATTATAAATCGTGACCGTCTGAAGCTGATAAAGCGGATATTCTACCGCCTGCTCCATAACCAGTCTCATAAGAGTTTCGGTCATCTGAGCTTTATCCGAAAAACCGATTGATGAACGGATTTTTGATGTCATTTCATCAATATCGGATGAACTTAAGGCAGTATAATTAAATTTTCCGAAGCTGTTATAGTATTCATATTTATCGCATGTTGCACCGTCAGCTACAGATTCAATCCATATATCCGCATTACCTGAAACAATTGCATTATTCATTTCATTCTCATCGGAAATTATTATATCAAGAGTGATTCCGTTTTTTGAAAGAATATCCTTATAGGCATTCAGAACCTTATATTCAAGGCTGTTTTCATCTGAGCAACAATAAGCAGTAACATTTGTTATAAAATTACTTGTAACCATTTTATATGCAGAGAAAGAACTTTCTGTATAATAAGGATTTGTGATATTTGAAGGATATTCCGAAAACCTTACACTTATGGGATTAAGGAGTTTTGTATAGTAAGAACCGATTTCACCTTCAAGAACATTGTTGACAGAAAAAAGTCCCATAAGAGCCATTCGTGCAGAGGTATCAAGCGTTCTTGTATTAAAGAAAGCAGAAACATAACTTCTTTGATTTGTTACAAAATAACTGACTGGTTTATCAGATAACGAACCGATAACAGAAGCAGAGGCAGTTACGGAAGCAACATCAATTTTTCCGGTTGAGACATCTTTAGCTGCATCTTCCGAATCTGTTTCAATAAATTCAAGTCTGTTAAACTCACATAATGCATCCGAATAGTATTCATTTGAAGCTGCAGCGACCTTACCGTCATCATATTCTGTTACAATATACGGACCGGAACATACTGCCGAAACGCCGTTAAGAGCCTTGACTTTTTCGGCAGACCCCTTAACATATTCCGCAGAATAATAGTTCTTGGAAACAAGAAATACATTCAACTGAGATACTGCGTTGATATTTTTGGAATTGAACAAAACAGTACAAGTATAATCATTAATTTTTTTAATTCCTGATATTTCCGTAACATCTGTTCCGTCAGAATAATTTTTTTCAATATAAGATTTATAAAGCTGCTCTCTGTACCATGATTCAGGGTTATATGCAAGAGGATTATTTTCTGCTTCAATAGTTGCGACAAGCTTTATAAGCTGTTCTTCGGTTGGCGTTTTACCTAAATCATTATAAGCCTCTGTGTAACCGAGTTTTTCGATATACGCTTTCCATGAATTACCCTTTGGCGAAGCAGAATTAATATCTCCGTCAAACTTTCCCTCAAGGTTTGTAGCTGTAAGATATTTCACATAATCATCCGTGCTGATAGTAGTAAGAGTATATTTTTCGCTAACAGTTTTCTCAATGTTTGAAATAGAGGACTCATAATTCTTATCATCAAAATAATATTCTTTCAGTCCCTCAATATCATTGAGATACCAATCCTTATAGGTTCCGTCATATGTCGCATCAGAAATAAAATAATAATAAAAAAGAACGTCATCAATAGTAATGTTTGTACCGTCCGAAAACTTCATATCATTTTTAATTGAAACGGTATATTTAACGCTGTTGTCGCCGGTAAACTCATACGAAATTCCGCCGCTATGATTCACAAGAGTATTATCGGTTGCAACACGCTGGATAGGACGTGCTGTCTGAGCAACAATCTGTTTATCGGCATCAGATTCACAATAAAACGGATTAAACTGACCTGAAATGCCCGAAATTCCTATTTTAAGTTCTGTATTATTAACGGTAATTTCATTGAAAACACCGCACGACGATAAAATAACCATCGTAAAACAAAGAATAATTATGGAAAACACTTTGAGGATTCTCATAGCGATAATGCTCCTTACAAGTTACATTTAACTTATTCTATCATAATTTATTTTAAGTTACAATATATTATTGACAAAAAAAACGGTGTCTTTCATAAGAAAGACACCGCATGAAATTATATTAGTTCTTATATTCCTTGAAATCCTTATAGATTTCTTCTGTATAAACATTGTTCTCACTCTTATCGTGAAGAGGATACCAAACCTGTGCAAAGAAGGGGTTAACCTTTGCTTCTTCGTCATATGCCCAGCAGAACTTCTTCTGTTCAGCCTTTTCAAGGGTTGAGGGAAGCTCTTCGGGGCACCAGTGACCGCCTCTGAGAACAAGGTTGGGTGACATCATGAATTCGTGACCGTGAGCGCACTTCCAAAGAACGGGAGTGTACATATCAACGATTTCAGTTGCAAGGCATTCGCCGCCTCTGAATGCAGCTGCCTTCTTGAGATCTTCGATTGTAAGTGAATCGAAATCCTTGGTTTCGTCATAACCGTGATCAAGAACAAGAGCCTTCTTGGGATCATCGTCGGGACGGTAAACCTTAACCTTGCTCCAGTCACTTCCGATAGCGTTCCACTTTTCAAGTGAACCTACATAAGCGTTGATTCTGGGAGCAACCTTGTTTTCTCTCCACCAAAGAGTACCGTAAACGGGAGTCTGAGCAATCTTCTTCATGAAGGGCTTAACCAGCGGAGCAAAGGGCTTTGCAAGGAATGCAAGCTTATAGAACCACTCAACCTTATCCATCATGCTCTTGAAATACTGTTCAATGGGAACATTAGCTCTGAAATGAAGGTAATTTTCAAGAACCTCGGAGTCAAGATACCACTGACCGTGGAAGTTTCTTGTAATAAACCAATCGGGATCGAAAAGCTTCTTGGGATCACCGAGACCGAGACCGCACTTGCCGAGAAGAAGCTGCTCGAATTCCATGTTGGTGATTCTGTACTGAGGACCTGAACCGATGTTATAGAATCTTCTCCAG
>CAZJOH010000117.1:0-6066 GCA_964547575.1 uncultured Clostridium sp.
CTTATCAGCCTTTTTCCCGACTTGCAGAAAAAGCAGATGAAAATGGGGGCTCTGTATCAGAGAGAAGACGGCAGGGTGCATCATTGCTTCAAGCCTGATATGAAAACCACGGACAACGGCTTTGACCGTGTTGATATGAATATGCAGTTTGTTTTAATGGTGCTTCGTGACTATCTTTTTACAGGCGACAGAGATTATCTTACCTCATTATGGGATAACGTTAAACGGGCTATGGATTCCACGGAAAAGCTTGACACAGATAAAGACGGCTTGCCCGATTACGATACAAAGCGAAACACATACGATGCATGGAATTTCTCGGGTACACCTGTATATATTTCTGTCCTCTGGTTGGCTGCGCTGAAGGCCGCAACAATTATTGCCGACAGAGTTGGCGACAGGACTTGTTTTGATAAGTGGAACAACATATTGGAACAGGGTAAAAAATCTCTTGAAGAAAAGCTCTGGAACGGCGAATATTACAACCTCTGGAGAAACGAAGAAGAAACCGACGAATCTCTTATGACCGCTCAGCTTGACGGCGAATGGTTTTTAAGGATGATGGGTGTTGACGGAAACATTCCCGATGAGCGTGTGCGTGCAGTGCTTGATTTAATCTTCAGCACCAATTTCGATAACGAACAGGGACTTGTAAACGCTACCGTTCCCGAAAACAGAAAGACAAGCGTACACACCTACAAAAACTGTCAGACAATTGCGGTGTGGACAGGCATAGGTTATGCCTTTTCCGCTCTTGCTCTTTCGGTAGGGCTGAAAGAAATCGCTGACGAGGAGATTAAGTCAATAGCGGATAATCAGATGAGGCTCGGCCATTTCTGGGATCATTGGGAATGCGGTCATCATTATACACGCCCCATGTCAAGCTGGACAATCCTTTACGCTGTTTCGGGTATGTCTGTTGATTATGAAAACAAAAAGCTTACCTTTATCCCCATTGATAAAAGCATAACCTTCCCGCTTTGCCTGCCCGATATCCTGGCTAAGGTTACATTTGCCGACGGTAAATGCGATATTGATTGTATCAGCGGAAATATTAACGGCTGGGATGTAAATGTACTGTAAAGAACAGATACAGCCAAACATATACAAAACCACTTCATTCACTGCCGATACAGGCAACGATATGAAGTGGTTTAATATTTTTGTGAAGGTGTGTGATTCGGTGCGGAATTAAAATGTAAAATCAGTCAAGCCTGAAGAGTCTTGTTTCACCCTTTTGCATCTCAACGGTAAAGGCATCCGCAGTGCCCTGATAAGTGCCCCCGAGCAACTCGCTGATATTTCTCTCCTTACCGAGATCAAGTGTTTTTTTATCTGCGGTTACGGCATAAATGCAGATATAATTTTTGTTTACATAAATAATATCATCGGTTTCACAGTAAATATGAACTCCGTTTGTTTTGCAGAAAGCTCTCAGCTCGTTTACCGTGAATTTTTCTTTAATGCCCGAGGTCATAATGTAGGGAACATTGTTTGTTTTGCAAAGGTTATGGGCGTTTTGCATATATGCTGTCTTTGCGCTTGATAACAGAATAACCGCTTTGTAATTTTGGTAAACCGCTTCAAAATCATAAACATCATATATATCATACGGTGTGCCCATAAGACCGAGTTCTTCTCGCCGGGTGTGGAAAATATTGCGTAACGAGCAGTTTGTGAGATATTTATATGCACTCTCATCAACAAATACCGCAACCTCCGCCTTCGAGCTTCTGTCGTCATCGGTTAAGCTTTGCTCATAAATACTCTTATAGGCTGCCATTTCATTCATGATATCGTCATCGGCATACCAACCGCCCCACATATCAAACCACCACAGAGCATTTCCTTTTATAAGCTGGCGTGCAAAGGATTTTCGGATTTCGTTGACAGCCTGATATTTTGATTCTCTCGGCTGCCATACGGGAGCAGAAAGAAGTCCGTAAGGGTCAGTTGACGGAGCTTTTTGAGAAAGCGGCACCGTCAGATGCGTTCTGATATCACATTCCTGAAAGCACATCTTTCCGTGCAGACGAACGGAATCGGCAGGATACATTTCGGTCCAGTCCATATCGGGAGAGCGTGTTCCGATATATGAATTCGGTGAACAGATGAAGTCTATGTTTTTGTCTTTTAAAATATAGTTGAGTGCGTGATTGCCTTGCAAAGGGTTGGTAACTTCAAGCGTATAACCGTAAAACGTGCCTACAACAACGTTGTTGCCAGTTTCCTTTTTAACAATCTGAGCAAAGTGACTTATGGCTTCTGCAATTTTAAAGTTTGCAAATTCTATATACCGTGTAAGATACTCGTTGTTAAAATAATTCGTTTTTTTATTCAGCAGGGTCAAAACGGGTAAACCTTTGTACTCAACCTCGGGATAATATTCTTTAAGAAACGCCTTGAAAGCAGGCTTTGCGCATTCGCCGTAGCCGCCGTTCATATCAAAATGAAACCATTCTTCTGTTTGTCCGCCTGCTATCTGATAACCCACGATGTGTGAGGCATATTTGCAGGAGCTTGCATATTGTGTGAATTCTCGCAAAAAACGAGATGCATCATCACGCCATTTCTGCGAATAGAAGGATTCCCTGCAGGGAACGCCGTCTTTTATATTCAGTTCATCGGGGTTTTCTTTCTCCCATCGGACAGGCAAACTTACATTTACTCTCGGGATTATGTAAGCATCGGGACAGGCTTCAAGAATTTTCTCGACAGCTTCGTCAAAGAGCGAAAAATCGGGAGTGTCTTTTTCATCGAAAATACCTTTTTTGAATGGTGTCAGTCCGTCTGTTATGCTTATCCATCTGCCGGAGAAAAGAACGGGAACAGAAAAGAATTTATATCCTGCAGCCGCAAAGTCATCATATTCATTGAACTTTTCCAGATAAGTCATATATGCTACGGCAGCGTGCGCTTCACCGTTGATATAAAGCGTGGGCACACCGCCGCAATTTTTGATTTCAGAATGAATATCTGCGTATTTATCCATATCACGCACAACCTCTTGCGTTGAAATTTCGTAGTCCGTTTCCTTTAGTGGCTTCTGAAAGTTAAAAGCATAGCCGAAAAATGTTACAACTGCATAAGAAACATCTTCAACAGCAAGAACAAGCTCGGTTTCACCCCAAAAAACGAGATCGGGCGAAGTTGAAAGCCAAAGGTCAAATCTGTCCTTACCGCCTCTTGAATAAACGGGAAACGGTCTTTCAAGACGAACATACTCACCGTTTATTTTTTCAGGGAAGAGTACCATGTTGCGGTTATCGGGAGCAGAAGCGCTGATAATGTTTATTTTTTCAAAATCATCATCGATTTCAGCGATGCAGCCTCGCACGCCATGAGTGGTATCCAAAGCCATACAGAGGTAAGGTTTTCCATCTATAACTGTAATTCTTGGGTCATAAAATCTTTTTATTTCGTCATCCGGCAAAAGATTTTTGTTGTCAAAAATAGTTTTTTCGCTGACTTTCCGGTTTATACCGTCGTCACTTGTCGCAAAACCGAGAGAAGTTTTAAAGCGCACCTTCGGAAAAGTTTTTTCTGTAGGTCCGTAATCGTTACGGAATACCATAACGTACTTGCCCTTGTATTTAGCAACACCTGCATTAAAAATCAGTGAAGCTTCATAAGGTATATCATCCTTGGTCAGAACAGGTTTTTATGTTTTTCTTATACAGTTACCCTCATCAAGAAAAATATCTCATAAAGAGAATGGTAAGCACCCGTCTCGGCAACTTTTTTATCCATACCGTGGTGAAAATAAAAATTTTCAGCCCGGTCAAACTTGATATGCTTCATATTCTGCACCTTCATCTTTTTTCGATAATATCATCCGATATCAAAAAAGTCAAGGAATTGATTTAAACAGAACATCCAAGGAAAACATAATAGAATAGATATATTATAAAGGAAGGAATGATATGCATAAAAAAGAAGTAAAGATCCTCCTTGCTCTTGTTTTTTTGTCTGTCTATCTGACAGGGACAGTTCAGATATCTTAATTCAGTTTATTATCAGGAGATAATGCGATTTTTCAAATGTTTATTAAGTTTTGTCAGCAGAACATTTTAAAACAGGTTTTTCTGTTGTTTTGTTCAAACGGCATTTTAAACAAATTGAATATGAGGCGTTTTCGTTACATCTTGAGCCGATGTTGTTGCGATTTAACAATTTGTTGATTTTTTGATAGAGATGAAGTATATTATTAAACAAAGGGAGAGTGAAAAATGAAAAAGGTTTTTAAATTTGCGGTAACCGTTGCTGTACTGATTACCGTTGCTGCGTTTGCCGATTTTTCTGCAAGCGCTCTGAGCTTTGACGGAAATTTGCAATATCAGACTGAAAGTAAGGTTGCTCTTTGGTCGAAAACGGAATACAAGGGAAAGAGCTTGGAATTGGGGATAGGTGAATATCCTTCCGTTGATTTTCGGGCCGAAAGTATAGGTGTTCCTCAGGAATATGTTGTTTATGCTTACAGCGAGGAAAATTTCGGCGGAGACGAATATATCCTGAATGACAGCGTTGATAAATTCTTTAAAATCACCCTGAATAACGGCATATTCTATATGAAAAACATCAAAAGCATCAAAGTGGGGCTTATCGAAAGTGATACAATTGATATAACCGAGCTTGATGATGAGCTGAAAAATCAGATTATGATTGATTATGCGCCCAGAATTCATATGGCTCAGGGCGACCCTTATCAAGCTGTTTCGATGGACTGGACTTTTGAGCATTTTGACCGAGTTATGGATTCGGACGGTAATTCCCGTCTTGTGATGAAAGAAAAAATCGACGGCCCTCACGATATATGCGAAACATTTTACGGAGAGCAGGAATCGGCAACTGCTTATGCTTTCTGGGTGGAAAAAGAAAACAACTATGTGGATATTGTGTATTTCATATATTGTTCTTATGATAGCGGAAAATATATATGGCTTGTAAACAATATGGTTGGCGGTCATCCGGGAGATTGGGAACATTTCACCTTAAGATTTTTAACATATGAGGAAGACGGCAAAAAGTATATGCGTCCCGTAAAAACAGCTTTTGCGGCTCACACATTTGCTGAAATAGAAACATGGGAAGAGCTTGAAATGTTTGATGAAACCCATTGTACAATTTATTGCGCCTTCGGTACCCACGGCTTATATCCGCATACAGGTACATACACTTATATGAATTTAATTGTGGTGAAGCTTCAGGACAAGTGCTCTGCGGGCGAGACTTGGGACCTCTGGCTGCCGGACAAGCTCGAAACTTTTGAACTTGTTCCCGAAGAAAGCTGCCGTGCGCTTGCCGGCTCAAAGTGGGCTTCGGCATTCAGCTATGATGTGGAAAACCCCGACAGCCTTGCTACGCTTTATTGGGGAAATGAAGCCGAATATCCGCCGTTTATGAACAGTGGACCTAAGGGACCGCAGTTCAAAACCGAAATGACAAGCACAACAAGCTTCAAATAAGTTCGATTCGTACTGTGTTTTGTGAATACAAAATTTGTTTTTATTTTCAATTTGCTTAAACAGATGAAATAATTGTTTTTGATATTGTATCAAAACCGTCCGTCCTTGCAACAGTGAGTGTTTATAACACAAGTTTGAGAGCTTCGGCCGTAACCGTTGCAGCTTTCAATTAACAGCTTGATTTGCCTGCTGCATGTATGGTATAATCAGCAAAAATAAAGCAAAAGAGATGACTTTATGAAAATTTCCGATTTATTAAAAAAGCAGATGCTTTCGCTTTCTTTTGAGGTTTTTCCGCCTAAAACTGAAACAGCGTTTGAAAGTGTTAAAACTGCAACGGAAGAAATTGCAAAGCTTCGTCCTTCGTTTATGAGTGTAACATACGGGGCAGGCGGCGGCACAAGCAAATATACGCTTGACATAGCCGAAAATATCAAGAAGCTTTACGGTGTTCCGACTTTGGCTCATTTGACCTGCGTTTCTTCTTCAAAAGAGATGGTTCATCGGAAAATAGAAGAAATCAAAGCTGCAGGGATAACGAATGTTATGGCTCTCAGAGGCGATATACCCACTAATCTTGATGATGCGGACAGTAGCGGTT
>CAZJOH010000118.1:0-303 GCA_964547575.1 uncultured Clostridium sp.
TGAGCCTCATCCCACTGCTCGGGAGTGCCGATGTATTTTTCTCTGTTATCGGGGTCCCACTGTGAGAAACGGAAGGAAACGTCCTCGTAAAGGCCGAGAGTTTTAAGCATAAATTCGCAAAGCTCAAGGCAGCCCTTGAATTCGTCCTCAAGCTGCTCGGGAGTACACATAAGATGACCCTCAGAGATTGTGAACTGTCTTACACGGATAAGACCGTGCATTTCGCCGCTGTCTTCGTTACGGAAAAGGGTTGAGGTTTCGTTATAACGAAGGGGAAGATCACGGTATGAGCGTGCTCTGTTG
>CAZJOH010000118.1:313-5973 GCA_964547575.1 uncultured Clostridium sp.
AAAACTTCGTCATCGTTTTATTCATCGCCGACAACGAACATGCCGTCCAGATAATGATCCCAGTGTCCCGAAACCTTATAAAGATCGCTCTTTGCCATAAAAGGTGTCTTTGTAAGAAGCCAGCCTCTCTTTTGCTCCTCGTCCTCAACAAATCTCTGAAGAATCTGGATAATTCTTGCACCGTTGGGGAGAAGAATGGGAAGGCCCTGACCGATAAGGTCGCTTGTGGTGAAAATTTCAAGCTCTCTGCCGAGTTTATTATGGTCACGCTTCTTCGCTTCTTCAATAGCTTCAAGGTGAGCTTCGAGATCCTCTTTCTTTGTGAAAGCGGTACCGTAAACTCTCTGGAGCATCTTGTTCTTTGAGTCGCCTCTCCAGTATGCGCCCGTGCAGGAAGTGAGCTTGAATGCCTTGATTCTGCTTGTGTCGGGAATATGGGGGCCTGCACAAAGCTCATCGAATTCACCTTGCTTATAGAACGAAATTTTTTCGCCCTTGCCTGCATGCTCCTGAATAAGTTCAACCTTGAAGGTTTCACCCTTTTCTTCCATGCGCTTTATTGCTTCGTCAGCATCAAGCTCGTACTGTTCAAGAGCAAGACCTTCCTTAACTATTTTCTTCATCTCTGCCTCAATTTTTTCGAGAACCTCGGGAGTGAAGGGAACATCAACATCGAAATCATAATAGAAGCCGTTATCGATGGCAGGACCGATTGCAAGCTTTGCGTTGGGGAAAAGTCTTTTAACTGCCTGAGCAAGAACGTGGGAAGCAGTATGGCGAAGTGCCCACTTGCCGTCCGCATCGTCAAATGTGAGAATTTCAAGCTCGCAGTCCTTTTCAATCGGAGTTCTTAAATCCTTAACCTCGCCGTCAATCTTGCAAACACATGCAGCCTTATAAAGACCCATGCCGAGGCTCTTGGCTATTTCCATAGCTGTTATGCCGTTTTCAAACTCCTTGACAACTCCGCCTTTGAGAGTTACGTTAATCATATTTATCAAATCCTTTCATAATTTACAAATATCATAGTTTATAAACAAAAAGCTCCATCCTGCAAAAAACAGGATGAAGCATAAAACTCCACGGTTCCACCCGTTATTCCGATTAAAAATCGGCTCTCGGCAGCCTTAACGCAGCTGATACGGCGCACCTTGAATACGGCGGCACTCGGCAGGCGGTAACTGATTGCGAATCCTTGCCGCCTTCACAGCCGAGGGGCGGCTCTCTGAAAAAGATTTGATGCAAACAGCCTTCTGCTTCATCGTTTTTGAGATATTATCATTATATTAGCACTACAAAACTCCAAAGTCAATAGAATTTATCAGGAAAAATTCATAAAAAACTTGACAATAACATTATAAAAGTATACTATTAATACAATGGTGTTATTTTGTGCCAAGATAAGCATATTTTCGCTTTCTGACACCATTGGTTGATTTTTCATTTAATTTTCTATATTGACGAAAAGTCACAAATTTTTTTAAAAAGGAGGAAACAGCCATTAACACACAGGTATCCCTTTGGATTTTAATTCTTGTTGCCGTTATCGGAGTAATAGGCATGGTTCTCATGTTCATTCTCGGCGGTTTACATAGGAAAAAGATTGCCGAAGCAGCTATCGGTTCCGCTGAACAGGAAGCAAATAAAATTGTCAGCGATGCAATAGCTGCTGCCGAAGCAAAGAAAAAAGAAGCTATCCTTGAAGCTAAGGATGAAATCCACAAGCAGAGAACAGAAACAGAAAAAGAACTGCGTGAAAGACGCAACGAGGTTCAGCGCATGGAGCGCAGAATCAACCAGAAGGAAGAAGCACTTGATAAGAAGAGCGAAAACCTTGAAAAAAAGGACGAGGCTCTTAACGAAAAAATCAAAGCTGCAGAACTCCGCCTTGAAGAAATCGAGAGCATTAAAAAGAGCGAATTTGAAATGCTCGAGAGAATTTCAGGCTTCACAAAAGAACAGGCTAAGGAATATATTCTCAACGCTCTTGCAAACGAACTTGACCACGAAAAGGCAGTTAAGATTCAGGAAACAGAGCAGAAGACTAAAGACGAGGCTGACCAAATCGCAAGAGAGATTATCACAACCGCTATTCAGCGCTGCGCTGCTGACCATATAGCAGAGGCCGCTGTTTCGGTTGTTGATCTTCCCAACGACGAAATGAAGGGCAGAATCATCGGCAGAGAGGGCAGAAACGTCAGAACCCTTGAAATGATTACAGGTGTTGACCTCATTATCGACGACACTCCCGAGGCAATCACCGTTTCAAGCTTCGACCCCGTGCGCAGAGAAATCGCACGCCTTACTCTCGAAAAGCTTATTGCGGACGGCAGAATCCACCCCGCAAGAATCGAAGAGATGTACGAAAAAGCAAAGCGTGAGGTTGAAACAACAATCAAGCAGACAGGTGAGCACGCACTCATCGATGCAGGCGTTAACGGAGTTCATCCCGAAATCGTCAAGCTTATCGGTAAGCTCAGATACCGCACAAGCTACGGTCAGAATGTTCTTAAGCATTCACTTGAAGTTTCTTACATTGCAGGTCTTATGGCTTCGGAACTTGGCACCGATGTTAAGACTGCAAAGAGAGCAGGCTTGCTGCACGATATCGGTAAGGCACTTGACCACGAAATGGAAGGCTCCCACGTTGACCTCGGCGCAGATTTTGCAAAGAAATTCAAAGAAAACGATAACATCGTTCACGCAATCAAGGCTCACCACGGTGAGATTGAGGCTAAAACAATCACTGCCGTTCTCGTTCAGGCTGCGGATGCAATTTCCGCTGCAAGACCCGGTGCAAGACGTGAGGATGTTCAGAACTACATCAAGCGCCTTGAAAAGCTTGAAGAAATCGCATGCTCCTTTGAAGGTGTTGACCGTTCATTCGCCATTCAGGCAGGCCGTGAGGTCAGAATTATGGTTAAGCCCGAGATTATCAATGACGATAAGATGGTGCTTCTTGCAAGAGATGTTGCCAAAAAGATTGAGGAAAGCATGGAATATCCCGGTCAGATTAAAGTTAACCTTATCAGAGAAAGCAGAACTATTGATTATGCAAAATAATCTCTGTACTTGTTTTGATTAAGAAGTGGGACTGCAGTAATGCAGTCCCATGCTTTTTGGAGGAAAGAATGAATATTCTCGTTGTCGGCGATGTAGTTTCCGCAAAGGGCTGTGAATTTCTGCGCAGCGTTTTGCCGCCATACAAAAAAATAAAGGGAATAGATTTCTGCATTGCCAACGGCGAGAATTCGGCTGTGGGCAACGGCATAACTCCGTTTTCGGCGCAGTTTCTTTTTGACAGCGGCGTAGATTTCATAACAACCGGGAATCATGTTTACCGCCGCAGGGAGTTTTATGAAATGCTCGATGAAAGAGAGGATGTCATAAGACCCGCAAACTTCCATAAAAGCAGCCCCGGCAAGGGTTATTCCGTTGTTGATATGGGATTTACAAAAATCGCAATAGTCAATCTTGCAGGTATGGTTTATATGGACAGATGCGACAACCCCTTCTCCGCAATTGACGAAATTCTTCCCGAAATCTCGGACTGCAAAATAAAGCTCGTTGATTTCCATGCAGAGGCAACTGCAGAAAAGAGAGCTATGGGCTTTTATCTTGACGGCAGAGTATCAGCCGTTTTCGGCACTCATACGCATGTTATGACAAACGATGCACAGATACTTCCGAGCGGCACGGCATATATAACCGATATCGGCATGACGGGTCCGAAGCAGTCTGTTTTAGGCGTAAAGCCCGAAATCTCGATTGACTGGCTTCGCACGGGAATGCCTGTAAGGTTTGACACAGCCGAGGGCGACTGCATAATGAACGGCTGTATTTTTGAAATTGAAAATAAAACGGGTAAAGTCACTTCGATTGAGCCCGTTACCATAGAGTGATATTTATGCAAAAACTTTTAAGTTATATGCGCTCCGCATGCCAGCAATATGATATGATAAAAGACGGCGACAGAATTGCCGTCGGTGTATCGGGCGGCAAGGATTCCGTTGCCCTGCTCGCTGCAATGGCAAATCTGCGCATATTTTATCCGGCAAAATTCGAGCTTGTTGCAATAACCCTTGACCCTCGCTTCGGCGGCGAGGATGCCGATTATTCGGCAATTGAGGAGCTTTGTAAAAAGTATGATGTTGAATACATTATAAAAAGAACTCAGCTTGCCGAGGTTATTTTTGATATAAGAAAAGAGAGTAACCCGTGCAGTCTGTGTGCAAGAATGCGCAGAGGCGCTCTGCACGATGCGGCAAAGGCAGCGGGCTGTAACAAAATTGCACTCGGTCATCACCTCGACGATGTTGCCGAAACATTCATAATGAATCTTTTCAACGGCGGCACTCTCGACTGCTTCATGCCCGTAACCTATCTTTCAAGAAAAGATATCTACATGATAAGACCCATGATTTTCGCAAGGGAAAGCGACTGCGCAAGAGTCTGCCGCAAAGAGAATCTTCCCATAATAAAAAGCAAATGTCCCGCCGACGGCACAACAGAAAGGCAGGAGGTCAAGGAATTCCTCAATTCCCTCGAGAAAAAATACGGCAATGTCCGTGAAAAAATTCTCGGTGCAATGCAGCGAAAAGAAATTAACGGTTATTAAAATTGCAGGGGCGCCCATCGGGCGTCTGTACATAAAGCAAGGAGTAAATTATGATACTTTCAGATAAAACACTCATGAAAATGCTTGAAGAAGGAACACTTGTTGCAGAACCTGTTGAACCTGCACAGATTCAACCTGCAAGTATTGACATTAGACTCGGCAACACCTTCAGTATCGTTAAGGATTCATCAACAGGAATAATTAACCTCGCAGACAAAATCGAATATGAAACAATTGAAACCGATACCTATGTTTTGCTTCCCGGTCAGTTTGTTCTCGCAACGACCATGGAGTATTTCGAGCTTCCCGACGATTTGACAGCATTCGTTGAGGGCAGAAGCTCGCTCGGCAGAATGGGTCTGTTTATCCAGAATGCAGGTTGGGTTGACCCCGGCTTTAAGGGCGAAATCACGCTCGAACTTTTCAATGCGAATCGCTGTGCAATTGAGCTTAAAGCAGGTCGCAGAGTAGGTCAGCTCGTTTTTGCAAAGATGGACGAAAAAGCTCTCAATCCCTATAACGGCAAATATCAGGGTCAGAGAGGTGCCACGGGTTCAAGAGTTTTCCGGGATAAAGAGATAAAATAAACCCTACGGAAGGATGATATATATGAAATACGCAGTTATACTTTATGACGGAATGGCAGATTATCCCGTTCCCGCACTCGGCGGCAAAACCCCCATGGAGCTTGCCAAAAAGCCGAATTTCGATGCTCTTGCAAAGAAAGGCAGAGTGGGTCTTGTAAAAACCGTTGCAGACGGTCTTAAGCCCGGCAGCGACGTTGCCAACTTAAGCGTTCTCGGCTATGACCCCAAGGTCTGCTACACAGGCCGCTCACCCCTTGAAGCAGTCAGCATCGGCGTTAAGATGAAGGATACAGATGTTGCCCTTCGCTGCAACGTTGTTACTCTCAGCGACGAAGAAAACTACGAAGACAAAACCATGATTGACTATTCCGCAGGCGATATTTCAAGCGAGGATGCGGCGGAAATCATCAAAACCGTTCAGGAGCATTTCGGTAACGCCGAGTTCAAATATTATA
>CAZJOH010000119.1:0-5741 GCA_964547575.1 uncultured Clostridium sp.
CAATGATATAAATATTAATTTATTAAAAACACTTACTACAAAAATCATAACAAAAAAGAGCTGTAAAAACACAGCTCCTTGATTTTTCCGAAGTTATAAATTATATCAAAAGCAGTCACAGCATTTGCCTCCCTCTGTCGAGGGAGGCGGATTTTGCGAAGCAAAAGACGGAGGGAGAGATAGTTTAAAACCGTGCAATTCAACATTTTATGCCATCTTATTAATTATCCTGTCAATGCCTTTTTCCTCAACCGTCAGAGTTTCGATATAGCCTGAAATCTCCTGTTCCCACACATCCGAGTAGAGATCGTTTATGCATGACGTACGGTAATTGGCATACACCGCCTCACCCTTATCCTCAAGGCTTTCCTTCAAAACGGCAAATACACATTCGTCATATTCGAGAATCTGAACCGTGCCCTTAGTTTGGGAATAAACCTTCTCAAAAAAGCCTGCAGGATAGCCGTCAGAATCTTTTTTGAGGATAATGGAATCAGAGAGTGTATAGCCTGCCGCAGCTGCGGCTTCGGAGAATTTATCGGCATCAACGGCAGTATTCTGCTCCATCGCCTTAAATGCATCGGTAACGGCAATTTTCTCTGCCTGCGACATCACTGAGCCGTCTGCGGCGGTGAAATATGCACATACCGTGCGGAAGCTCACATAGTTGGAATAAAAATAATCCGTCAGCTCTTTTTCAGCCGCTTTATTCCCGTTTCCTCTGTCATATGTGGCTGTAAAAATTGCCTCCTCATAAGCATCGGCGGTCATAATTTTTGTAAGAGTCTGCTTTGAAACACCTATTTCATTGTAGTGATTCTCGAACCGTGTCCAGAAATGATTTACGTTATCGGAAATTTCAACCTTATCCGAAGCGGAAAGGGTAAGTCCCTTATCCATGAAGCTTGTGTTAACCGCAACATATTTTTTGCATTCGTCAACAGCCGTCTGCTTAATAAGCTTCTTTTCCGGATTCTCGGCAAGACCGTAATCGGCAGGGCGCTGAATTACCTTGTCAAGATAATATGTGAAAATCTCGCTGTCGATTTCCGTGCCCGAAATAACAAGCACCGTCTTTTTAGATGAGGCGCAGGATGCAAAGGATAATAAAATCAGAACGGCAAGCGCTGCCGAAAATATTTTTTTCATAAATATACACCCGTTTCTGTGATGTTGTAGCAGAATTATATCATAAAACTTGTCCTTTATCAATGAAATGCAAAAAATACATCAAAAAAATTTAAAAAATGTCTTTATTCCTTTGGAATTATGTTGTATAATTACAGTGTATCAAAATTATTACGGGGTGAAAGTAATGGAAAAAATCAAAATCAAAATTGCCAACGAAGAATATAATATCATGACAGACGATAATCTCGAATACGTTGCACAGCTTGGCGACGAGCTTGACAAAAAGCTCAGCGCTCTTATTACCAGCAACTCCAGAATTTCCGTAACTCAGGCTGCAATTCTTTCTGCCCTTGAATATGCGGATGCTGCAAAGAAGTGCGAAATCACTGCCGAAAACCTCAGAAATCAGATTCAGGATTATCTTGAGGAATCCGCAAGAGCAAGAACAGATGTTGAAATCATGAAGCGTGAAAACGAAAGACTCATGAAGGAAATCGCTTCCCTTAAGGCTGCTAAATAAAATGGCAGCTGAAATTCTTGCACCTGCAGGCTCCTTTGATGCCCTGACCGCTGCCGTAAGATGCGGCGCAAATGCGGTTTATCTGGGCATAAAGGCTCTCAACGCCCGCAGAAACGCAGCCAATTTCTCCGACGAAGAGCTGAAAAAGGCCGCAGAATACTGCCATGAAAGAAATGTTAAGGTGTATCTTACCCTTAACACCCTTGTCGGCGATAACGAAAAAGAAACAGCATATAAAGCAATCGAGTGCGCCTGCAATGCATCTGTAGACGCACTTATTTTGCAGGATATCGGGCTTGCTTCAATGGTGAGGCAGGTTGCTCCCGACATGCCTGTTCATGCCTCAACACAGATGTCCGTGCAGAGCATTGAAGGCATCAGAACCCTTGAAAAACTTGGCTTTTCGAGAGCCGTTCTGCCTCGTGAGCTTTCAGAAAAAGAAATAAAAGTTATTTCATCGCAGACCGATATGGAGCTTGAATGCTTTGTTCACGGTGCGCTTTGTATGTGCGTTTCGGGTCAATGCCTTATGAGTGCAATGCTCGGCGGCAGAAGCGGCAACAGAGGTCTTTGCGCCCAGCCGTGCAGACTTCCCTTCGGTGTAAACGGCAAAGGCGGCAGCAACTTAAGCCTTAAGGATTTGTCGCTTGTTGAGGAGCTTTCAAGGCTCGAAAAAGCAGGTGTCTGCTCCTTCAAAATCGAGGGCAGAATGAAGCGTCCCGAATACGTTGCGGCAGCTGTAACAGCCTGCAAAAACAGTATAAATAACGCTCCCGATGAAGAAATCAACCGTTCACTCCACGCCGTTTTTTCACGCTCGGGCTTCACAAAGGGCTATTTTGAAGGCGAGCTCGGCAAGGATATGTTCGGCACAAGAAGAAAAGAGGATGTCGAAAACGCCGCACCCGTGCTTTCAGGTCTGCAAAGACTTTACGATAACGAAAATCCGCTTGTTCCCGTTGATTTTTCGCTTGTCTTCAAGTCCGATGAGCCTGTAAAGCTCACCGCTTCCGCACTCGGTAAATCCGTTACCGTCATGGGAGAAAAAACACCCGAAAAAGCTTTAAACAAGCCTTTGAGCCGTGAAAATCTGAGCGAAAGACTCGCAAAATGCGGCGGCACACAGTTCTACGCAAACAATATTAATATAGATTTTGAGGACGGTCTTATCGTTTCCGCAGGTGCACTCAACGCACTCCGCAGAGATGCTCTTTCCGCACTCTCAAGCACCATTTCGGAAAGAAAGAATATTTCTTTAGGCGAATATAACCAAAGCTTTTCACTCCATGAAGCAAAGGATTTTTCGCTTCACGCAAGGTTTTTCCGTGAGGAGCAGATTCCCGATGATTTAAACGGAATTTCAAGAGTAATTATCCCGATTGAAGCAAATCCCGAAGCCGTAAAAAGCCTTATTTCTCAAGGGATTGAGGTTGCGGCGGAAATCCCTGCCGCTGTTTTCGGAAACTCCGAAAAATATATCGGAAGGCTTATTGAATTAAAGAAAAGCGGTCTTTCTCTTGCATGGACCTGCACGCTCGACGGCGTGGGCATTGCAGAGAAAGCGGGTCTTGATTTTTGTACGGGCTTCGGAATGAATATATATAATAGTATATCATTAGACGAAGCAAAGCTGCTCGGCGCAAGGGACTGCCTTATTTCGTGCGAAGCGCAGATTTCGGATATTTCACGCCTCGGCGGCGATATTCCGAGAGGTGCAGTGATTTACGGCAGAATACCCCTGATGATGACCCGTAACTGTCCCGTCAGAAACAAGCTGACATGCAATGAATGTCAGTCGGAAAGCTTTCTTGTTGACCGTATGGGCATTGAATTCCCCGTTATCTGCAAAAACGGCGCAAGCTTTATTCTCAACTCCCGTCCGTTATGGGTTGCAGATAAAAAGAATGAACTGAAAAACCTCGATTACGGTCTGATTTATTTTACAAACGAAAATAAAATCGATTGCAAAAAAATCATTTCCGAGGTGAAAAAAGGCTCAAATCCGCCCGAAGAATTCACCAGAGGCATGTATTTCAAAGGTGTTTTGTGAAAAAAATCATCAACATCTATGCCGTATCGGTCAGAATTTTTCTGCAAAACACAATATATACCGAATACATATATCCAACCGAAAAATTTTCAAAAAAAAGTTCTTGACTGCAGTTGACGATTGTGGTATGATAATCGTACCTCTGCAAGAGGGTTCTTTTTTTGCGCCCGAAAACAAGTTGTTACGCAGAGGGAGGCCTGGCTCTGTTTCAGGTTGCCTGATAGACCCGATATACAGGGCTAAATATTCCGAAAATGGAGGTGCCGCACATGGCTGCTAACGGTAAAAGAGTAAAAATCACACTTTCTTGCACCGAATGCAAACAGCGCAATTACAACACAATGAAAAACAAGCAGAACACACCCGACAGACTGGAGATGAACAAGTACTGCCGTTTTTGCAGGAAGCATACTCTCCACAAAGAAACCAAATAATTAAGCGGGAGGATTTAACCTATGGCTAAAAAGGAACTTTCCCAAGCTGCAGAAAAGGTTGCCGCCGCTGAAAAACAGAAAGAAAAAAAGCCTGCTAACCCCAACGGAAATATCTTCGTAAGAGCCGGCAAGGCAATCAAAAAGTTCTGCAAGGACATCAAAGGCGAAACAAAGAAGATTGTTTGGCCCGACGCAAAGACCGTCTTGAAGTCAACCGCAGTTGTTCTCGTAGTAGTTCTTATCTGCGCAATTGCAATTTTTGCTGTTGACCAGCTTCTTGCCCTCATTCTTTCACTCCTCGAAAGAGCTGCTGAATCGATAGGCAATGCTGACGCATCAAGCGTTACAACAACAGCTGCTAATGTTGCAGGAATGATTAATCCCATTCTCTAACACAGGAGGCTACCGATGTCTATTGACACAAGATGGTATGTAGTTCATACCTATTCGGGTTATGAAAACAAGGTTGCGACCAATATTGAAAAGATGGTCGAAAACCGCAGAATGCAGGATCAGATTTTAGAGGTCAGAATCCCGACCGAAATCGTAACCGACGTTGAGAAAAAGAAAGAGGTTGAGCGCAAGCTTTTCCCCGGCTATGTTCTCGTTAAGGTTGCTGTTTCACCCGATAAGGACAACCGTCCCGCAATGAGCGACGAAACATGGCTCCTTATCCGTAACACCAGAGGCGTTACAGGGTTCGTTGGTCCTGAAAACAAAGCAATACCTCTTACCGATGAAGAAGTTATCAGGCTCGGAGTCGAGAAGAGAAGCGTTGAAGTTTCCTATAACGTTGGCGATACAGTCAACATCATTGACGAAATTTTCGACGGCTTCAGCGGTGTTGTTGAGGAAATCGATGTTGATAATAACCTTGTTAAGGTTACGGTTTCCGCTCTCTTTGGCAAACAGACAACAGTTGAGCTTGAGCTTGACCAGGTTGAGCTTGCCGAATAATCACGGTAATTTGAGGGTTTAACCCTTTCAAATTTAGCGCTTTTTGCGCAGTCCCGCTATATGCGTGGGCTTCGTGGGAGGAGCTTTGAGGCTCCGCAATTTACCACAATTTATGGAGGTTTTAATTATGGCACAGAAAGTAGTTGGCTTAATTAAGTTGCAGATTCCCGCAGGTAAGGCAACTCCCGCTCCCCCTGTAGGTCCTGCTCTCGGTCAGCACGGCGTTAACATTATGGCTTTCACAAAGGAATTCAATGAGCGCACAAAGAACGACATGGGCCTTATCATCCCTGTTGTTATCACTGTTTACGCTGACCGTACATTCAGCTTCATCACAAAGACCCCGCCCGCAGCAGTCCTCATCAAGAAGGCTTGCGGTATTGAAAGCGGTTCGGGCGTTCCCAACAAGACCAAGGTTGCAACCATCACTCAGGAACAGGTTCGTAAGATCGCTGAGCAGAAGATGCCTGACCTCAACGCTGCTTCCGTTGAAGCTGCTATGAGCATGGTAGCAGGCACAGCTCGCTCAATGGGCGTTACAGTTGCTGACTGATTTGCAAACTGTGGGAGGAAAAATCCGATTAACCACATCTTTGGGAGGACTTAATTAACATGAAACACGGAAAGAAATATAATGAGAGTGCAAAGC
>CAZJOH010000120.1:0-5718 GCA_964547575.1 uncultured Clostridium sp.
GATTGATGAAACGAGAAAATCAATCAAGGCAGATGAAAAGAAAATCAAACGGTTGAAACAGCACATTTCAAAGATTGAAGATTATGAAAAATACAAGTCGATTTACGATAAATACCAATCAATCTATTTTGAGAAACGCAAAGAAAAGTATTATTCAGACCACGAATCCGAAATTGAGAAATACAAAACAGCTGTCCGATATATGAAAGCAAATCCCGAATGCAAACCGAGTGCAAAAGCGGATATTAAATCCGAAATATCTGCATTAACGGAACATCAGAAATCATTAACCGCCAACCTATCCACCCATCAATCCGAACTCCGTGAGCTTGAGGAAATCAGATACATAGTAAATCAAGCTATGGAGCATAAAGAAAACGAAAAGCCTTCTGTTCTCAAACGCCTTGAAGAAGCGAAGAAACTGACGGCTCAAAACAACCGTTCCGCTTACAAAAAGCAGGAACAGAATATTGAATAATGAAAGGAATTAATTAATGAACAATAACATCCGTTTTGACGATAACGGCAACATCGTCGCAAGAAATCCGTTGCCGAACGAATTGCCCGATATATCTGTTACATTTCAATCAGGCAGAACAACTTATCTATTTGTCGCTGAATTTGACGGTGAAAAAGGTTTCCCCGAAAAACTTCTCGATAATCTGAAAAAAGAGGTGAAAAATTAACAAATGTATGATATATTAGAATCAAGCAATCCTGTATTGGCAGACTGTTCACCTGAACAGGAGGAAAATATGAATAGACAGTCTGACAAAATCACCGCCTTGTATGAACGTCTTTCAAAAGACGATGAGCTTCAAGGCGACAGTAACTCGGTTGTGAATCAAAAGGCGATGCTCGAAAGGTACTCACGAGAAAACGGTTTCACTAATCTTCGTCACTTCACCGATGACGGCTATTCCGGAACAAATTTCAACAGACCTGCGTGGCAAGAGTTAATCACGCTTGTCGATGAAGGAAAGGTTGATACGATTATCGTAAAAGATATGTCCCGTATCGGCAGAAATTATCTCGAAGTCGGAATGTATACAGAAGTCAAGTTTCCGAACAACAACATCCGCTTCATTGCTATCAATAACGGCGTTGACAGTAACAATCAACAAGACAATGATTTTGCTCCGTTTCTTAACATAATCAATGAGTTTTATGTTAAAGATACAAGCAAGAAAATTCGTGCCGTTATGAAAAACAAAGGCGAATCGGGTGAACATCTTACAACTAATCCGCCATACGGATTCATGAAGAATCCCGATAACCCAAAACAATGGATAATTGACGAAGAAGCGGCACAAGTAGTAAAACGGATTTTTAACTTGTGTATGGAAGGTTACGGTACAGCTCAGATTGCAAATATACTGAGAGAGGACAAAATTGAAACACCGTCAAACTATTGGAAAAGAATCGGTCGCAATTATCCGATAACTCCAACTGCAGCCCCTTACGGCTGGGATCCGAAAACTATTTCCGGTATTCTCGAAAAAAGAGAATATATTGGTCATACGGTTAATTTCAAAACCAACAAGCTTTCTTACAAAAGTTCAAAAACGGTTAAAAACTCTCCTGACATGTGGCAGATTTTTGAGAACACACACGAAGCCATTGTTGATGAAGAAACTTTTAACCGTGTGCAGGAACTTCGAGAGAATAAGCGCAGACCGACCAAAACGGGTAAAACGAATATGTTTTCGGGAATTGCAAAATGTGCCGATTGCGGCAGTAAAATGTATTACTGTACAACGAAATATTTTGAAACCCGTCAAGACCACTTTGTGTGTTCTAAAGCACGAAAAAACCACGATTGTCCTTGCGGTTCACATTTTATCCGTGCGGTTGTTCTTGAAGAAGGAACTCTGAAAAATATTCAGCTTGTATGTCTGTGTGTTTCAGCATTTGAAGATGAATTCAGAGAAGCGCTCGGTGCATTGAAATCAAGCGAAACAAAGAAAGAACTTGATTCCAAAAGAAAAATGATTCAAAAGGCAGAAAACCGTTATTCCGAACTTGACCGATTGTTCAAGCGTGTTTACGAAGATTATGTAAACGGCAATCTTTCCGAAACCCGTTTCCGAATGCTTTCGGAAGATTATGAAACCGAGCAAGTCGAACTTAAAGAAAAAATCGAGTTATTGAACAGAGAAATACAGGAATTTCAGGAAAAGACGGATAACATTGAAAAGTTTATTCGTACAGCAAAGAAATATGTCGGCATTGAAGAACTGACACCTGCTATACTGAACGATATGGTAAAAGCCGTTTATGTTCAAAAACCTGATAAATCGTCGGGCAAAAGGGTGCAGAAAGTCATAATCAGTTACAACTATGCAGGCATATTACCAAATGAATTATTAAACAAGTTTTACAGCAGATGCAAAGAGCAAAAAACGGCATAACCGTAGTTATACCGTTTCAAAAGTTGCTATGCTGTTATATCGGAAGGCGGCTTTGCTCCCGCCGTTTTTATATCCTTGGTGTAATATCATGACTTCTTTTTTCATATTATTTATTGATATGTAGGGAGGGCTGATATTGAAAGGAATAGTTGAGCAAAGAGCCGTAGAGCTTGCTGAATATATAATAGAAAACAAAACAACCGTTCGTGCTGCGGCAAAAAAATTCGGAGTTTCAAAAAGCACGGTACATATGGATGTTTCCGAAAGACTTAAAAAGCTTAATCCGTCGCTTTATCATGAAGTCAGAGAGATACTTGATATTAACAAAGCGGAAAGGCATATCAGGGGAGGGCTTGCCACAAAGCAAAAATTTTCAAAATAACTCGCAGTTTTTGTTGAATTTCAAAATAATGTATGATAGAATAAGGCTGATAATTTAAAAGAAAGGACTTGATTAAAATGAAGCAGCTTAAAATCGGCATCATCGGTGCCGGCAGAATCGGTTCCCTTCATGCAAAGTCGATAACATATAATGTTCCGACTGCAACAGTTGTCGGAATCACAGATGTTTTCAAGGCAAACGCCGAAAAGGTAGCAGCCGAGCTTAACATCCCCAAGATTTATAATGACTATAAGGAGATGCTTGCAGACCCCGAGGTTGAGGCAGTTCTTGTATGTTCTTCAACAGATACTCATGCCGATATTGCTATCGAAGCAGCAGAGGCAGGAAAGCATATCTTCTGCGAAAAGCCCGTTGACCTTACTCCCGAGAAGGTAAATGCAGTTATTGCAGCGGTTGAAAAGGCGAAGGTTAAGCTTCAGGTAGGCTTTAATCGCCGCTTTGACCATAACTTTGCAAACGTAAGAGCAATGGTTAATGACGGTAAAATCGGCGATGTTCATATCGTTAAAATCACTTCAAGAGACCCTGCACCCCCGCCGGCAGAATATTCCGCAGTAAGCGGCGGCATGTTCCTTGATATGACAATTCATGATTTCGATATGGCTCGTTTTCTTGCAGGCAGCGAAGTTACCGAGGTTTATGCAAACGCAACCTGCCTTGTTGACCCCGCAATCGGTGAAGCAGGTGATGTTGATACAGCAGTAATCAGCCTTAAATTCGCAAACGGTGCAGTAGGCGTTATTGATAACAGCCGCCGTGCAGCATACGGTTACGACCAGAGAATCGAAGTTTTCGGAAGCAAGGGCGCAGCCGTTGCTTCAAACGATACTCCCACAAACGTTGTATTTATGGGTGATGAAGGCGTTGTTGCCGATAAGCCCCTCTATTTCTTCCTTGAAAGATATATGCAGTCATTCAGAGATGAAATGCTTCAGTTTGTAGAGGCTGTTATTGAAGATAAGCCCACTCCCACAACAGGCGAGGACGGTCTTAACTCAATCCTTGTTGCACTCGCAGCAAAGAAATCCGTTGCAGAAGGCAGACCTGTTCAGCTTTCAGAAATGATGTAATAACAAAACTAAACCTCCCGTGATTTGTTTCATGGGAGGTTTTTATGCTATTTCATCTCTTCAATTTTCTTTTTGAAAAACTCGACATAATTATCAAATCTTCCGATTTTATCTTCGCCTTCCAAAGCAGCTAAAAGCTTCAATGCTCTTTCCGTTTCTTCAACAGCCTTTATTTTGTTGCCGTTATCTCTGTAATATTCCGCAATTTTCCACATCATCTGAATGAGTGTTTCAAATGATATCCATTTCTGTTTTTCTGCAGCTTCATATTTCGGTTTGCCGTCAAGAACAAATGCCATTTCGGAAAGCTTTGTAAAATAAATCTCGGGCACCTGCTCTAATGCAGCAACGGCACTTTTAGAGTCGCCCTTTGCATTGTATGCGTATGCAAGAAATCGCAGCGCATCATACCTGACTTCGCTGTTGTTTGTTTTGTCAATCAGTTTTGAAGCGAGGGCAATTGTTTCATCGGGATTTTTGCTGTAGTTTATGACATATAGCAGATTGTTAATAAGTATATCGTTTTCAGGATATTTTTTCAGTCCTTCTTCGAGAATTCTTCTGCCTGTTTCAGGGTCTGTTTCTCTGAGCTTATACGATTCCCAAACCAAACTTTCAATTTCTCTGTCTTTTTCAGTTGAATCGTAACACAGAACCTCATCTGTTGAAACTCCGAAATAGCTTGCAATAACGGGAACAAGTGTAATGTCGGGCAGCGCAATGTCATTCTCCCATTTGCTCACCGCCTGGAATGATACGCCGATATTTTCTGCAAGCTGTTCCTGCGTTAAACCGCATTTTTTACGAAGCTGCCTGATTTTACTGCCAATTCTGATTTCCATATCTAATCATCTCCTTTGTGTAGGCTAAGAACGTTCTTACAACTCCATTATACGAAAAGCAAATAACTAATCAATAACCGCTTAAACGAGATTTTTCAACCGTAGGTAGAAAATAAAAAGGTCGGTTTTTAACCGACCGCCAACACTACTATATTATCATATATTGATAAAGCAGTCAAGATGATTTAATGGAATTGTGGTTATAATCACCAAAAATCTCTGTTTTATATAATCCTGAAGCGATAACTTTGTACAAAATTCTGTCTTGAAAATTATTTGAATCCATGCTATATTATAGTCAAGGAAAGGGTGATACCGATGTACAGGTAAAAACCTAAAAGACTTCAAAGCTTGAAAAACAAAATTAAGCAGAAAAGTCTTTGACCATGATTCATCAGAAGCTTCGGAAAAAGTTCAAAGCAAGTTAAAAAATAAATGCAGAGAACAAAACAAAGCGAGGAAAGATTGAATCAGACTATATTAAGAAAGAGAGGTTATCCAAAGATGTTAGATATCAAGAGTTCAATGAAATAACCCTTGACCGATGTGTAAAGAAACATCAGTCAAGGGTTATTTCTTTTTATGTGTAATTTGTTTAAACCATATTTTGGATTTTATCTAAAAAACACTTGATTTTTATTTTGATATGTAATATAATCTTTCAAGTGTCAATTAAATATTTCGGGGTGTAGCGCAGTTGGTAGCGCGCTTGGTTCGGGACCAAGAGGCCGTGGGTTCAAATCCCGCCACTCCGACCACTCAAAATCCTTGTATATCAACGATTCTTGTTGATGTATGAGGGTTTTATTTTTGGCGAAATCAGAAATTTTTGATTTTTTTCTAACACAATCAGAAATCAAGACGGTTTTTTGCAACCGTTACGTTATCGTACACTATTTTGATTTATCAAAATTATCTTGTTAAATTGACATATGTTTTTGTAGGATTACAATTGATGTGTTACAAAGATTGAAAAATAAAAGATGACGGAT
>CAZJOH010000121.1:0-5700 GCA_964547575.1 uncultured Clostridium sp.
AGTTGACTACCTTGAGTGGAAAACGGGCGAAAGAGGCGAAGGCATCTGCTTTGCAATGCAGACTCTTATCAATAAAATCGGTATGGCTGTCGGTGCATTCATCGGAGTTCTTTCAATGAGTATCGCAGGCATCAATGCAAGAACATATGAGGTTGCGAATCCCGATGCACTCTGGGATGTTCTCATTATCTCAGGTGTAGTAAGTATGTTTGCATGCGCAGTTCCCATGTTCTTCTATACTATTACAGAAAAGAAGCAGGCACAGATGGTTGCCGAAATTGAAGCAAGAAAGGCTGCTGCAGCAAAGAAATAAAAATGTATATCCGCTGAAAGATTTTCTTTCGGCGGATATTTTTACGCAAAAACATATTGAGATTTATAAATAATAATGATATAATAATACGAAATATCGTTTTTGAGGTGAGAGAATGAAGAACAGACAGACGGCTTTTCAGGTGATAACCGTTTTTGTTTCTGTGTTGCTTATTCTCTTTTCATATATGTATATAGTCGGCGACGGAACAATTTTCAAGGGCAGCCTTGAGGGCGAAATAATCAAAGCCCGTGTTATCCGTGTTACCGATGTTGACATCCAGAATGTCAGCGGCGAAAGCGAGTTTATAACCGTAAAATTCAAAGCGCAGGCGCTCAATACCGATTTGAGAGGCAAAACGGTTGAGGCGGTTCAGGAAATAGATAAATCCTATGCGTTCAGCCCCCGTCAGGTTGAGGAAAATGACAAGGTGCTGATTGAGGGCTATGTTCAGAACGGTGAGAGTTATTATTATTTCGGCGATTTTGTGAGGATAACTCCGCTTTTGTGGCTGCTTGTGATTTTTTGCGTGCTGGTTGTTGTTTTTGCAAAAATGCAGGGCCTCAAAACCGTAGTATCGCTCGTCTTTACCTGCCTTTCCGTATTTGTTGTGCTTATTCCTGCAATTCTTAACGGCCATAATATTTATCTCTGGTCAATTTTGGTTTGCATATTCATAACGGTTATGACCCTTTGCTTAATCAGCGGCTTTAACGTCAAAGCTCTGTGTGCGGGCATAGGCTGTATAAGCGGCGTTATGTGCTCCGGTTTAATAACGCTTCTCATGGATATATTCCTGAATATGACGGGTCTTATTGAGGAAGAATCAATTTACCTCGTTCAGCTTTATCCCGATGATCCGATAAACCTTAAAGCAATTATTTTTGCAATGATTATAGTCGGTGCTGTCGGTGCGGTAATGGACGTTTCAATGTCGATTTCATCATCTCTTTATGAGCTTCGCATCAAATCTCCGTCAATAAAGCCGAAAGCACTTATGAAGTCGGGCTTTACCATCGGCAGGGATATGATGGGTACGATGGCAAATACTCTTGTGCTTGCCTATATAGGCAGCTCGTTGACTAGTGTTCTTTTGCTTGTTGCATATAACGCAAGCATTGAGCAGGTTATCAACAGAGAGCTTATCATTGCCGAAATTCTCCAGGCTCTTGCCGGCAGCATGGGCATGCTTCTTACATTGCCTTTGACGAGCGCAATATGCTCGGTTATATATTATGATAAAACAGAAAAGGGGGAGAAATAATGCCTCTTGTGAATATGAGTCCTCTGCTTAACAAAGCGAGGGAAGGCGGATACGCTGTCGGCAGCTTCAGCATTTCCAATATGGAAATGGTGCTCGGAGTGCTTAAAGCGGTTGAAGAAACCAAAAGCCCCGCAATTCTTCAGATAGCGGAGGTCAGGCTTAACCATTCGCCGCTTGAAATTATCGGACCTCTCATGGTGGCAGCCGCAAAAAATTGCAGTATGCCCGTAGCGGTTCATTTTGACCACGGCAAAACCACCGAAAAAATAAAGCAGGCTCTTGAGATAGGATTTACAAGCGTTATGCTTGACGGCTCGCATCTTCCGTTTGAGGAAAATGCAAGAATAACCGCCGAAACCAAAAAGCTTGCCGCTCAATACGGTGCGGACTGCGAGGGTGAAATCGGCTGCGTAGGCGGAAGCGAGGACGGAAGCGAGGATATCGCAATTAACTGCACATCACCCGTTCAGGCTCTTGAATTTTACGAAAAAACAAATGTTGATGCACTTGCCGTTGCCATAGGAAATGCCCATGGTAACTATAAGCAGGTGCCGAAGCTTCGTTTTGATATCCTTGAGGAAACGGCAAAGCTCGTTAAAGTACCTCTTGTTCTTCACGGCGGCACGGGTATTCTTCCCGAGGACTTTAAAAAGTGCATAAAACTTGGTATAAATAAAATTAATATTGCAACCGCAACCTTTGACAGTGTTGAAAGTTCTGTCAGAGCCGCTTATGAAAGCGGCAGTATAAAAGGCTATTACGATTTGCAGACCGCAGAGGTTGACGGCGCATACAAAAACGCAATGAAGCATATAGAAATATTCGGATGTTCCATGAAAGGATGAAAGAAATGAGCTATATTAATTTTGACAAATCAAAACCCCTTGACGTAATCCCCATCGGCAGAATCGCTATTGATTTTAACCCCACCGATATGAATATGCCTCTCTCTGAGAGCAGCAATTTCAATAAGTATGTCGGCGGTTCGCCTGCAAATATTGCAGTCGGTCTTGCGAGACTCGGTGCAAAGTGCGGCTTTATCGCAAGAGTATCCGATGACCAGTTCGGCGACTATGTAGAAAACTATTTTAAGAATGACGGCATTGATGTTTCCCATGTTTTCAGATGCGAAAACGGCGAAAATCTCGGTCTTACATTTACAGAAATTCTCAGCCCCACACAGAGCAGCATTCTTATGTACCGTGAAGGCGTTGCTGATTTGCAGGTATGTGTTGATGATGTTGACGAGGAATATATCAAGCAAGCAAAGGCAGTTGTTATTTCGGGCACTGCTCTTTGTGCAAGTCCCTCGAGAGAAGCCGCTCTTAAAACTCTTTTCCTTGCAAAGAAAAACGGCGTAGTTGTAATTTTCGATATCGACTACAGAAGCTATACATGGAAGAACAAGGACGAAATTTCGCTTTATTATTCAATTGCCGCAAAGAACAGCGATATTGTTCTTGGTTCAAGAGAGGAATTTGACCTTACCGAAGCTGTTGAAGGCGTATGCGCAACCGATGAAGAATCTGCTGCACGCTGGTTCTCCTACGGCAACAAGATAGTTATCATCAAGCACGGCAAGGAAGGCTCTGTTGCTTATCTTGACGATGGTTCGGCTTATAAAGTAAAGCCTTTCCCCGTAAAGATGCTCAAGGGCTTCGGCGGCGGCGACGGCTATGCGTCAGCTTTCATTTATTCTCTCCTTAACGGAAAGAGTGTTCCCGATGCGCTTGAATTTGCAACAGCATCCGCTTCAATGCTCGTTTCCGCTCACAGCTGCTCGGCAGCAATGCCCTCTGCAGAAGCCGTTCAGGAATTCATCGATAAAACCAAACCCACATCAGGCGAGGTTATTGAGAAGATTAAGTGATTTTTGCGCTCCTGCCTTCCCCTTGAGGGGAAGGGGGACCGCTTGCGGTGGATGAGGTGAAAAACAATAATTGTTGATGCTTACGCAACCACCTCATCAGTCACTCCGTGACAGCTTCTCCTCAAGGAGAAGCCTGAAAAATGATATATCCGCCCGTGGCGCAGCTGGATAACGCAGCAGATTCCGATTCTGAAGAACGGGGGTTCGAATCCCTTCGGGCGGGCCATTATGTAAGAGCCTTGAAACGCTTATATATCAAGCGTTTTGGGGCTTTTTGCTTACCACTAAAAAATCTTGTTTATTTTGGTTATTTGGATATAATTTTTGCAAAAAACCGATTATGCAAGTCAGATGCAAGTCAGATAAAACGCAAAAAACGGGCAGGATCGTTCCTGCCCGTTTACTTTTAATTAGTTATATTCTTTTAAGAATTCCGTATCAAAGGATATTATATATAAATTCCTCGAAAAGAATTGCGAGACCGATGAGGTTGAGAATTACTGTAGAGATTATCTGCATATGTACCTCCTTAAGGCTTTATAAGTTTGCCTTTTTTCATGAGATTGAGAAGCTGTATGTTCTGCTTTGCTGTGCCTACATAATTATTAATGCCGTTGGCTGTTGCGATTTTTCTTCTGTTGAGAATACCGGTATTAGCACCTGCATTTTTTAAAGCATCAACAATAGATGTTTCTTTAGAATCGCAAGCAGCATAATATTCTACGCTTTTTTCATCGCTTGAGTATGTTATCCACGGGCATTTACCCCATGAAGTCCATGCTCTGTCCTTAAGGTTTGTTTCTACAACACCATAATTAAAGCCTCTTGCTTCGATGACCTTGCCATTACCGATGTACACACCTACGTGACCCGTCATAAAAACAAGCACACCGGGGATTTCGGGGAGCGTTGCAATCTTGCCCTTTTCACTACACTTATTAAGCATACCGTTTGCAGAAACATCCTGCGAAGAATTATATTTCGGTGTTGCAGTTGCGGATTCACTCCAAAGATAACCCTTGATAAGACCTACACAATCATGCACTCGCTGACCAAGCTGTGACTTATATTTTGATATTCTTTCAGATTGATAATGTGACGGATATTGAGATTTTTTTGCGTTAAGCAAACTTTCTGTTGCGGTATTACCGAAAGTGCCATACCAATAAGGTTTGCCTAATTGTGCTTTTGCGTATGTCACAAGACCCGTGTTTGTTTTACTCATAATCACCCATTCCTTCCACAATAGATTCTGTGATTTCGTCTGCCGTTGGCATTATCTCATCAATTTTGCAATAAAGCCAATTCTGAACCATGTTCCAAATAGCCGAAACACCTGCGGCAACACCTGCAATAAGCATTGACAAGCCAATTCGTTTAAGTGTGTCAAGGTCGGTAACACCAAAGATGCTGTCAACGGATATTGCAGAAACAAATGCCTGTGCAAAGGTTTTTCCTGCTCTTGCGAGAATGTCTTTTAACTGTTCTTTTGTAAGTTTCATACAATCAATCCTTTTTCATATGATACTGTGCAAGGTGCTTTTGCTCTTTTTTAAGTTCGTCAATTGCATCATCGTGAGCATCAACCCTCTGTTCTACTGCTTTAACCGTAATCTGCAAATCAATAACCTTATTATCGGTGTCAACAATATGGTTATCCTGCTCGGTCTGCTTTTCTTCAAGTTTTTTTAAACGAAAGTCATTAAGCTTTTGACCGCCAAGAACACCACACAACGACCCCGTAAATGTTCCAAGCAAACCAAGAGCTGCCACTATAATATTTGAATCCATCGGAAACACCGCCTTATTCTTCGATTACCGCTTCAAGGTGATAATAAACCTCGAACTCTGTTTCGGTATAATTTGCAAGCTTATCGTAAAGTTCAAGGTCATAATCCTCAAACTCCACAGTTGCTACCGCTTTGTATTCTTCTTCGGCAAGCTTTTCTGTGATGCCGTGATTATATCGAATTTTCTTTGTTGTGACATCTTCAAGAAAAACCCCGTCAACCTTAATACGGTCAACTACGGCGGACTTGGGAAGGACTGCGAAAAATGTTACGGAATTATCGCCTTTGTAATTCGGCATAACAAAGCCGTTTCCATTAGCCTTGATGGTCTTTTTGTTTGTTGAAAAAATATTCATGATAAATTTCCTTTCATGTTAGATATAGTAGTCAACTTCTATTTCTGGAATCTCATAATTTTGAAGTGTGGATATCACGGCATTGGTGTCAGTCACGAAACCAATTA
>CAZJOH010000122.1:0-5618 GCA_964547575.1 uncultured Clostridium sp.
GATAAGCCAAAAATCCTCACGATAAAAAATCTTTGACCTGAAAGCGAAAGATTTTCAAATGATTTTTGGCGATTGAGGGAGCAGGAAGGCTGACGCCTTTCAATCCCGAAATGCCGAAAAGCGTTGAAAAGAACCGCTTTCAGGCATAGTTCGGATTGCTCCCGTCACTCTATTCAATAGCGCCGAATTTGCAGAGCTGACTGCATACGTTGCAGCCGAGGCACTGCGTAAAGTCAATCTGTGCCTTGCCGTCCTTCATGCTGATGGCGGGGCAGCCGATCTTCATGCACATTTTGCAGGACTTGCACTTATCAAGGTTAACCTTAAGGGGCGGATTATGTTTAACTGTTTTAAGAAGAGCGCAGGGACGTCTTGAAATAACAACTGCAGGGCCGTCAGCTTCAAGGGCATTCTTGATGCCTTCTTTTGTTTCAGAGAGATTATAGGGGTCAACAACAATTACATTCTGAATTCCTACAGCCTTTGCAAGAGCCTCAAGACTTACTGCGTTTGCAGGCTCACCCTTGATGTTTTTGCCCGTTGTGGGATTCTGCTGATGACCCGTCATGCCGGTAATTGAGTTATCAAGAATAATTACAACGGAATTTGTTGCGTTGTAAGCTATGTTGATAAGACCCGTAACACCCGAATGGATGAAGGTTGAATCGCCGATTACGGCAACGCTCTTCTTTGCATTTTCGGGATTTGCAAGGTTTCTGCCGTGAAGAGCCGAAACCGAAGCACCCATGCAAAGAACGGTATCAATCATGCCGAGAGGCTGTGCAAAGCCGAGGGTATAGCAGCCGATATCGCCGCTAACGGTAACATTGAGCTGCTTAAGAGCGTAGAAAAGTCCTCTGTGGGGACAGCCTGCGCAAAGAACGGGAGGTCTGGGAACGATATTTACATCAGACTTAAGAGCTTTGTTTTCTTTGCCGAGAATCACCTTTGCAATCATGCTTTGTGAATATTCGCCCTGAAGAGTGAAGGCTTCCTTGCCGATAACCTCAATGCCGTTCTTGCGGCAATGTGTTTCAATATAATCGTCAAGCTCTTCGAGAACATATACCTTTTCGCATTCAGCCGCAAACTTCTTGAACATTTCAACGGGAAGGGGATATACGCAGCCGAGCTTAAGATATGAAGCGTTTTCGCCGAGAGCCTCTTTTGCATACTGATAGCAGATGCCCGAAGCAATAACGCCGATTTTCTTGCTGTTATATTCAACAGTGTTAAGACCCTCTGCACCTTCTTCGCAGTAAGCAGTCTGGTCAAGAATGCGCTGCTCAACAACAACGTGCTTCACCTTTGCATTTGCGGGAACCATAACATATTTCTGGGGGTTTTTTGTGTATTCCTTAAGACCGTTATCAACTCTTTCAGAAAGCTCTGCAACGCTTCTGGAGTGTGCAACTCTTGTGGTAAGTCTTAAAATAACGGGAGTATCGAATTTTTCGGAAAGCTCGAATGCACGTTTTGTATAGTCAAGGCACTCTGCCGAATCTGAAGGCTCAAGCATCATTGTTTTTGAACCCATGGCATAATGTCTTGAATCCTGCTCATTCTGAGAGGAGTGCATACCGGGGTCATCCGCAACAAGGATAACCATGCCTGCGTTAACGCCTGTGTAAGATGCGGTGAAAAGAGGGTCTGCTGCAACGTTAAGACCAACATGCTTCATCGCACAGAATGAACGTGCACCTGCAACTGCGGCACCGAATGCAACCTCGGCGGCAACCTTTTCGTTGGGAGCCCATTCCGAGAATATTTCATCATATTTTGCAGCAAATTCCGTAACTTCTGTGCTGGGAGTTCCGGGATAGCTTGATACAACACGGCAGCCTGCTTCGTAAAGACCTCTTGCTACCGCTTCGTTTCCTAAAAGAAGCTTCAAGTGATTTCCTCCTAAAACTATAATTATAAACTTTATTATAATTTTTTTGTATATGAATTACAAGAGGAAAATTCAATAAAATAACCAAATTATTAAATAAAATACAAAATTTTTTAAAAAACTTGACAAAAAGCGTTAATAAATATATACTTTATTTAACAGCAAGCCATAAGGTTTTGAAAGGTATCTTTCCGCCACGGCTTCGTTAAAAATCCTTGAAATGTGTGTATGACAAAGAGAAAAATGTCCGAATGTACGTGACGAATGTACGTGATATTATTGCATTTAAGACTTATGCGTTGCTGTTGAATAAAGTATAATTTTAGAAAAAAGCAAAAGGAGTGGATTGAATGCATTTGTTACTAAAACTTGATTTTATTGACTGGCTTTCCTTCAAGGATATTTTTCCGATTGAAGGATTGGGTACATCACTTGCCGAATTTTGTGCTCAATATTCGGATGTTCAAACAAACTGGGCATATACATATGCAGGAATTATCGGTATAATTATTCTTATTATCAAAAAGAATAAAAAATGGTATTGGTATATGTTTCTTGCACTTTACATGATTATGTCCGTTACATCTGTAGGTATGCATACGGCTAACTATGGTCTTTTTGAACCGGGTGTATTAACTACAAAACTTCTGGCAAGCTATGTGGATATGTCATTAACCGAACTGGTTGCATGGTGTGGAGTGTGTAGCTTTGCTATGGAGTTTTATCAAACCAAAGAATCGCTGAAAAAACGTAACGCTTTCATAATAGCTGTTACAGCATTTATGATTTTGGTAATTGGTATTCTTACATATGAAGTTTTCGTTATTCATGATCGTCCTCTCTACTTTGGCGGCGGCGGTGCTCCTATGGACGGTAAGACCGGCGGAATGTCAATTGCTGAGGTCGGATGCGTAATTACGGTTCTTCCCATTCTTTATCTTCTTATTGATAACTTTAAAAAGATGACAGGAAATGAGCGTGCACTTCTTATTCTTGCAGTTTCGGTTATGCTTGTTGCTGCAATAATCACTGCAATCTGGGGTGATAATGTTATTGCAGATTTTGCTCTCGGTAACTTCCAAGGTCATTCAACATGGCATATGCTTGGTGCTCTGGTTGAGCTTATTGTTGTATTCTGGGTTGATCAAAGAACTGTCAACAGCAGAATTGCTGAACTTAAAGATTAAATTATGATAAAGCAAGGGCTGCCTTACTAAAAGTGAGGCAGCCCTTGCTTTGTTATTATTGCTTTTTTCTGCACTTAACGATGACCTCGGTTATATCCGTAAGAACGAGCTCGTCATGCTGATTATATACATGAAATGTTATTTCAACAATACCGTTTTTTTCACTGCGCTTTGTAAGGTTGGTTATGACCGCTTTACCGGTAAGCACATCGTCTGCAAAAACAGGCTTGAACCATTCAATTTTGGTGGATTTACCTGCTATTAATTCTTCTGCAAAAATATCATTTTTCAGAAAATTTGCCCAAACTGTCATAAAAGACATTACTCCGGGAGCAATCAGTTTACCGAAATGTGTTTTTGCCGCATAGGCTTCATCGGTATGGAGCGGTATGTTATCATACTTAAGCCCGAATTCAAGCATATCGTTTTTATCGATACAAGCAGAAGGAATTTCAATAGTATGGTTTATCCGGAAATCGTCAAAAAACATTTCTTACACCTTATTTATCCAGTTTCATTTCAACCTGAGTTGCAACAAGGCTTTCGCCGCAGTAAATCTTGCGAAGCTTGGGCTTTTCGATTTTGCCTGTGGGATTTCTGGGTACTTCGGCAAAAATAATCTTGTGCGGACGCTTATAACGGGGAAGGTCACGGCAGAAATCATTGATATCTTCTTCGTCTGCCTTGCAGCCTTCTTTTATCTCAATTATAGCAGCTGCAATTTCGCCGAGTCTTGCATCGGGAAGACCGATAACCGCAACATCCTTGATTGCATCGTGCTTGCGAAGGAAATCTTCAATCTGAACGGGGTAAAGGTTTTCGCCACCCGAGATAATAACATCCTTCTTACGGTCAACGAGATAAATGAAGCCGTCTTCATCTTCCTGAGCCATATCGCCCGTAAAGAGCCATTCGCCGTGAAGAACTTCGTTGGTTGATTTTTCATCATTATAATAGCAAAGCATAACGCCGTCGCCTTTAACTGCAAGCTCTCCGACTTCTCCCTTTGTAACAGTTTCGCCTTTTTCGTCAACAATCTTTGTTTCCCAGCCGTAGCCTGCCTTGCCGATTGCACCTACCTTGTGAACATTTTCAACTCCGAGATGTACGCAGCCGGGGCCTATTGATTCGCTCAGACCGTAGTTTGTATCATACTTGTGGCGGGGAAATACCTTGAGCCATCTTTTAATAAGACTGGGCGGTACGGGCTGTGCACCGATGTGCATAAGTCTCCACTGTGAAAGATTATAGCGGTCAAGCTCAATATCACCTCTGTCTATTGCATCAAGAATATCTTGAGCCCAAGGCACAAGAAGCCATACGATAGAACACTTTTCTTCGGAAACAGCCTTGATAATCCATTCGGGCTTTGCACCCTTAAGAAGAACCGCCTTGCTGCCCGAAAGAAGGCTTCCGAACCAGTGCATTTTTGCGCCGGTATGATAGAGCGGCGGGATGCAGAGGAAAACATCGTCTTTGGCCTGTGAATGGTGATTCTGTTCAACCTTGCAGGAATGAACAAGTGCTTTGTGAGCGTGAAGAATAGCCTTCGGGAAGCCTGTTGTACCCGATGAGAAGTAAACTGCTGCTTCGTCATCATCTGAAAGCTCGATTCCCGGATTCTTTGATGTGCAGTATGTAACAAGTTTGTTGTAGCTTTCTGCAAATGTGGGGCAGTCCTCACCAAGGTAAAGCTTAAGATGTACGGCAGGGATTCTGTCACAAATCTGCTCCATTCTGCCGGTAAATTCAGGACCGAAAACTATTGCATCGCTGTCCGAAAGCTTAAGGCAGTATTTGATTTCATCAGCTGTATAACGGTAATTAAGAGGCACTGCGAGTGCACCTGTTTTTAATATTCCGAAATAAATAGGGAGATATTCGATGCAGTTCATAAGAAGAATTGCAACTCTGTCGCCCTTTTTTATACCTCTTGAGAGCAGGAAGTTAGCAAAACGGTTTGCTCGCTTATTAAAATCCTCCCATGTGATTTCGCTTCTGCCGGTTGTTTTTGCGCCTTGCTCAATAAGAGAATATTCTCTCCATGTAACACGGCTCTTTTCCTGCAATTCAGGATTTATCTCTACGAGACTGACGTCATCCTTGTAGAGTGTTGCATTTCTTTCAAGAAATTCGGTTATAGGCATATTGTCATTCCTTTTCATTATTTTATAAAACAACTGTAAACGGAAAGCACAAGGGCGATCCGTTTACAGATATATTATTTAATTGATTTTATTCGGCAGCAATTGTGCCGGCGTAGAAGAATTCAGTTTCCTTTTCGTTGGAATCTTTGGTTGCTGCACTGACAGCGAGGCAAAGAATGATAGAAGCAACCATTGCTATGCATGCGAAAACGGGGCCCTTACCTGCAAGCCAAACAAGAGTTTCGTTTGCGGAGAAGCTTGTCAGGATTTTAGCGGCTGCGGGAACAATTGCAATAGCAAATCCGCCGAGAATACCTGCCCATGCACCCTTTGCATTAAGCTTTTTCCAGTAAAGAGCAAGAACATAGGGGGCAAGGAAGGAGCCGGAGA
>CAZJOH010000123.1:0-289 GCA_964547575.1 uncultured Clostridium sp.
TGTAAAACACCTTATCAATATCAAGACTGTTGCAGAAAGAAGGGAAAATATGCTTTGGTTCCGTGCACCTGAAAAGGTATATATCAAGAAAGGCTGTCTTCCCGTTGCACTCGACGAGCTCAAAAATGTTATGGGCAAAAAGAGAGCGTTCATCGTAACAGATACATTCCTCTATGAAAACGGCTACACAAAGCCTATCACAGATAAGCTTGACGAAATGGGCATTGCACACACAACCTTCTTTGATGTTCAGCCTGACCCCACTCTCCTCAACGCAAAGAACGGTGCT
>CAZJOH010000123.1:299-5614 GCA_964547575.1 uncultured Clostridium sp.
GCGGCGGCTCCGCTATGGACGCGGCAAAAATTATGTGGGTGCTCTACGAGCATCCCGAGGCAGACTTTATGGATATGGCAATGAGATTCATTGATATCCGTAAGAGAGTTTATACCTTCCCCAAGATGGGCGAAAAGGCATATTTTATCGCTGTTCCCACATCTGCAGGCACGGGTTCGGAGGTTACCCCCTTCGCAGTTATCACAGATGAATCAACAGGTGTTAAGTATCCTCTTGCTGACTACGAGCTTCTTCCCAACATGGCAATTATCGATACAGATTTCCACATGTCAGCTCCCAAGGGACTTACCGCTGCATCAGGCATTGATGCAGTAACACACGCAGTTGAAGCTTATGCCGCAATGCTTGCAACCGATTACACAGACGGTCTTGCACTTCAGGCACTCAAGAATATCTTCACATATCTTCCCAGAGCATACGAAAACGGTCAGACAGACATTGAAGCAAGAGAAAAGATGGCTAATGCCGCAACAATGGCAGGTATGGCATTTGCAAACGCATTCCTCGGTATCTGCCACTCAATGGCTCACAAGCTCGGTGCTTTCCACCATCTTCCCCACGGCATTGCAAATGCACTTATGATTGAAGAAGTTCTCCGTTTCAATGCTTCCGAAGCTCCCGCAAAGATGGGTACATTCTCACAGTATGACCATCCTCACACTCTTGCACGCTATGCAGAAATCGCTGATTATCTCGGCCTCGGGGGCAAGAATAATAATGAAAAGCTTGAAAACCTTATCAAGGCTATCAACGACCTTAAAAAGACTGTCGGCATCAAAGAAACAATCAAGGATTACGGCATTGACGAAAAGGATTTCCTTGACCGTCTTGATGAAATGGTTGAGCAGGCATTTGATGACCAGTGCACAGGTGCTAACCCCAGATATCCCCTTATGAGCGAACTCAAGCAGATGTATCTCAATGCTTATTACGGCAAGCACTTTGTTGAAAAGGCAATGCCCACAGCAGATGACATCAAGGTTTTCGCAGATGACAAAGTAAAATCAGCTTACCGCAAGGGTAAAAAGGCATAAGAGGAGGAAAATACAATGAAACTTGACAGAGTAATAGCAGTAAGAAATAACAAAACCATTTACCGTGACGGCGATGTTTGCGTTAAGGTTTTCAATTCCGATTATTCAAAGGCTGATGTTCTCAACGAAGCTCTTAATCAGGCAAGAATTGAAGAAACAGGTCTTAATATTCCCAAAGTTCTCGAAGTAACAATGATTGACGGCAAATGGGCAATTGTGTCCGAATACATCAAGGGCAAAACTCTCGCTCAGCTTATGGCAGAGGACGAAGATAAGAAGAGCGAATACCTTGAACTCCTTGTTGACCTTCAGCTTGAAGTTCAGTCAAAAACAAGCCCTCTTCTCAATAAGCTCAAGGATAAGATGAACAGAAAAATTGCTCAGTCAGAGCTTGAAGCAACAACAAAGTACGACCTTCATACACGTCTTGAGGGTATGCCCAAGCACAATAAAGTCTGCCACGGCGACTTTAACCCCTCAAACATCATCATCACTGAAGACGGCACTGCATATATCCTTGACTGGTCACATGCAACTCAGGGTAACGCATCAGCCGATGCCGCAAGAACCTACCTTCTTTTCTGGCTCAGCGGCGATATCGCAGGCGCAAAGGAATATCTTGAACTCTTCTGCAAAAAGAGCAACACAGCTATGCACTATGTTCAGAAGTGGATGCCTATTGTTGCTGCTTCACAGTCGGTTAAGGGTAATGAAAAGGAAAGAGAATTCCTTCTTTCATGGGCAAACGTTGTTGACTACGAATAATAAAGAACAGGGAGATAAATGTTATGAAAATTACAGTATGTATCGGCTCATCATGCCACATAAAGGGTTCAAGACAGGTAGTTGAACAGCTTCAGTACCTCATCGGCGAAAATAATCTCGGCGATAAGGTTGAGCTTGGCGGCACTTTCTGCATGGGAAAATGCCAGCAGGGCGTATGCGTTACCGTTGACGATAATTTCTTCTCGGTAACTCCCGAAACAGTAGACGAATTCTTCTCAAAAGAAGTTATTGCGAAGGTGTAATTTATGGTGATTGTTCAGGTTTGCGTCGGCAGTTCATGCCACCTGAAGGGCTCACCGGAAATTGTCGAGCTCCTTCAGAAAGCCGTTGAAGAATATCATCTTGAAGACGAGGTTACACTTGCCGGAAGCTTTTGCATCGGCAAGTGTAATCGTGTTGGTGTAACAATTCAGGTTAATGATGATGTTCACGTCGGCATAACAAAAGAAAATTTCAAAGAATTTTTTAATGAAAACATATTAAACGCAGTTGAAAGGAAGTAACAGAATATGAATTGTCTGACCCTTAAAAAATCAAACTGCAAAAACTGTTATAAATGTATCCGCCATTGCCCGGTTAAAGCCATCCGCTTTTCGGGCAATCAGGCGCATATTATAGGCAATGAGTGTATTCTCTGCGGTCAGTGCTTTGTTGTCTGCCCTCAGAATGCAAAAGAAATTGTTAATGAAGTTGAAAAAGTAAAGGTTCTTATTCAGAGCGGTGACCCCGTTGTGGTCAGCCTTGCACCCTCGTTTATTGCAAACTATGACGGTGCAGGTATCAATGCAATGCGTTCCGCACTTCAAAAGCTCGGATTTTTTGATGTTGAAGAAACTGCAATCGGTGCAACCATTGTAAAGAATGAATACGAAAGAATGCTTGCTGAGGAGGACAGAGATGTTATAATTTCCTCCTGCTGTCATTCAATTAATCTTCTCATTCAGAAGCATTATCCTGCGGCGCTCGGCTATCTTGCCGATGTTATGTCGCCTATGCAGGCTCATTGTCAGGATATAAAAAAGCGTATCCCCAATGCAAAAACCGTTTTTGTCGGTCCTTGCGTTGCAAAAAAGGATGAAGCTGAATATTATGAAGGAATTGCAGATGCCGTTCTTACTTTTGAAGAGCTTACCGAATGGTTAAAGGAAGAAAACATTGAGCTTGAAGCTGTTCCTGACAAAGATGAATTCAGCCGTGCAAGATTCTTCCCCACAACGGGCGGTGTACTAAAAACAATGACCGAGGTGAGCGACTATACATATGTTGCCATTGACGGTGTTGAAAATTGCATTGCCGTGCTTAAAGATATCGAAAAAGGCAAAATTCACAAGTGCTTTATTGAAATGTCAGCTTGTGTAGGCAGTTGTGTCGGCGGTCCCGTTATCGAAAAATACCACCACACCTCAAACATCAAGGACTATATTGAAGTTGCCAACTATGCAGGCAAAAGAGATTTTGAGGTTGATCAGCCCAAAGCGATCGAACTTAAAAAGAATTTCAGCTATATTGAAAGAAAGCTTCCTCTGCCTTCGGAAACGGAAATAAACAACATTCTCCGTCAGATGGGTAAATTCAAGCCTGCCGATGAGCTTAACTGCGGCTCATGCGGATATAATACCTGCCGTGAAAAGGCGATTGCAATTTCGCAGGGCAAGGCTGAATTTTCGATGTGCCTGCCTTATCTTAAGGATAAAGCAGAAAGTTTTTCGGACACAATCGTTAAGAATACCCCAAACGGTCTTATTGTTCTCAACGAACAGCTCGAAGTTCAGCAGATTAATACCGCCGCAAGGAAGATTATGAATATACGTTCCGCATCCGATGTTCTCGGTGACCAGGTTATCAGAATTCTTGACCCGAGCGTGTTTATGTCCGTTCTCTCAACAGGCAGAGACGTCCGTGACCAGCGTGTTTACCTTGCTGAATATAAGAGATATGTTGAACAGACGGTTGTTTATGACCGTGATTCTCATCTTCTTATCGGCATTATGCGTGATGTTACAGATGAAGAGGCAGAGCGTGAAAAGAAGGAAAATATCAGCCGTCAGACCGTTGAGGTTGCCGATAAAGTTGTTGAAAAGCAGATGCGTATTGTTCAGGAAATCGCATCCCTCCTCGGTGAAACCGCCGCCGAAACAAAAATTGCACTTGCAAAGCTGAAGGAGTCGATTACCGATGAATGATTTATGTGCAGATATCGGCTATAAAAGCATTAATCACTACGGCGAAGAGCTTTGCGGCGACCATGTTGACGTTGTTGAACAGGACGAAAATTCAACGGTTATTGTTCTTGCCGACGGTCTCGGAAGCGGAGTAAAAGCGAGCATTCTCTCGACCTTGACATCAAAGATAATTTCAACTATGATGGCAGAGGGCCTTCCCATTGAGGAATGTGTATCAACAATTGCCGCAACTCTGCCTGTATGCTCCGTCAGAGGCGTTGCATATTCAACCTTTACGATTATTCATCTGAAAAATAACGATGTTGCCGAAGTAATTCAGTATGATAATCCGCAGGTAATCGTTATCCGCAATGAGCAGAATTACGATTATCCGAAAACCGAAATGAATATTGGCGGCAAAAAGATTTTCAAGAGCATCATAAAGCTTCGTGAAAACGATATTTTTGTTGCTATGAGTGACGGCTGTCCGCATGCAGGTATAGGCATGTCATATAATTTCGGCTGGAAAAGAGAAGATATTATTTCATTCATGGAAACTCTTGCCCCTGTCGGATATACTGCAAAAACACTTTCAACAATTCTTGTTGACGAGTGTTATAAGCTTTACGGCGGAAAGCCCGGTGACGATGCAACGGCATGCGTTGTACGAATCAGAAAGCGTGAGCCGATGAATATTCTTTTCGGACCTCCGTCAAACAGAGACGATGCAAATCGAATGATGTCGCTCTTCTTCTCAAAGGAGGGCAAGCATATCATCTGCGGCGGCACAACCTCTTCAATTGCCGCAAAATATCTTAATAAGCCTATAAAAGCAAGCCTTAATTTTGAAAAGGCAGATGTTCCTCCGATAGCGGAAATAGAAGGTGTTGACCTTGTAACGGAAGGTGTCATAACCGTCAACAAGGTGCTTGAATATGCCAAAGATTATCTCGGCGAAAACGAGCATTATGAGCATTGGAGCCTGAAGCGTGACGGTGCTTCATTAATTTCCCGCTTGCTTTTTGAGGAAGCAACTGATATAAATTTCTATGTAGGCAGAGCAATCAACCCTGCTCACCAGAATCCCGACCTGCCCATTAATTTCAGCATAAAAATGAATCTTGTTGAGGAGCTTTCGGCTTGTCTCAGAAAGATGGGTAAACGCATTAAAGTGAGTTATTTTTAAGGAGTAGACTATGAGAAAGTTTGATACAAAAGTTCAATATCTTAAATACAAAGTTCTGCGTGAAGTTGCCGGACTGTCGTGGAACGATACCTTGTATGACAACATTCTCGATATCCCCAAAAACCT
>CAZJOH010000124.1:0-5481 GCA_964547575.1 uncultured Clostridium sp.
ACGCTTCACTTCAGATGGGTTTGCCTGCTCTTTATTATTCAGGCAGAGAGAACCCGCCTCACCCTGAAATATGGATAAACTATTTCCTGCGGATGATGGAGCTGTATTCCAAAAAGGTTTGCGAGATTTCACTGTCAGGCATAGAGGGTGAATTGGATTCTGCTTTATCTCATCTGAATGCAAGAGAAAAAGAGTTTTTACTTTTCTTGCTTACAAAGCGTATGTTTGAATTTGCTCCTATTGATGTAAGCAAGGTGCTGAATGTTACAAACAAAACCATTATAAATCGTTGTGCCAAGCTGACGAATAACGGCTTTTTGACTCCGAATATTGTCAAAGAACGAATCCGTTCGTATTCACTCAGCTCCTTTGCCAAAGAAAACAGCAAGGATATTATTTCAAAAATAAACGGGTAATTGCTATACTGTTCTCACTTTTGTGGGGGCAGTTTCTTTTTGTCAAAGCCGTCTCATTCCATAATGAAAAATAGTGAAATATTAGTGAAATTCATTTCTTTGAAAAATTTATATTTTTTCAGCAGAGCCATTTTTGAGTGCATTTTGCCCTTAGTACGGCATAACAAAAAAGAGCAGGCTAAAACCTGCTCGATACATATTGATGAAACTATGAAATTAAACAAAAAATAGAGTGTTCATCACTTGAATCCGTAATGAACACTCTAAATGGTGGAAGAGGGTGGATTCGAACCACCGAAGTCGTTGACGGCAGATTTACAGTCTGCTCCCTTTGGCCGCTCGGGAACTCTTCCATATTAAATTGGAGCTGGTGGACGGACTCGAACCCCCGACCTGCTGATTACAAATCAGCTGCTCTACCAACTGAGCTACACCAGCATTTTCGCTGTATTCCGTAGAACGCTTGACTAATATATCACATATTTTTGATTAAGTCAAGCATTTTTTTGAATTTTTTCGATATTTTTTAAATCAGAGGCAACCTTCCGATTGCCCCTGCGATTTTTACCCTTTATAACGACTCTCTATAATGCACTGTCGTCCAAAGCTCGTCCTTAACCTGAAGCTTTCCGTCGGTAAGCTCATATACAGCAGTAACATCCTCAATAGATGCGCCGTCTTCATTTACATAACTGAAAGATAAATTAAAAGCAAAATCTTCTTTCGCTTCCAACCTTTCAATATTATCAGGCATTCACTTTCTTCATAGAAATTCAAGGCACCGAAATCACCGATATCGGCATAATACGTTTCCGTATTTCCGTTTTTATCGGTGAAGAAATTTCCGAAAATCCCTACAGATTATGCATTACAAATTCCGAATTAAAAGACGGTCTGCATCTGCAAACCGTCTTTACTGTATTTTAGAATGTGCCTTCGTTGATTACAACATTAAGAAGGTCGGGAAGCATGAAGAGGAACTTGGGAAGCCATTCACCGAATGTATAAGTTGCAAGGCCGAGGAAGCTGGGAACAACGCCAAGGTAATATTCAGCTTCGCTTGTTGTATTGTCGCCGCTGAATGTGATTTCGTTCTTGCCTGTTTCCTTTTCAAGTGTGAATTCATCGATAACGGTGATAATCTCTTCGCCGTTTGCACCGGGCTCGTCAGCAAGGATATATGACTTGAAGCTGAGCTTGCCGCCGTCGATTGAAATAGCATTGAAGCAGCCGCCGATGTTGGTCTGCTTTGTCTGATCCCAATCTTCACCGTCCCAGTAGTTGCCGTAGCTGTTCTTCTGGATAGTCATTGCTGCGATGTAGTCAGTCTTCATGAAGTGATTTGCAAGGAAGGAACGGACTTCATATCTCTTTGTGCCTGCAGTACCTGAAAGAACGAAGGTTGAACCTTCATCGTCAAGCTTGTTGTTGTTGAGGGGCTTTGTTCTGAGATACTGATGGTCATGACCGCTCATTACAAGGTCAACATCGCACTGTGCAAGAACCTTTGTAAGGCTGCTCTGGAGATAGAGAGCATCAGGCCATTTGCCGTCCTTGCCGAGTGTATAGGGTGACTTGTGCATGAAAACGATTTTCCAGTCCTTATCTGTGCTGTTGAGGTCGTTCTTAAGCCACTGAAGCTGTGCGAACGAAACTGAAAGAAGGTCATTTGTATTGATAACGGCAAAGTGAGCATTGCCGTAATCGAATGAATAGTTAACACCGTTGAGATTCTGAACGCTTTCTGTGGTGTCGAGGTTGAACATATTGTTGAACCAATGCCAGACTCCGAGACCGTCGTGGTTGCCTGCAACGGGAACGATTGTTGTGTTGCGGTTGATTACGTTCATAGCCTCATCATAGTAATCCCACTCTTCGTTGGTGCTGTCATTTGTGAAGTCACCGAGATTTACCATGAATTCCGCTGTGGGCATTGTTTTGAATGCAGCCTCAACGGTATCTGCACCCTTCCGGAAGTTTTCAAGGCTGCTTGCCTGAATATCTGCAACAGCAATGAAATCAAACTTGCTGTCACCGTTATCTGTAACAAAAGTGCCCCATTCGCTGAACTCTGTGCCGTTACCTACTCTGAAAGTATAAACAGCGCCTGCGGTAAGACCTGTTACGGTTGCCTTGTGAAGATAGTTGCCTTCAAACTCAACAACGTCTGCATATTCAACATTTGCATTTGCAGGAAGAAGCTCAACAACGCTTGTTGTGTTTGTCTTTGTGTACCATGTGATACCCTTGTCAGCATCTCTGCCGTAAACGGCAACGGAAATGCGGAAAGGAGTTGTATCGCCGATAGCTGTAGTGGTGTCCTCTGCAAGAGCTTCGTCGGCGGAAACCGAAACTGTTGCAACGCCGAGAAGAAGCGAAACGCTGAGAACAAGTGCGATGAGTTTTTTGATGTTAATCATTTTTCTTTTCCTTTCTGTTATATATTAAAGTGCAATTTTTGTATCCCATTTTGTGAGCCATTCGCCTGTACGGCAGTTTCTTGCTCTGAAGAGGATTTCGTTTTTGTAAACTTCAACAATGTATGTAAGACCCGAGCCGTTGCCGCCTTCCTCGCCGTCCTTATTTTCGATAGCAAGTGAGGGAACGTTGAAGGAATGGAAGCCATCGATCTGCTCATAGCTGTACTGACTGAATCCTGCATGAAGGTGACCCGTGATAAGAATAACCGTGCTGTCATTTGCATGCTTTGCAAGGATATCCTTGATATCGTCGTTCTGTTCACCTACAGAGCCTGCATTTTTGTTTGTTCCGTTGCCCCATGTTGTGGGAAGATTATGGGTAAGCTTAAGGGGCTGATGAAGAACAACGAATACGGGCTTGCCCTTTTCTGTTGCAAGCTCATTATCGAGCCATTCAAGCTGCTCGGGGCTGATATAAGCCTCTTCAAATTCTGTTTTATCCGAACCCATAACGATGAACTTATAGCCGTTTACATATTCGGAATAAGCAAGCTTTCCTTCTGCATAAACGCTGTCTGCCATTGAAGAGCCGTCACCGTTGAGCGCATCGGTAAACTGATAAATACGACTTGTGCTCTGGCTGTAGAGGCGGAGCCTGATATCGTGGTTGCCCGTTGCCATGATGAAGCGTGTATCAATGGGAGCAAGCTCATCATAAGCGAGCTGATATTCCTCTGCAAGACCGTTTTCCGCAAGGTCGCCGACGCCTACGATTGCATCAAGTCTGTCCGCATTGCGAAGGTCAACGCAAGCCTCCTGAAATGCCTGATATCTGCCAAACATATAGTTTGAAACCTGCGGGTCTGCAACTGTTGCAAAAATAAGCTTTGCATCGGATTTTGCTGCCTTGATTACGTCATCCGTTGACGGAGCAACAACGCCGCCGTTGAACGAATAGATAACCGACATAATCAATGCAAAAAGTTTAAAAAAGATTTGCTGAACGAAATTCAAGGTCATTTCTGTTTACCTCCGATTGGATATATATACAATAAGATACCACCAAAAGAAGAAAAAGTCAATGATTCAAATTAGTTTTGAATGTTAATCATCTTTTACTTCATAGCTAAAAAAACCGTGAGAATCTTTTTTGATTATATCGAGAACTTTATAAAAAGTCGGAAGAGCTGTTTTCAATTCGTCGGTTAAATCATTGGTATTTTTGATTATTAATTTTTCTACTATAGATTCTGACCAGGCAAAATCAATTATAGCACTCCAATTCCGTCCGCAGCGGCCTACTCCGAGCTCAAGCGCCTCGATAATGCGGTCAAAGAAATTTATCGCATATCTGCAGCCTTTGAAATCAAGCGTTCTTGTATATGGGTCCTCATACGGAGTCATATCCCCTTCGAACACTTCATAAACAAAAACTTTTCCATGGCTCTCACGGTATACTTTTATTTTATCAAGGACTTCGCAAACCATAGGAAGCTCATTTTTAAGCTCATTTGTCAGGTCATCCGTGTTTTTGATTACCACCAATTCCACAATGGATTCCTTACACGCAGACTCGTAAATCACATCCCAATCCGCTTCGCAGACACCCACTTCAAGGTCAAGGGAATCCATTACTCTTTCATAAAAATCCTGTATATCTCTGCAGCCTTTGAAATCAAGCTTTCTTCTGATAAATTCTTTTGCCATAACAATCTCCTCATCAAATTATTTCCATGAACGATTCATAATGGTCATAGGTTACAAATATCAGTCCGTCATTTGACCATACAATTCTGTGTGCATTTCTTTTTCCACAATAATAATTTATATCCGCTTCATACCACACTCTGCCTGCTTTTTGCGGTAATTTTCCGTTGGAATTGTTGTAAACTCCAAATGTTATCATTTTTCCCTGCGCATATTTTGACGGGCTTTCTTTATACTTCCACCCCAAGCTCTCTATTTCTTCTTTAGAAATATAATAATCCGGCAAAATACCGTAATTTTTGAGCCAATAGTCCGCTCCGTTCTGTCCGTCTTTTGTTGCACCACCTGCTTGTACCGCCCATACAGTCTTTTTTTCACATCTGCATCCGATGTGATACAGCTCTGTATCTGCCGGAAGGATTTTTCCGTTATCGCTCAAACACCTTAAACAAGTTTTCAAATCATCAACGCAATCCCATGTTATCCATTTATCACTCGGAACAGTCACGGGGTCAAACTTATCATCCTTGTTTTTAGTGATAATGACGAATATTTTTGTTTTCCTTGTGAATGTACCTATGCCGCCCATAACGGTTCCATAGGCTTGTTTTTTGTAGAACATCTTTACTCAATTTCCTCCTTTATTTTAATGAACAAATGTTCTACATATTTATATTAATAAATAAAATTCCTTTTGTCAAGCAAATTTAATTTAACCCACTCGGATATTGACAAGTTTATACAAAATCTTTGCAAAAAAATACACTAATTTGGATTAAATAAAGGGTTTACAAACCGAGAGAAAAGTGATAGTATAATCAGTGGTGTATTATTATTTACCAAATATAAGGCTTAAACTTTTAGGAGGAAAAAGACTATGGCAAGAAAAATGAAGACCATGGACGGCAACAACGCTGCTGCATGGGTATCATATGCCT
>CAZJOH010000125.1:0-5263 GCA_964547575.1 uncultured Clostridium sp.
CGGCAAAGGAACAATTATGCGCCTCGGTCAGAATAACGGCATGAATGTTGAAGCAATTTCCACAGGCTCAATCGCACTTGATGCCGCAACTGGTATAGGCGGTTTGCCCAAGGGAAGAATTATAGAAATATATGGTCCCGAGTCATCAGGTAAAACCACTCTTGCTCTTACCGTAGTTGCTCAGGCGCAGAAGGGCGGCGGAGAAGCAGCGTTTATTGATGCAGAGCATGCTCTTGATCCTGCATATGCGGCAAATCTCGGTGTTGATGTTGATGCTCTTCTTGTTTCACAGCCCGATAACGGTGAGCAGGCTCTTGAAATTGCAGAAGCACTTGTCCGTTCAGGCGCACTTGACGTTGTTGTTATCGACTCCGTTGCAGCTCTTGTTCCCCGTTCTGAAATTGAGGGCGAAATGGGCGATTCCCATGTCGGCGCTCATGCAAGGCTTATGTCGCAGGCACTCAGGAAAATCGCAGGTGCCGTTGCAAAGTCAAACACAATTATCATTTTCATAAATCAGCTTCGTGAAAAGGTCGGTGTTATCTACGGCAATCCCGAGGTAACAACCGGCGGCAGAGCGCTTAAGTTCTATTCAACAATGAGAATTGATGTTCGTCGTATTGAGTCGCTTAAAGGCGCAGGCAGCGAAATCGTAGGTAACAGAACAAAGTGCAAAATTGTTAAGAATAAGGTTGCACCTCCCTTCAAGGATGCTGAATTTGATATTCTTTACGGCAGAGGTATCTCCAAGGAAGGCGAGATGGTTGATCTCGGCGTAAAATATGATGTAATTCAGAAGAGCGGTGCATGGTTCTCCTACGGCGATATGCGTCTGGGTCAGGGCAGAGATAATGTAAGAGAGCTTTTCACAAACTCTCCCGAGCTTGCCGATGAAATTGAAGCAAAAATCAATGCTGCAATGCATGAGGCAGCAGAGGCTGCAAAGGTAAAAAAACCTGCCAGACCTGCTATGCCTGCACCTCCCGCTCCGGAACCCACAACAAAAGCCGGCGCAAGAGCAAAGCTTGATATTGTTGTTGATGATGACGAATAATATATGAAAATAACAGTAAACAAAGGCAAACAGAATAAAATCCATGTTTTATGCGATGGTGAATATCTGTTTACCGTTGATGCCGAATACTGGTTCAGCAGTCCGTATTACGGTATAAGCAATATTGAAGATGAAGAGGAGTTGGCGGCTTTTTATGAAGCCGTCGGCTCCCGTTGCGCTTTCATAGCAGGATTAAGACTGCTTTCTTACCGTGATCACAGCGAAAAAGAGCTTGTAAACAAGCTTGTTCAGAAGGGTCATAAAAGAGATTATGCGGAAAAAGCGTGTGAGAGTCTTAAGGATTACGGCTATGTTAACGATGAACGCTATGCCCGGAGTCTTGCCGAAAGTCTTGTTGAGCGCAAGGGAATGAGTCTGAGAGGGGTAAAAAACGAGCTTTATCACAAAGGAATTTCAAGGGAAATTGCCGATAATATTGTCGAAAGTCTTGACTTTAATCCCATTTTGCGTATTATAGATTTAATAAACACCAAATATTCACGCTGTCTGTCGGATGAAAAGGGCATGAAAAAGATGATATCATCTTTGCAAAGGCTCGGCTATAAATGGTCTGATATCAACAGTGCGCTTCGGCAGATTGAAATTGAAACGGAGGATTTTGGCGATGTATAAAATCGGAATGATTTCTTTGGGATGCCCCAAAAACCAGGTTGATGCGGAAAGAATGCTTGCACAGCTTGATAAAAACGGATTTGAGATTGCGGATTGCTATGAGGGTGTTGATGCGGTAATTATCAATACATGTGGTTTTATCGATGCCGCCAAGCAAGAAGCCATTGAGAATATCCTTGAAATGGCGCAGCTTAAGGAAGAAGGGCTTGTTAAGAAAATTATCGTAACAGGCTGCCTTGCCCAGCGCTATAAAGAGGAAATTCTCGAAGAAATTCCTGAAACTGATGCCATTATCGGTATCGGTGCCAACGGAAACATTGCCGATATTGCCAAAAAGGTTATTGAAGGCGAAAAAATCTTTGAGATGCCTGCGAATTCGGAATTGCCGCTTGTGGGCGAAAGACTTCTTACCACTCCCGAACACTGGGCATATCTTAAAATTGCCGACGGTTGCTCAAATCGGTGTACTTATTGTGCGATTCCTTCAATAAGAGGCGATTTCAGAAGCGTGGAATTTGAAACACTTGTTGAAGAAGCAAGGGCTCTTGCAGCCGCAGGCACAAAGGAGCTTATACTTATTGCGCAGGATACAACAAGCTACGGTATCGACCTTTACGGAAAGCTTCGTCTGCCCGAATTGCTTGATGCGCTTTGTGAAATCGACGGTATTGAATGGATACGCATGCTTTACTGCTATCCCGATAAGATAACCGATGAACTCATTGAAACAATGGCACGTCAGCCTAAGGTGCTTCACTATATCGACCTTCCATTGCAGCATGCTGATGACGGTATTCTAAAGGCTATGAACAGAAGGGGCGACAGTGCACACATCCGTTCTGTTATTTCAAAAATCCGTGAAGCAATGCCCGATGCCGTAATCAGAACAACCTTTATTGTCGGTTTCCCCGGCGAAGGCGAAAAAGAATTTGAAAATCTTGCCGAGTTTGTCAACGAAATCGAATTTGACCGCCTCGGATGCTTCTCGTTCTCGCCGCAGGAGGGTACTCCTGCGTATGATTTTGAAAATCAGGTCGAAGAGGATATAAAGCTTCGCAGAGGCGAGATAATCATGCAGGATCAGCTTGAAATCGTAACCGTTAAAAATCATGAAAGAATTGGTAAAAAATATCGTGTTATCGTTGAAGATTATGATGGCTACAGTGACAGCTACTCCGGCAGAACATATATGGATGCACCCGAAATTGACGGCGTGATTTCATTTACAACCGATAATCACTATGAAGTCGGCGAATTTGCCGAGGTTGAGATTATAGGAATGAATGATTATGACCTTATAGGAAAGGATATTAACAGCTGAAAATGAATTTACCCAATAAATTAACCGTTATCAGAATGATTCTCACCCCCGTATATCTTGCAGCGATGCTTATTGGTTTTAAGTATCATTATCTTGTTGCGCTGATAATTTTTGCCGTTGCATCAATAACCGATTTTCTTGACGGCAAAATTGCAAGAAAGAATAATATAGTAACAACTTTCGGTAAGCTTTGTGACCCTGTGGCAGATAAAATGCTCACAACTGCTGCGCTCCTTGCTTTTATGAAGCTGGGTCTTTGCGATATATGGGTTATAATGATTATCCTTACAAGAGAGTTTCTTGTAACTTCTTTCCGCCTTGTATCTTCGGCGCAGGGAGTGGTTATTCCTGCGGGAATACTCGGAAAAATCAAAACAGTAAGTCAGATGGTATTTTCAATCCTTATCATGCTCGGTTTGTTTGCGGGTGAATTTATCACGCTTGATTTTGAAAAATTTGCGCTCGTTTCCAATATCCTTCTCTGGATAACGGCGGTATTAACCGTTGTTTCGGGAATAAAATATATTGTTGACGGCAAAAAAGTGATTGACTTTTCAAAATAAAAAACATATAATGATATAAATATTGAAATGCAATCGTCGGGAGAGTAACCGTTTACGGGTATATCAGAGAGGAAGCAGGCAGCTGAAAATGCTTCTTATACGCTATTTGGTGAAATGCACCCGCCGGCACGCAGGGGGAAATAAAAGTATCTCTGTGCGTATGGCTGCGTTAAAGCTGCTCGGTTCGGAGTTTTCTCCCGACCAATGAGTTATAAACAGGAGTGGAACCGCGTTAATTACGCCTCCGTGGTCAGTTGACTGCGGAGGTTTTTTATATTAGGAGTGATTTTATGTTTAATCAGCTCAGAGAGGATATAGCCTGCGTTAAAGACAGAGACCCTGCCGCTCGTTCGGTACTTGAAATTCTTTTCCTTTATCCGGGTCTTAAGGCAATAAGGCTTCACAGGCTTGCCAATAAATTTTATAAGAAAAAAATGTACTTTGCCGCCAGATGGCTTTCGCAACGTGCATCAAAAAAAACCGGTGTTGAAATTCACCCTGCCGTTGAGGTGGGAAAAAGATTTTTTATTGACCACGGTACGGGTGTTGTAATAGGCGAAACCGCCGTTATCGGCGATGATGTGACGATTTATCAGGGTGTTACTCTCGGCGGTACGGGTAAGGATACGGGCAAAAGACATCCGACTATCGGAAATAATGTTATGATAGGTGCCGGTGCAAAGGTTCTGGGTCCGTTAAAAATTGGTGACAACTCAAGAATTGCCGCAGGTGCCGTTGTCCTGACAGATATACCGCCCAATTCAACCGCAGTCGGTGTTCCTGCAAGGGTTGTAAAGCGTGACGGTGTAAGGGTTGACGACCTTGACCAGGTTCATGTTCCTGACCCCGTTGCCCAAGAAATCGCAAGACTTGAAACAGAAATAAATATGCTGAAAAACCAACTTAAACAGGAGGAAAAATAAATGAAGATTTTTAACACTCTCACAAGAGAAAAGGAAGAATTTAAGCCCATAAAAGAGGGCGAGGCAAAAATTTATGCCTGCGGCCCCACGGTTTATAACTTTATCCATATCGGCAACGCAAGACCTATCTGCGTTTTTGACGTTCTGAGAAGATATCTTGAATACAGAGGCTATAATGTAACTTTTGTTCAGAATTTTACCGATATTGATGATAAAATCATAAAGAGAGCAAACGAAGAAGATTCAACCTTTACCGAGGTTTCAGAAAAATATATTGAGGAATTCTGGACGGATGCAAAGGGTCTTAATTTCCGTCCGGCAACAATTCATCCCAAGGCAACAGAAAATATTGATAAGATTATCGAAATCGTTTCGGGACTTATCGAAAACGGCCACGCATACGAGGTTGACGGCGATGTTTATTTCAGTCCCAAAACCTTCAATGAATACGGCAAGCTTTCGCATCAGCCGCTTGAAGAGCTTGAAGCAGGAGCAAGAATCATGGTAGGCGATATTAAGAAGGAGCCTATGGATTTTGCTCTCTGGAAATCTGCAAAGCCCGGCGAGCCTTATTGGGAATCCCCTTGGGGTAAAGGCAGACCCGGCTGGCACATCGAATGCTCCGCAATGGTATGCAGATATCTCGGCGAGAGCATTGATATCCACTGCGGCGGTCAGGACCTTATCTTCCCTCACCACGAAAACGAAATTGCACAGAGCGAATGCTTTACGGGTAAGCCCTTTGCAAATTACTGGATGCACAACGGCT
>CAZJOH010000126.1:0-5222 GCA_964547575.1 uncultured Clostridium sp.
AAAGCAAAGTTTGAAAAACATATATTTATAAAAAGACCACTTCTTTCGACGTGGTCTTTTTGGAGCTGCTAGGCGGATTTGAACCGCCGACCTCATCCTTACCAAGGATGCGCTCTACCGCCTGAGCCATAGCAGCATATTAATATGCGCTCTTATCGAACGCATATTATACTACCATAATGTTTTGCTTTTTGCAAGCCTTTTTTGAAAAAATCTTTAATTATTTTCAAATTATCTTATTATCAACCGCTTTTTCAACAAGTTCCGCAAAAAGAGCGCAGGACCAGCTGAACCAGCTTCTTGTGAAGGTGTCAGGGTCGTTTGCATCAAAGCCTTCATGCATATAACCCGTATCTCCGTCGGTTGTTTCAAGCATATGAAGAATCTCACGGATTTCCTCGGGATTGTTGCTTGAAAGACCCTGCATTGAAAGAGCGATATGCCATATATAACCCTCGGGTGTGTGAGGGCTTCCCACGCCTTTCCCGAATTTGCCTTCGTAGTAATAGGGGTTATCCTTGCTCAGAATAAATCTTCTTGTGTTCAGGTAAATTTCATCGTCGTATGCGCAGAAGCCGAGATAGGGTGCGGAAAGAAGGCTCGGCACGTTTGCATCGTCAAAAAGGAAATAATCGCCCTTGCCGTTTACCTCGCAGGCATAAATTTTGCCGTATTTTTCATGCTCAACAACAGCAAATTCCGAAATACCCTTTTCAATATCCTTTTTGAGGGTTATGCAGTCTGCAATAAGCTCTTTTTCCTCGGGGTATGATGCATTCAGCATTTCTTCAAGATATTCCAGAGCAACAACCGCAAACATATTTGATGCTACAAGGTAGCCGTATCTGCATGCATCGTCGCTCGGTCTGAAGCCCGACCATGTCATGCCCGTGTAATCAACGGGACTTCCCATACCGTTGTTATGGATTGTATCCTGCTCGGGGCAGTTCTTTCTCGAAAAACGGTAGGGTGATTTTTCAAAATGGTGCTGTTCTGTTTTCCAGAGATCAACGGTTGTTTTTGTGCTTTCCAGAAAATCCTCGCCCAATACGGCGTTATCTCCCGTTGCCTTCCAGTAAAGATATGCAAGTCGTACGGGGTAGCAGAGCGAATCAATTTCATATTTTCTTTCCCATACGATGGGATGATTTTCGGGGTAATCGTCAAATTCCTTATGGTCATTCGGCTCTTTTTTATATGCATTGGCGTAAGGCTCAAGAGAAATATACATTCTCTGTCTTTTGATAACACCTTTGATTATGTCTTTTATTTCTTCGTTGTCCTTTGCAAGGGGGATGTAGTGAGATACCTCCGCAGTTGAGTCACGCAGCCACATTGCGGGAATATCTCCTGTCAAAACAAAAACCGAGCCGTCAGGCATGAATTCGGTTGCGGTTTCGAGAGTGTTGGGGTAGCAGTTTCTGTAAAGCTTTGCAAGCTTCGGACTGTATTTTTCAATAACAGAGCAGTATTCGTCCATTCTTTTTTCAACGCAAACAGGAAGTTTCATAAGCAGTTCCTCTCTTTTACAAATATAATAAAATGATATAACGTAGAGAAATTATTGTCAACAGATTTTTTGATTTGAGGTTGCAAATATCAAGCTTTTGTATGTTGAAATAAGCCTGAAATATGATAAAATATAATTAACATATTGCTTCATCGAGGTGATGTTATGAAAAAATACGGACTTGTGCTTGCAGGCGGAGGTGCAAAGGGTGCCTATCAGCTTGGCGCATGGCAGGCTATGAAGGAGCTGGGAATAAGATTTTCTGCTGTTGTCGGAGTTTCAATCGGCTCCATTAACGGCGCACTTATAGCGGCAGATTCGTTCGACAGCGCCAGAAATCTCTGGAGCAATGCTTCCGTTGATAAGGGCGTGAAAATTACCGAGGAGCTGCCCGATCCCGAAAATCTTTTCAGTTTTAAGAATTTCCCTGCTTTATTTAAAGAAATAGTCAGAAACGGCGGAATTGATGCTTCTCCCACAAAGGAGCTTATCGCCCCGTTTATTGATGAGGAAAAAGTGAGAAAATCCGGCATCAAATTCGGAATGGTAACATTTCATCTCTCCGAATTTACTCCTCTTGAAATTTTTATAGATAAAATCCCTGAAGGTCAGCTTGTTGACTATCTTCTTGCATCTTCAAAGGTGCCAGGCGTAAGCAAAATAGGTCCTGAGGGTGAGCGATATCTTGACGGCGGCGTTTATGATAACGCTCCCATGGGAATGCTTATCCGAAACGGCTATAACAGAATGATTATCGTTGATATCTCGTCAATCAAGGGCATTGGTCATAAAAACGATATCACCTGCGCCGAAATGATATATATAAGACCTTATGATGTAGAGGATTTGGGTGCAGCATTTGATTTCAGCGAGGAAATGCTCTCAAAAAGAATGAAGATGGGATATCTTGACGCAAGAAAGGCATTCGGATATCTTTCGGGTGTAAGATATTATTTTGAGGGAGAAACAATGCGTGAAATGGCAGAGGAATACGGCTCACAGGCGGTTGAGCAGCTCGAGGAACTGGCGTTTGAATTAGAGGTTGAAAGATTTAAGGTTTACAGCAAAGAAGAATTCCTTCTTGCCCTGAAGAAAAAGTTTGAAGAATACAAAGCGGCGGAAGAAATAAAGGATACGGAAGCCGAGCCTAAATTCTATGATAATCTTATCAAAAAAATATCACGTTTTAAATCCGATAAAGAATATTCACGGGCGATGGCAGTTCTTGACAATATCATAATATAAAAATACAGCGGCATTTTCAAAAATCGAAAATGTCGCTGCTTTTATATGTTATCAGTTGAATGCTTTTCCGGCTTCGATAAGTGAAATGCCGGCCTTACCGAGAACATTTGCTGCCTTTGCATTGTCTTCAACTCTGATGATAACGCATGCGGAGCCTTCGTGACGTGTAATAAAAGCATATGCATATTCAATGGTGATGTCTGCATCCGAAAGAACCTTTACTGCCTCGGAGAAACCGCCGGGAGTATCGGCAACCTCGATGCCGAGAACATCTGTTACGGAAGCGATGATTCCGTCAGCCTTAAGTGCTTCGAGAGCCTTTTCGCAGTCGCTTACGATAAGTCTGAGAATGCCGTAATCCGTTGTGTCTGCAATTGAAAGAGCACGGATATCAACACCTGCATTATTAAGAACGGAGGTTACCTCGTAAAGTCCGCCTTTTTTATTTTCAACAAAAACCGAAATCTGTTTTACGCTCATTGGTATTTCTCCTTTCTGATTAATCGTGAAGCTTTCTCTTGTCAATAACTCTTACAGCCTTGCCTTCACTTCTTGTGATTGTTTTGGGTGCAACAAGATGAACCTTGGGGTTGATTCCGAGCATTGTTTTGATAGCGTTTGCAAGAGCCTTTTCCTTTGCGGCAAGATCCTTAACGGTATCGGAGAACTGCTCGGGTGTAAGCTCAACTGAAACATCAAGAGTATCAGTGTTGTTTGCTCTGTCAACCTCGATAAGATAGTTGGGTGAATAGCCCTCCTGAAGAAGAACTGTTTCAATCTGTGAGGGGAATACGTTAACGCCTCTGATAATCATCATATCGTCGCTTCTGCCCATGGGTTTGCTCATCTTAATGAGTGTTCTGCCGCAGGAGCATTTCTTTCTTGAAAGAACGCAGATATCTCTTGTGCGGTATCTGAGAAGGGGGAAGCCTTCCTTGTCAAGGCTTGTGAATACAAGCTCGCCCTTTGAGCCTTCGGGAAGAACCTCGCCTGTGTCGGGGTCGATGATTTCTGCAAGGAAGTGGTCCTCGTTGATATGCATACCGGTCTGCTCTTCGCATTCAAATGATACACCCGGGCCGCTTGTTTCGGTAAGACCGTAGATATCATATGCCTTGATTCCGAGTGACTTTTCAATATCACGGCGCATTTCTTCTGTCCAGGGTTCAGCACCGAAAATACCTGCCTTGAGGTCAATATCATCGGGAGTAAGACCCATTTCCTTGAGTGTTTCGCCGATATAAGCTGCATAAGAGGGTGTGCAGCAGATGATTGTTGAATGAAGGTCTCTCATGAACTGAATCTGACGCTCTGTGTTGCCTGAAGACATGGGGAGTGTCAGACAGCCTACTTTATGAGAACCGCCGTTGAGACCGGGACCGCCTGTGAAAAGGCCGTAGCCGTAAGCAACCTGGCAAACATCCTCGTTTGTACCGCCTGCGGCAACGATTGCACGGGCACAGCATTCTTCCCAGAGCTCAACGTCTGCCTGAGTGTAGAAGGCAACAACTCTTCTGCCGGTTGTGCCGCTTGTTGACTGAATTCTTACGCAGTTTTTAAGGTCTGTTCCGAGAAGACCGTAGGGATATGCATCACGAAGGTCTGCTTTTGTGAGGAACGGAAGCTTATACAAATCATCAATTGATTTGATATCGTCGGGTGTAACGCCCTTTTCATCCATAAGGTTGCGGTAATACTCAACGTTTTCGTATACACGCTTAACCTGCTTAACAAGCTTTTCGCTTTGGAGTGCCTTAATTTCTTCAACCGATGCGGTTTCGATTTCAGGCTGATAGTATTTGCTCATTTTCAACACTTCCTTTTTCATTTAAATTTTATAACCCATTTCAAAGGCCTTCATGTTAAGGTCAAGGAATTTGGGCGGAACACTTTCTTCAAGTGCCTTAATCCATTTTTCTTTTGCAACAACAGTCATATTCTTTGCCATTGCACCGATGAGAATAACGTTTACTGCTTTTGAGTTGCCGGCTTCAACTGCCATAGGCAGTGCATCAACGGTTTCTATATCTGCTCCCGATGCCTTAAGAGCTTCAATGATTCCGTCGGGATATTCTGCAGCACCCATAACAACGGGCATGGGGTCAATCTGCTGGGTGTTTACTATGATTTTGCCGTCGGGCTTAAGATATTCAAGCCATCTTGCAGCCTCGAGCTTTTCGAATGCGAGAATGATATCTGCTTCACCTTTTTCAATAATGGGGGAGGATACCTTATCGCCGAATCTAACATATGTAACAACCGAGCCGCCTCTCTGGCTCATTCCGTGAACTTCGGAAACCTTAACGTCGTAGCCGCAGTCGAGCAAAGCTGCACCGAGAATACGGCTTGCAAGAAGTGTGCCCTGACCGCCTACACCTACAATCATAATTGATTTATTCATTCTCTTACCTCCTTAGAGTGGCGGAAGTAACCCGAACTGTGTTTTTTATCGGATGCTTTCCGCCTT
>CAZJOH010000127.1:0-5169 GCA_964547575.1 uncultured Clostridium sp.
GAATTTCAAGTTCTTTTTCGTTTTTTATTTTTTCTTCGATTAATTCTTCTTTTGATTTACTCATAAAATCTCCTTTTCTGTTTTTGGATACAAAAATCCCGTTGCTTCAGATGAAACAACGGGATAGATTGAAATATTTAATTTTAATAAAATGTAGGATAGCTGCAATGCAGCGCAAGGGTAAAACCCTTGTTTAAAATCTTTGATTTTTCATTAGCGGAGCAACGCACGGATACATTTCTGAAAGATATGTATAGAAGTGCGCCCTTCGGGATTAGGAACAAAATCTTATATATGATATAATGTCTTGACTAATCAGTTTATTTGTTTCTTTGATTAAGATATATCTCGAATTGCTTTTTTGCATTGCTTTCCGACTCCGATATTCCTTCGCTGGCATTTATAATTTCATCAAGCTTTGCCGAATAATCAGAAAGCTTTTCTTTTGAAACGCAATCCAGCAATTCACACAGTCTGTTGAATGGGATTTTCTTCATTTCTTTAATGTTATATATCTCTTTTATTGCATCGTTTGTCAAAGCGTGTGAGAACATCAAAGTGTCTATTGATGCATCAAGTATATGCTTTTCTTCTGAAGATATTCCACCGTCACACAACGCAAAATAATACATTAAGGCTGAGATTGCAATGCAGTAGTTTTCATCATCGGTAAATCCGCAAGTGATATTTGAATCACTGCCGATATTCATATTAAAATTATTTTTCAACAAATCTCTTGCTGTATTTTGTGCTTCTGAAACTTCACCTTTGTTAATTTTGTTTGAGCTGTTCTTGCTTTCTGACTGAATAACCAGTTTTACCTGACACATTTTGAATAACAGACGAACTAAAAGAACTGTGTTTTGAGTAATTAATTTTTCTCCGTCTGTAAAGTCATTCCAGAAAGTTTTACCACAATCGATAACAGTATTTTTAAGGCTGTTAAGATTTCTTCTGTAAACATAATTAACTTCGTTTAGTGTTCCAGTATAATTTGTTGCCACACGTGACAGGTCATCCAGATATTTACAGGTTGTATTAATTGTTTTTTCAGCTTTTTCCATCTGTGCCCAGGCTTCATCAGCTTTGTTTGACAGATTTGCGCCTGAAATGCTAAAAATTACTCCTCCGATCAAAAGACCAACACCTAGTGTTGAAGCACCTAAAATGGTTGTACCCAAGGCTATTCCGCCACCGCCTGCTGCTATTGCACCACCGCCGATAGCCGCTAAAGTTGCGTTTGTTGCCGCAGCGCCACTTAAAGAAGCAATCGCCGTGCCTGTTGAGGCGGTTCCCAGAGCCATAACGGCAGTGGTTGTTGCACCTGCTGCCGCTATTCCGCCTGCAGTTCCGAGAGCTGCACCGCTGATTCCGCTCATAAGAACTCCTGCACCAACTGAAACCTTTTTGATTTTTGCACCGTTGTATTCAGGCAGTTTTACACTTGAAATATCAACATCGTCAAAAGACGGTTTGTTTTGAATTTTTTCAAAAATATCGGAAAACTCTTCAAAGCTTTTCATTATTTCTAATTCTTTATTTCCAAGAGTATCCATATTTTTTGAAGCAATCTTGTTTTTTTCCTCAAAGCGCTTCATGTTTTGCTGATGCCTTTCGTTTGCGGATTTCATTGTTTTGCTTGCTTTTTTCATCTTAACAGTACCATAAGCTCCAGAACCTACTCCGCCTGCCGCAGCAACTCCTGCTGCAATTCCAAGAATTAAAGGTAATGGCATAATTATTTTTCCTCCAATTTTTTTATTAATATTTTACAAGCCTCATAATTAAGCTTGTAATAGGTTTCGATAGTCATTTTCTCGCTAAAAAACACATAGTAAGATTCATCAATCCGACATTTTAACGGTCGATTTTCGTATATACTGCATAAGTTGTTTTTGAGATGCTTGCAGATACCATCGCCCCTGTCCAAATCGGCATAAATTTCTGATAAATGTAAATTCTTGCAACACGCTCCACATTTTTTACATTCAAACATCAATTAAACACCAGCCTGTTGTTTTTATCACTCATAAAACTGTCAAAATCACCTTCCCAGGGTTTATCGATATTTAAATCATCAAGAGTTTTCAGCAGCAACTGATTCAATTCTTTATGTTCTGTTACATTTTTAATCCCGATCAAAAGGTTGTTATAACGTTCGGTTTCCAGCTTGTATTGTTCAATATCCAGAGTTTCTAACTGTGCAAGATAATCCTGTAAAGCAAGGTTTACTATTCTGTAAGAGTCAACATATTCATCAAAATCTGCAGAAATACCAAGACGAATAAAAATCTCCTGAAGCACAAGCATTATTAGCCTGTTCCAAGCAACAAGATTCAGTCTGGTGAAAAGCACAAGCATATTCAAATCGGATTTAATCAAAGCACCTGCACCGTCAATAACACACAGTGTACCATTGCCGACCAACAACATCATTCTTAATCCGCTGCGATTGCCAGGAAAAACACACTCTTTTATCGGTCTTTTGAACTGAAAATGCTGTCTGAAAGCCCATATCACCCTTATTAAAAGCTCCGTGAGAAAAACAGGTATGGAAAGAGCCATTCCGAATCTGAAGTCATAACCTTCCTGAAAAGCTCTTGTGGCAATTTCAGCCAAGGTTTGCTTATCCTTTCCGACATTGAACTTTCCGAAATTGCAAAGTCCCAAAAGCTCATAAAATGGCATTACTATGCCTGAACCTCTCCCGCTGTTTCCTCTGCTACCCGAACTGCCCGCAATATCAGACATTAGATGTCCGAGCCAGTTAATAAAACCACAAAACAGTTTGGCAATAAAATTACCACCCATAAGTTCTTGTGTTTCTGTATTTATTGTTATAATCCTACCATTTGAAACAAAGGTTGACGTTGCTGTAAACTGGTTAAGTATTGAAAAAAACAGACCGATAATATCAGGCGAATGGGCCAGCGATTTCATATGATGATTTGTTGTTCCCATTTTAAATTTTCCACCAACATCGGTAGTGTAACGCTGGTCATAATTCACCCTGAATTTCTTTTCAAGAAAACCAATGGCACTCGCAACAGAGCTTTCCTTGCCCGCACTCGGCTTCCATCCCATTGCCTTTGCAAATTTCATAACAGCCTTGTCGGTCAGTTCATCGGTCCATTTGCCCAGAATACTGTCTTCTGGTGAGCCGACAAGAAAAACATCAACAAGACCTCCGACCGCTCCGCAGGCAGCAGAAATCATATAGTCATATTTATCGCACTCGTTAGGATTCTTTACCAGCCAAATATTTTCTTCATTGGGAATAATTAAATCTTTTGAATTAAAATTTTCCATTATTAATCACCTGCATATTTTTATTAATTCGCCTTGACTTCTGAACCACATATCAATTCCTTTTCCGAAAACCTCCGCAGTCATGGTATAAACTCCGTTTTCATCAACCGAAATGATTTTTGCCGTTGGGATTCTGTCCAAAACAGCATCTGTATCCTTACCTGAAAAGGTGAATTTTACCTTTTGGAGCTTTCCGCCATACATAAACTGTATTCTTTTTCTGAATTCTCCTTCTTCAAATCTTGAACTGTAAGGAATGTCGAATCTTTCTTCAGAAAGAATTATATTTTTTATGCGGTCAATTCTGTAAATTGTCGGAAACATATCGTCAGGATTTTCAAAATGTTCCGTTTTATCTATGTTATCAATAAATGCAGTGAGGTAAAAATAGAATTCCGAAACCATTATTCCGACGGGCTTGAGTTTTCGGACAACGGTTTTATTATCAGAAATACGGTTGTATTCAATTTCAATGTAACGGTTTTCGTGAATGGACAGTCCCAAATTCCATAACCTGTCCATCAGCTTTTGATTATGCCTCGGCGCTATATAATGAAAAATTTCATTGTTTAATAAATCAGAAACCGTTTTTTTGTTTTTGAACGAAACATTGCTTCGGATTATTTTTTCAATTACAGGCATCATTTCCGACTTGACTAAAGAACGGCTTTCGAGAAGAATCTTGCAAACTGCCAATATTTCGCTGTCACTCAACACATCATTCTCAGCGTCTGTAAGGCGGTACCCATTATTCTTCCTGTCAAAAATTACAGATTTTCCGCAGCCGATTTGATAGGTGTTATTAGAAAAAAACGCTCTTATATCTTCAATATCTCTTTGAATGGTTCTTTCAGTAACTTCAAATTTATTTGCTAAATCGGATTTTTTTATAATTTCTCCCGAATTCAACAACGAATATATAGTAAGAATTCTGTCGTACTTTGATTTTTTCATGCCTTACCACCTCTTTCGATATTCATTATATCAAATCACATGGACATATTCTGTCATTGTAAAAAAATTTTGTAATGACAGAATTTGTCTATAGATAAAGATATAATAGAGTGTGTTCGTAGGGAAACAACAAAAATGCGCCCCATGAAGGAGCGCACGAAAAAGTGTATTCCTTCAATGGACAAATGTCCTGTTGCTACACAATCTCTGCCCAAAGGGTATGAGAAAAAGAGGAAACACCTTTTGCTAAGGTATGTTTCCCTACGGGCAAAATTTTATGATTGTGTAGCAATTATAATTGTATCACATTAAGCAATAAAAAGAAAGGTGTTTTTCTAATTTTATACTCAAAAATCTGTGGAGAAATTTATACATTGTAAAAAACAAACATATTTTTTGAAACTTCCTTTTACTTTCGTTTCACCCAAACAATATCATACCCCATAACATCAGCCATTTCGACTGCTTCGGAATATCGCAGAGAGCCACAGCGGAGTTTGCCCGAAAAGTTGGGAACGCTGTCGCTCCAACCGTATTCAAACGAAAGCATATCAACGAGTTCACGCATTGTCATTCCTTCTTTTACGATATAAGCTTTGATTTCATTTCGTATATCCATTAAATTACCCCTTTCAGTTTTTATTTGTGATGCACCGTTCAATATCGGTGCAGTTCATGTTCATTGTTTCGTGTGTTTGTTTGCGATTTGGTGAATTATCACGCATTTCTGTGAAATGTGTTCGCTCTCGGGCGTATCACTGTTTCGTATGGATTTCCATACAAAAACATTGATCAGTTCGCTATTCTCACATCCTTTCATAAATTAATCGCCGTTCTGCCCGAAATTCGAGTTCCGACAGGCATTCCTCATATCTCTATGGGCGCTGTGCCGTCAGCCTTTCGGCT
>CAZJOH010000128.1:0-5048 GCA_964547575.1 uncultured Clostridium sp.
AGGTTGACTATTCATATTACACCTTTGAAATGGTAAATGTTGTAACGGGCAGAGGCGGCTGGTTTCATAATTTCGGCGGCCTTTCAACCCCCATCACAATGTGGGCAAATGCATATTATAAAGCAGGAACGCTTAACACAGGCTTTGATACTTGGATTGATAAATATGAATTTAACAATGATAACACAATGCTTTCCGCTGATATAACCTACTTCGGAAACAAAGAAAAATTCACCGTCATTGCTGCAATGAATGATGCTGATAACAAGAATTATAAAGCTTATCTTGACGGCAAAGAAATCCCCTTTACCGAAAGATTTAAAGGAACGGTTGAAATCACGCTTTCGATTAATGATAACAATATACATAATCTCACAATAAGATGAGCAAAGCCTCCCGATGAAGAATGCACTTCAAAGGGAGGCTTGAAATTTAATTATACAAGAGGAATTGTTGTGTTATAATCGGTGTACCATACTCCTGCGGAGAAGCTTCTTGAACGGATTTCAACTCTGTCATCATAAACTTCAATCTGATAACCCGTACCGTTTGCAACTCTGCCTCTGGGCGACATATACATATAGCTGGGAAGATTTACACTGTGAAGAGAGCCGTCCGATTCAACGCTTACAAATCCGTTGATATCAGCCTGTCTTTCATTTGAAAAACCGTTATGAATATGACCGTTAATCATAAACACGTTTTTATATTTTTTTAGAATAGCTTCAACAGTGGCTGATTGGTCTCCGATTCCGCCGTCATCGGGTTCCATTTCATCGTCGCCCCATGTTACGGGCAAGCCGTGAGTCTGATTAAGAGGCCAATGACAAACAACAAAAATAGGTAAACCGTCTTTCGATGCCTTTTCCATTTCGTCGGCAAGCCATTCAAGCTGTTCATCGCTCATATACATTGATGTTCTGTCGTCTTCACTTGCAAGAACAATAAAAGTATAGCCGTTAACCTTGGTTGAGTAGTATTCTTTTTCTGTATTTCTGCCGGTTATTTTATTATTATATTCAATAAAATAATCTCTGGCAAGATTATAACCTTCATCCTCTGTCCATGTATCATGGTTACCCTGAGCAAGAATAATTTCCTTTGCGGGAGTGTACTTTGCAAAGGATTTTGCAAGCATTTCCCATTCTTCTTTTTCACCGTGGTCAGTAAGGTCGCCTGCACAAACAAGAAGGTCAATTTCTTCCTTGGAATTTTCCATATCATAAAGACCGAATCCGAGCATAAACGAACGAAGCTCGCTGTCAGTCATATGAATATCAGAAATCGCAGAAATATTAAGCCTGCATTCATCAGGGGTTACCGGTTCTGTTTTTGCTGTGTAATTGCCGAAAATCGGCATAGTAAACACATTGAGAATGGTCATTAAAACGGACACAAAGGTTTTAATAATAGCTATCATATTTTCACCTCTCAAATTATTATATTAATTTTAGCAGATATTTCCCAGTAATGCAAACTTTTTCTTATTATTTTACAAATTAAATATTGTTTATTTAGATTTAATATGATAAACTATAAAAAAACAATGAAGGTGATCCGTATGATACATAACAATCAGTTTTTTATTAATTTCATGGAAAAATATAATTTCCCCGAGGAAGCAAAAAAATGTTTTCTTTCAATCGGAGAAAAGCTCGACTCCGAAACAGACCTCAGTGAAAAATACGATACAATTCTCAATGAATACATGTACCCCGAAGCTGACGAATTAAGAAAAGCTCTTAACGATTTAACAAAGCTTGCTGAGGACAACGGAATCAATGTATATTCCATACATTGCGTTTTTCTGATTCATTGCGCTGAAATTCTTAAGGGAAGATATGAAAAAGCAGGCATTAACGAAGAAATATTCTGGGATACAATGGCTGATATCAAATATAAACTTAAGGAATGCATGGACTGCGAAGAGGTACCGGGAATTTTTGTTGCAGACTGGTATTACGGATTCTTTGATATGACCCGATTTGCATACGGACGTTTCCAGTATGAAATGCGTGAGTTTGACGAAGAGTTCACAACCTCCTGCGGACATAAAATTAAAAGCGGAGATAAATATGTAAACTTCCACATTCCTTCATCGGGTGTTTCTCTTACTGACGAAGTCAGATTGGATTCATATAAAAAAGCTTATGAAGCATTCAAGGATGAATTTCCTGACGGAAAAATGATTTTCGGATGCAGTTCATGGCTTCTTTATCAGAAACACAAGGAATTTCTTCCCTCTCACCTCAATATTCTTCGTTTTATGGATGATTTTGAAATTGTTTCAACGCATGAAAGCGAAGATTTTTCAAATGGTTGGAGAGTTTTCGGAAAGGATTCCGACCTTCCTTTTGAACAGCTTCCCAGAAACAACTCTCTCCAGAGAGCATATGCCGACTGGCTTCTTGCAGGCAACGGTGCAGGCGGTGCATTTGGTATAATCGTATTTGACGGCGAAAAGATACTCAGATAACAATAAAGACGGCTTACTTTTTTCGGTAAGCCGTCATTTTTATATTTCGCCTTTTTTCTCCATTTGCTTTTTCAAAATAAAATACATAATAAACTGTGCAAAGAATGTTATTATCCACGAAACCGGATATGACCAATATAGATTTACAAGAGTTCGGTCAAGCGGTAATATTACAAAAACCCAGAAAATTCTGATTCCGCATGCACCGATAAGCGATACTATCATCGGTTCAACGGATTTGCCCATTCCTCTTATTTGGCTTGCGGCAACATCCATAAGCGAACAGAAGAAAAAGAACGGCAAAACAATTCTCATTCTTTCAGCACCGATTTCAATAACTCCGGAATCATCAGAGAAAAATCCAACTACAAATTCACTGAAAAATGTCCCGACAAGTCCGAGAGAAACACCGATTATCAATGCAAAAAGCAGGCAATAACGGTAAACCTTGCCTATGTTTTCGGGTTTTCTTGCACCTATATTCTGTGAGGTGAAAGTCATAGCTGTCTGAGCAACAGCATTCGTTCCCGTATAAATATACGAATCATAATTAGAGCCTGCGGCAATGCCTGCCATTGCAACGGAGCCGAAAGAGTTGACTGACGACTGAATAATAACGTTTGAAATCGAGAAAAGAGAGCTCTGAATTCTGGCAGGCAAACCAAGGCGAAGAATATGCCTGAGTTCGTTCTTTTCAAAACGGAGTAATTTAAAGCTCATTCTGCATGAATTATTGATTTTAAGAAGATATCCTATAATCATAACCGCAGAGAGATACTGTGATACAATAGTTGCAATCGCTACACCTTCAACACCAAACTTAAAAACAACAATAAGAACAATATTCAATATAACATTAACAAGTCCGGCCAATGTAAGAATAAACAAAGGACGTTTGGTATCGCCCGTTGCCCTGATGATTGACGCACCGAAGTTATATGCAAGCAAACCGGGTGAACCCATGAAATATACTTTAAGGTAAAGTGTTGCAAGGTCAAGAACATCGTCAGGAACCTTCATAAGCTTCAGCATTTCTCCTGAAAAAAAGAATCCGATAAATCCGATTAAAAATCCGCATATAACACTTAACAGCATTGCAGTATGAACACATTCACTGACCTTTTTATCATTCTTTTCTCCGATATGCCTTGCAACCATAACGCCCGATCCCATTGAAAGCCCGAGAAAAACATTAAGAAATAAATTTACGAGTGAGCCGGTTGACCCAACAGCAGCAAGAGCTTCTTTACCTACAAATCTGCCGACAACAACAACATCAGCTGTATTATACGCAAGCTGTAAAATACCCGTAAGTATAAGAGGAATTGCAAAAACAAGTATTTTATTCAAAAACGGACCGCAAGTCATATCCACTGAATATCTGCTTTTCATTTTAATCTCCCGAGTAATAGATTAAATAAAAGTATATCACTTTGAAATCAATTGTCAATAAACCCCCTGAGAAACTCAGGGGGCAAACTTTTTATTGAATATCGCTGCTATCGAATTTATCGCCGCATTCAGGGCAGAATTTAGGCGGATTCTTAGGGTCATCGGGCTTCCATCCGCATTTATCGCATCTGTAAAGAGGTGCATCGGCAGGTTTTTTTGCACCACAATTCGAACAGAAATTACCCTTATTCAAATTTCCGCAAGCACATTTCCAACCCTCGGCAGGCTTTGAAGCTCCGCAATTAACGCAGAAGTTTCCGCTGTTTGTTGAGCCGCAGGAGCACTTCCAACCATTTAAGGGTGCAGCTTGCTGCTGAGACTGTTGCTGCTGAACACCCATATTATAAAAATTCTGTGCAGCATTTGAACCGCCGTTATTCATAGCCATTCCCATACCCATAAAACCGGTCATGGCGCCGGCTTCATTTGCCGCTGCCGATTCCATAGCATTTGCCTGTGAATCTGTCATTCTGCCTGCCATCATGAAAGCATTGCCACCCAATGTTGCAGCATCTTCCATCTGGTTGATTTTCTTCATATCCTCTTCAGTAAGAGTAATGGGATTAAGTGCGATAGATTCAACGGATATGCCTCTGCGCTCTGTCCATTCAACCTTAAGTGCCGAATTCATTGCATCTTTAAGCTCTGTTGTATGGGCAGGAATCTGTGCAGGACGGAGTTCAAGATCTGTAAGTCTTGCAAATGCAGGCTGAAGTGCAGAAATAAACTCTGTTTTAAGCTGCATATCAATATCTTCTCTTCTGTATTCATCAGTTACATTGCCTGCAACCTTCGAATAAAAAAGAATGGGGTCTGTGATTTTGTAGGAATAAACACCGTTGCATCTTACCTGAACGGTTCTGCTCATACCGATACGTTTGTTTACGACCTCAAACATAAACGGATTTGCGGTTCCGAATTTATTATCAAGAATTTCTTTTGTATTGAAATAATAAACACGCTGGTCTTTGCCCGTATCTCCGCCGTAGGTAAATCTCTTACCTATGGTTTTGAAGGTTTCTTTGATACTGTCGCCAAGCTTACCGGTAAATATGCTGGGCTCTGTTGAGCTGTCATAAGTAAACTGACCCGGCTCTGCACACACTTCAACAACCTTACC
>CAZJOH010000129.1:0-1309 GCA_964547575.1 uncultured Clostridium sp.
TGGTCGAGAACAACCGGCAAATCCTCCTGCGTCAGAGCCGAGGGGTCATCGGCTGCACAGACAACAGGCTCCATGCTCAGCTCCGTAAATCCGAGGTCAAGCATCTGCTTTATATCCTCGAGGAAATCGGGATTTGCATGGGTGAATGTACCTCGCATATAATAATTCTTGTTGCCTCGTGCCTTAACAAATTCCTGGAATTTGGGAACAATCTTTTCCCAGCTTCCGTTGCCTGCATAGTCAACACGGTAACGGTCATGCACTTCTTTTCTGCCGTCAAGGCTGAGAACAACGTTGCTCATTTCACGGTTTGAGAATTCAATAACGTCATCGTCAACAAGAACACCGTTTGTTGTAAGAGTAAATCTGAAATTTTTGCCTGCTTCCTTTTCAATGCTGCGTGCATACTCAACAAGCTGCTTTACAACATCAAAATTCATAAGAGGCTCGCCACCGAAAAAGTCGACCTCAAGATTTCTGCGGCTGCCCGAATTTTCAACAAGGAAATCAAGCGCACGCTTACCTACTTCAAAGCTCATAACCGCTCTGTCGCCGTGGTAATTGCCCTGGCTTGCAAAACAGTATGAACAGTTGAGGTTGCAGGTATGAGCAATATGAAGGCAGAGCGCCTTGATAACACCCGAGGTCTTTTTCTTCAGGTCGCCTGCCATAGGCTCAAAGGTATCGGGAGTAAAGAGCTTACCTGCTTCACGGAGCTGTTCAAGCTGCTCAAAGCAGCCCTCGATTTCTTCCTTTGTAACATCCTCACGGTCGGGATATTTTTCAAGAATTTTTTCAATGATTTGTTCACGGCTTTCAGCTTCATACATTTCGATTATGTCGTAAGCAACCTCATCAACAACATGAACGGAGCCCGAAAAAATATCAAGAACTATATTCAGACCGCCGAGTTTATAACAATGTATCATAGTATCACCTGTTTGTATGCTTTATTAAACATGATATTTTCTGCGAAAACGATATATTACTTAGCAATGTTAAGGATAGCTTCGCCTATGACAACTATAATTGCTCCGCAAAAGCTGATTTTACTCCCTCAGGGTCTATGACCCGGCTCCCTCTTGAGGGAGCCTAAACAGAAAATTTCTTTCTCACAAAACATTCTGTTTATATATCGCTTACTTCATGGGCTTCCTCTGACGAGGAAGCTGTCCGTAGGACTGAAGGAGAGATGATTTTGCGATATTATTCAGTTTATAAAAATCCGCAATGACAACCCCTCCGTCTTTTGCTTCGCAAAATCCACCTCCCCTGAAGGGGAGGCAAATAAAAACTATTAAAAGCAGGT
>CAZJOH010000129.1:1319-5015 GCA_964547575.1 uncultured Clostridium sp.
CGAGGAAGCTGTCCGTAGGACTGAAGGAGAGAATACAAAACAGCGTCGCAGACACTTCTTTCCGTCAGGCAATAATCACTTGCTGTAATAAAATATATTCTATTAAAAATGCCGCCATATGGCGGCATTTGATTAATTATTTCTTGCTTTCGCACTGCTGGTTTGCAACACCGCAGCTTGTTTTGCAAGCTGACTGGCAGGATGTCTGGCATTCGCCGCAGCCGCCCTTTTTAGCGCTTTCGCAAAGATTCTTTGTTTCAAGAGTCTTAATCTTCATATCTGTATCCTCCGAATAATTTTTTTATTATTATATCACGCAAATATCATGATGTCAATCATTTAATGAGTGATTCACCCGTCATCTGTGCAGGCTGTTCAAGACCCATGATATCAAGCATTGTGGGAGCGATATCGCAAAGCTTGCCGCCTTCCTTAAGCTCGCAGTCATGACCTACAACAACGAAGGGAACAGGATTTGTTGTATGTGCGGTGAAGGGCGAACCGTCGGGCTCATACATCTTGTCTGCGTTGCCGTGGTCAGCGGTGATAAGCATTACGCCACTCTTTGCGGAAACTGCATCGCAGATTTTGCCAACGCAGGTGTCAACAGCCTCAACAGCCGCAACCGCAGCTTCAAATACGCCTGTGTGACCGACCATATCGCAGTTTGCGTAGTTGAGAACAATTGCATCGTACATATCTGCTTCGATTTTTTCAAGAAGGGTATCGGTTACGATATATGCACTCATTTCGGGCTGCATATCATAGGTTGCAACGTTGGGAGAATCGATAAGAATTCTGTCCTCGCCCTCATAAACGGTTTCTTCGCCACCGTTAAGGAAGAATGTAACATGTGCATACTTTGTGAATTCTGCAATTCTGAGCTGCTTCATGCCCTGCTTGCTGAAAACTTCGCCGATAGGCATGTCGATTCTCTGAGGCTTATAAGCAACTTCAACGTTGGGCATCTCTGCCTCATACTGAGTCATGCAGACATAGAAAAGGTCAAGCTTTTTATCTCTGTTGAAGCCGTCGAATGCAGGGTCAACAAAAGCTCTGGTAATTTCTCTTGCTCTGTCGGGACGGAAGTTGAAGAAAATTACGCTGTCGCCGTCCTTAACTGCTTCAGCCTTTTCGCTTACGCAGGGAACAATAAACTCGTCTGTAATGCCGTCTGCATATGACTTTTCAGCCATTTCGCAGGCACAGGTGAACTTGGGACCTTCAAGCTTTGTCATTGCAACATAGGTCTTTTCAACACGGTCAAATTTTCTTTCTCTGTCCATTGCATAGTAGCGACCTTCAACGGTAGCAATTTCACCAACACCGATTTCAGCGCACTTTTTATAAAGCTCTGCAAGGAAATCCTTGCCGGATGTGGGCGAAACATCTCTGCCGTCCATAAGGCAATGGATAAATACCTTTTCAAGACCGTTGCGCTTTGCAAGCTCAAGAAGTCCGTAAAGGTGGGTATTGTGGCTGTGAACGCCGCCGTCGGAAAGAAGTCCCATAAGGTGAAGTGCCGAATTATTCTTTTTGCAGTTCTCAATTGCGCCGAGAAGAGCCTCATTCTCAAAGAAATCGCCGTCATTGATTGACTTTGTAATTCTTGTAAGCTCCTGATAAACAACTCTGCCTGCACCGATGTTGGTATGACCAACCTCGCTGTTACCCATCTGACCGTCGGGAAGACCTACATCCATACCCGAAGCACCGATATATGTCATGGGATTTTCAGCCATTATCTTATCAAGGTTCGGAGTTTTTGCCGCAACGATTGCGTTGCCGTAATCGCTGTCATTCTTTCCGAAACCGTCCATAATGCAAAGAAGAACGGGTTTTTTGCTCATAATAAACATTCCTTTCTGTTGTTTTGCTACGGAACGTCGGGGACGACGTTCCCTACAAATCCGCCGTAGGGAACGCTGTCCTCAGCGTTCCGTAAATCATATAGAGGGGGTCGGTTTCCGACCCCCTGAACAATTCAGATTATTTTGAAGCTGCTGCAACAATAGCTGCAAACTTCTCTGCAACGAGTGATGCGCCGCCGATAAGACCGCCGTCAACATCATACTGAGCAAGAAGCTCTGCTGCGTTTGCATCGTTCATTGAACCGCCGTACTGAACAACAAACTTATCAGCTGCATCCTTTGTGTAAAGCTCTGCAATAAGAGCACGGATAACAGCGCAAACCTCGTTAGCCTGCTCGGGAGTAGCTGTAAGACCTGTACCGATAGCCCAAACGGGTTCGTAAGCGATGATGATATTTGCAAGCTCAGCCTCTGAAACGCCTGAAAGAGCAACCTTTGTCTGCATTCTTACAACCTCTGCTGTGATGCCGAGCTCTCTTTCCTTGAGAACTTCGCCAACGCAAAGGATAACCTTAAGACCTGCATTAAGAGCAGCTCTTACACGGTCACGTACTGTTTCGTCTGTTTCGCCGAAATACTGTCTTCTTTCGGAGTGACCGATGATAACATAGGGAACACCTGCTGCCTTGAGCATTTCAGCGGAAACTTCGCCTGTGAATGCGCCTTTTTCTGCCCAGTGGCAGTTTTCAGCACCGATTTTGATGTTTGAACCTGCTGCTGCTTCCATAGCTGCATAGAGGTCAATATAAGGAGCACAGATAACAACGTCACAGTCTGCATCTGCAACGAGGGGCTTCATAGCTTCAATGAGAGCCTTTGTCTGCTCGGGATTGTTATTCATTTTCCAGTTGCCTGCAATAACAGGTCTGCGGAGTGATTTATCCATAGCTTTTTTATTCCTTTCATTCAATAGTAACAGTCAGAATTCCGTTTTAACGGATTTTCATCAATGTATCGCCACGTTTCGTCATAATCCTGTTGCCTTACCGTTGATATTGTAGGGGCGCCCCTACGTTATTCCAAAATAAACATTTTTTGTCTTTAGTGCATATTGTTATGAAATACGCACCGCAGGATGAATAATCGTAACCGTTCAAACGAATTTGTTTACGTTTGGGCAATACATCTGTTTTTGATTCCATTAATTATTTATCGTTAACAGCTTCAATGCCGGGGAGTGCTTTTCCCTCGAGGAATTCGAGTGATGCGCCGCCGCCTGTTGAAATATGAGTCATCTTATCACCGAAGCCGAGTGTGTTAACAGCTGCTGCGGAGTCACCGCCGCCGATGATTGTAACTGCATCTGTTTCAGCAAGTGCCTTTGCAACGGAGATTGTGCCTGCTGCGAGTGTGGGGTTTTCGAAAACGCCCATGGGTCCGTTCCAAACAACTGTCTTTGCGCTCTTAACTGCATCTGCATAAAGCTCTGCTGTCTTGGGTCCGATATCAAGACCTTCAACATCAGCAGGAATAGCGTCTGCTGCGTAAACTACTGTTTCGATAGGAGCATCGATGGGGTTGGGGAAGCCTGCTGCAGTAACAACATCAATGGGAAGAAGAATCTTAACGCCCTTTGCTTCTGCCTTTGCAAGCATGTCCTTGCAGTAGTCAATCTTTGATTCATCAAGGAGTGAGTTGCCTACGCCGTAGCCCTTTGCTGCAAGGAAGGTGTAAGCCATACCGCCGCCGATGATAAGAGTATCAGCCTTGTTGAGAAGGTTTTCGATAACGTTGAGCTTATCTGCAACCTTTGCACCGCCGAGGATTGTAACGAAGGGTCTTTCGGGATCTTCAACAGCGTTGCCGAGATACTTAAGCTCTTTGC
>CAZJOH010000130.1:0-4827 GCA_964547575.1 uncultured Clostridium sp.
TATCCGATTGTTTTTGTTGACTGTGCCGATGAAAATGCTTCCCGTGACGTTGAACCCTCCGCAGGTATTCTCGGCGATAACTATTATCTGCAGATGGTGAATTATATCGCAAAGTTCAAGGGCGTAACAGGCAGAGTTGCAAAAAGCAAAAATGTGACGATAGATATTAACGGCAGCTTTTCGCAATGGGATTCGGAGAAAATCAGTTCGGTATACAGAGATTACAAAAACGACACCGCCGACAGAAATTCCGTTGACTTCGCTCAGAATCCGATAACCGATTCATCAGGCAGAAACGATATTGTCAACATGAAGGTCGCAGAGGATACGGAAAACTATTATTTCTATGTTGATACAGCCGATGCACTTTCTTCTCCCGACGAAGGCAGCTGGATGACCTTGTTCATTAATGAAAACATTGTTGTCAACCGCACCGCACCCGTCAACGGCAAAACCAATGTTGAGAAGAACACCGACGGAGTTTTCACTAAAACAGGCGAAGCCGAAATCCGTTATGAAGGCAATAAGCTGATGCTTAAGGTTTCAAAAGCTCTTGTTGATTCCGCCGACGGCTTAAGCTTTAAATGGGCAGATAATTATATTGAAAATGATGTGTATTCATTCTATACGAAGGGTGATGCCGCCCCTTACGGCAGACTTCGCTATTGTTATTAAATACAGCAAACAAATTGATGAATTCCGATTTGCTGCATATTAAACTGTTCAATCAATAGGTTTTTATTTAAAACAAAAGCCATACGAGTTGACGTTGCAATCAACTGTATGGCTTTTCCTTTTAATATATATCGCTTGAAATAGCTTCTGCTGTTGCTTTTTCGTTGGGTATAAACAACAGTTTGCACTTGTTTATAGGATAAGGCAGATTATCCATAATCACTTTCTGCGATTTTTCGTTTCTGAAATCACAGAATGATAATATCAGTTTCATTTTGCAACCTCATCCAAGCTGTAAATATATCTGAATGCGATTTTATCGGAAGAATCGCTTTCCTGACCTTCGAGTTCTTCTTTTAAAGAGTTTTCTTTATCAATGATGAACCATATAGTTTTACATCCGTATTCTGCCGCTGTCGGCATAAAAACATCGGCAACCCATTTTGTATCATCGGGGTGATTCTCAAAACCCGTGCGTGTGTCTGCAACATAATCACATGTATGCTCTTTGATTATTTCAAGTGCATAGTAAAGAGGCTCACGGTAGTTTTCGTGAGAACAAAACTTCTTCCATTTTACAAATACTACATTGTAGTTTTCTTCGTAATGCACTTCACAGAATTCTGATTTGTACATAAGGTTATCTCCTTAACAGAAATGATTTTGATTAAAGCGAAAACAAATCAACATATTTTATTGAAATACATTCGGTATTTTGAAAGGTAAATTCAACAATCCAAGGCATAACAGTACGTATTCTTTCGAAATCTTCATATCCGAATGATTTATCATAATAGTTGATAATTGTACTCAAAGCGGTGCCGTGACTGCCGATTACAATGTTTTTGCCTTTGTATTTTTCAAGGACGCAGTTTAATGCAGAAATATTCCTGATTTGAACTTCATTTAAACTTTCACCGTCAGAGAGTTTATAGTTAAAATCTGCCCATTGAGCTTTGCTGAAGGATGTAAAATCTTCAATCCAAGCATTATCCACTTTGCGTTCTCTGAAATCATCAACGATTTCAATATTCAAGCCTTTACTGTCGGCAAAGTGTGCAACAGTATCAACTGCTCTTTTAAATGGGCTTGACAAAACAACCTCAATATTTTTATTCGCTAAAAACTGTGTAACAAGTTCTCTGTCATTCATTCCTTTTGCTGACAGTTCTCTTGACATATCATCACGGTTATTATAATTCGGTTCAGCGTGTCTGACGAAATAAACTTTTGTCATTGTTAAATCTCCAACTCCATAAATCCAACTGTAAATGGTAAATGCTCAAACTTACGTGTTGAAATATGTTTAAAACCAAGCTTCAAATACCATTCTTTTAATTTTGTGTTTTCTTCAATTATTCCGATTGATATTTTATTTCCATCGTATTTTTTTACCCTTGCAACAGCATAATCTACCATTGCTTTACCAATACCAAAATGACGATGTTCAGGCAACACTGCAAGGTTGTTAAGTTCCCATTCATCAGCATTGCACTTTGCGAGAGAAAAATAACCAACAGGAGTATCGGCTTGATAAAACAAAAACATTAGTCTGTCTTCATCAAACTGTTTTTCAAGTTTATCAATAGTCATAAACGCAGTATGTGAAGGACAGTTGCTTTCAGTCAAACTGAATTCTTCTGCAACTGTAGCAAAACTTCTGCGAATTATATCAAGACAGATGTTCAGTTGTTCTTTGTCTTTAATCTGAATAATCATAAACTCATTTCCTTGCCAACTGTAAATCTATTGTATCATAAATTGTAATTTCTCCGCCGTGTCGGTTAATTGCCTTTTCTATTTGAGAAAAGAACTCTGTGCGGATTCTTTCTTCAATAGCGATATGGTCTGAATATGTACTCAGAAGCATTTTATATTCCTTTGCAGAAAATGTGCGTGTGCGGTAAAACAGATTATACTGAATATCAGTAAAACCGTATTTTTCGGCAATTAACGCTCTGCTTTGAGCCTGTTCTTCAGAGTATTCAACAAGTGTTTCCTGTTTCTTGTTATGGTATTTGTAATAGTATTCTGCATAGATTTGATTCATTTCTTCTGACAGAGCAGATTTACCCTTGTCACGATACGGATGATTTGCAAATCGGGCGAAAACGCCGCCGTCTTTCAGCATATCATAAACCTTTTTATATCCGATTTTTTCGGATATCCAATGAAATGCAGAAGCGGAATAAATCAAGTCATATTCACCGTTCAGCTCAACATCTTCAAACTTTCCTGAAACTGCCGAAAAGTTTGGGTATTCTTTGAATTTCTCACGGCAAATTTCGCAGAAGTTTTCACCGTAATCAATTGCGGTAAGTTCACAACCCGTTTCCAGAAAAGGCAATGTTGCCTGACCGCCGCCAATGCCGATTTCAACAACACGGCTTGTATTGTTGAGTGGTGCATAATCAAAGATTGTCTGATATAACTCATCAACATATCCCGGTCGCATTTTTTCATAAGTGTCTGCAACTGTATCAAAAGTCCAACCTAAACCGTTCATAAGCATAAACCTATCTCCTTATCATTTCTTGTGCAGAATATGCCACACATCACTACCAACAAATCCGCATTTTCTATACAATGCTTCGGGATTTGTTGTGTTATCCACTTTGCCCGAAACAGTTGCAAAATCAGCAACATCCTTCATTTTGAATAATAGTTCTGTTACTATCAACTGTCCTATTTTCTTGCCACGATATTCAGGCATCACTTGTATCCATTCAAGCACAAGCTCTTTTGCTTCTGTATCATAATCAGCCAAGCCGCAGCCGACAATTTTTTTCGTTGCTTTTTCTTTAACCATTATCCATAAGTTTTCGTCATAAACAGGTGTTTGGGTGTAGCTTTTGATAAGTTCCTTGTTTACCGAAATATCCGTATATGAATTGTTGATTATCTGCACAATTTTCTTAATATCTTTTCGTGTTGCGATTTTAATTTCAAAATCAACGGTTGTTATTGGGGGTATTTCTTTAAGATTGTGATACAAACGAAAATATTTTTCGTCGGTGTAATCGGATAATATATCGGATGAAAAATCTCTGTCGTGCAAAATTTTCATATCAGACGGAATGGTTATATTTTTAGCTTTCCAATACGGAATGGATAATGTTCCGCAAGGGTTGTTCAGATATTCGGTTAGTGTAATCATTTTGGCTCCTGATTTAAAAAGTTCTTCATCATTTCAAATAAGGTTTTTCTGTTATCATCTGTCAACAATGTTTCTTTTTTAGGCTGATAATGATGTCCGAATTCTGTGTCAGCATAACTGCTGCCGTTTATAGTTATTGCATTTCTGTATCGAGTTCTTGCGTGCAGATGCAAGTGTGGGTTGGGTGTGGCTGATTTATAAAAATCATTCATCAGACAACTCCAATTACACAAATCAGCACCCAATATTTTTTCAAAACATCTTTCGAGCCTGTTGATTAGTTCTTTCAACTCAATCCATTCGGACAAATCAAGGTCAGACAGATTTATACAATGCCTTTTAAGAACAATAACACATCTTCCAATATAATCCTGATTGTCCGCCAGAAATACATACCAATATACACTTTCAAATAAGATGCTTTGTTTTTCTTCGTCAGTAAAATTGCACCAACAGCATTCTTTTGTCATTTTTATACCTCTTTACACATCGTAATTTTTGTAGTAGATTGGTTGACTATGATAAAACCATAATTACCGTACAGATTCAATGCAACTGAATTATCAATTGTTGTTTGTAGGTTTATATATCTATATCCACGGTGTTTCAGATATTGAGCAGCAAATTCTACAGCAAATTTTCCGATACCTCGACGCTTAAACTTTTCAGAAACAACAAGCATTGAAATTCAAGCAGAATCGTTGCGTTTAAGTCCATTCAGTTTCAACCAACCACACGGAATATTTTTGTTATAAATAATAAAGTTTTCTTCATCTGCATCATTTTCAGCTTCTGCAAATGATTTTTGCCATTCATCTAAGGGGATTATATCTGTGTGTAAAGCGGAAATGTTGTTAGGTTCAGACATAAGACTACAAACAAATATAATGTTTTCTTGTTTTAAAGGTTTGACTTCGTACATTTAAAATCCTCTTTCTGTAAAAAATAAAGGCACCTCCGAAACGGAGATGCCTGCAATTCACAGAAAGATATAA
>CAZJOH010000131.1:0-4711 GCA_964547575.1 uncultured Clostridium sp.
AAATGCAACCGAAATTGCGGTTTTTACCCCGAAAAGTTGCGTTTAGTTTTTCATTCAACCTACAATTAACGACTTTTACGGTTAAAATCAAGTCCTTTTTATGGGACAATATATGTGATAATATAAATCCGAAGCAGAGGATGCAGCTGCTTCGGATTTACTCTCTTTCTTTATCGGACCGCAGGGATATCCCTGCGGTTTGGTTTTTTCAGCACCCGTTATATCTTTTTATTGTTCCCTGTGCAATTTTTTCTCCGGAATCGCCCGATGGCTGCGATGTGAAATCGTCTCTTTGAGCATGAATTACAGCCGTTTTACCGATTACCTCATTCACCTGAAACCGCTCTGTCAGGAAAGCGCACCATGTATCCGACCCGTTAACAAAAAGAGGCGGCATATCGCCTGCATGATTCGGGTGAGAACTGTTTTCGGGATTGTAATGCATTCCTGTTTCGGGGTCATGTATGTGTATTCCGAGAACTCTGTTTTTGCTGATTTTTTCAGGGATTCCGCCCACGGAAACAACTACAAATACTCCTGCATGCGACTGATAAAGCATCAAAGTTCCGCATATTGACGGGTAATCCGTGTTTCCGCAAATCTGTGCCGTTGCAGTCGGTTTGCTGCTTGAAAGATATTCTATAATTCTTCTTGAGCGGCTGTGATAAGTAAACAATTTTATCTCCCTTTCTGTATGGAACGCCGAGTGGGTGTTTTTATCATTATATGCATATCGTTCCCGCAATGTTTCGGATTTAAACATTTAAGTGATTTTGTCAGGTTGAAAAAATTTCATATTTATGTTACAATATGATGTAATTTGTTCTCAAATCGGTGAGAACAGTATAAAACGGGACGACTAAAATCAAGGAGGACAAAATGGCCAGTGATACCAAAAAAATGATTTATCACACTTTCATCGACCTTTTAAGCACAAAGCCGTTTGACAAAATAACGGTTCGTGACATCGTCGAAGCGTGTGATATCAATCGCAATACCTTTTATTATTACTACAGCGACATTTACGATTTGCTCGAGGAGATTTTCACAAAGAAAATCAATGAAATGCTTGAAGCGCACAAAGAGGGCAAGTCATGGGTAACGGCTTTCATGAAGGTTGCATATGAAGCTTATGACAATAAGAAAATGATTCACAACATATGCTCTTCACGCAGCTATGAATACCTTGAAAGCTATATGTACAGAGCCTGTAATCAGATTATGGTTGAGGTTGTAAAACGTCTGGCAGAGGATATGAATGTGCCCGAAGAGGACATTGAATTTATTGCTTCGTTCTATGAATACGGCTTTGTAGGCGTTCTTTCCGAATGGTTTAAAACGGGAATGAGAGAGGACCCTCTTGAGCTTGCATCCAGACTCTGGCTTGTTGTTGACAATATGAAATATGCGCTTAAAAGAAGCCGGAGAAGAATGAAGAGCAGGATTGAAAATGAAGATTTTGTTTGAGGATAATCACATTGCCGTATGCCTTAAGCCTGCAGGGGTTTTAAGTCAGAGCGGTGACGGCGGAGATATGATTTCTCTGCTGAACGCTCATTTTGAGCAGAACGGCGAAAAGGCGGAAGCTTTTCCCGTTCACCGTCTGGACAGAGAAACGGCAGGCATTATGGTATATGCCAAAAACGCAAAATCTGCGGCGGCTTTATCAAAGCAGATTGAGCAGAACACGGTGAAAAAGCGTTATTATGCCGTCATAAAGGGATGCCCCGAAGAAAAAAACGGCGTTCTGAAGGATTTGCTTTTCAGGGATAAGCAGAAAAACAAGTCCTATACAGTAAAAAGAATGCGGAAGGGCGTGCGTGAAGCCTCTCTTGAATATGAGGTTATCGGCGAAAACGGCGGACTTTCCATGCTGGATATCCTTCTCCATACGGGCAGAACACATCAGATAAGAGTTCAGTTTTCGAGCAGAAAAATGCCTCTTTGCGGCGACGGCAGATACGGCGGAGGCGGAGGAAGCCTTGCTCTTTTTGCTCATACACTTGAATTCAATCACCCTGTAAGCGGTGAAAAGCTTGTTTTTTCGGATAAACCCGATATGACAGCCGAACCCTGGAATAACTTTTAAAGAAACATCCCCGCCCAAAAAGGTTCCGAACCTTTCAGGCGGGGATATCATTATTTTTCGATTTTTTTCAGATCACTCATGGGCATAACAATATATTTGAGTGCATTTTCATTATTGATGAGGTTATATAAGATATCGGAAATTTCGTCAACCGACTCAACCATTCCGTTATCAAACCACAGTCTGAAAACGGAGAGGATTGCACCTACATAATAATGTACGGCGTATCTGCCCTCATGCGCCGCTGCGGCAATGGGAAAATAGCTGTAAACCCTTTCTTCGAGCATTTTTGTGAGAAGATGGGCAAGTCCCGCATCGTAAACAGCTTGGATAACCTCAGCGTTTTCCTGGAAAAATCCCGAAACATAGCCGATTGAGCCTCTGAAGGTTTCCGCCTTCTCACCGCCAATTTCCGTAAGCAGGATTTTTTCCATGTCAACAAGATGGTTTATGAGAATTTCATCCTTGCTCTTATAGTTGCGGTAATATGCCATTCTCGAAACGCCTGCAAGGTTTGTTATGTCCGTTATTGATATGCTGTCGTAGCTCTTTGTCTGCATAAGACGCAGAAGAGCGGTTACGATGCATTCTTTTGTTAAAGCGTTGATATCATTCTTTTTTTGCATTACATTTCCCTCGAATTTGTAACGTTTTGTAAAAATTTTTTTAAATGTATTATTTTGTTATTGATTTGTTCATAAACTAATGCTAAACTTTCAACTGTTACAAGTGTAACAGTTGAAAATCTGTTTGTCAAGGGGATTTTGAATTTTATGCTGAAATTAAAAAATATTGTTAAGGAGTATGTTACCGGTGACACTAAAGTTGTTGCCCTTAAAGGTGTCAACATTGAATTCCGCAAGAGCGAATTTGTGTCCATTCTCGGTCACTCGGGCTGCGGCAAAACGACACTTTTGAATATTATCGGCGGTCTTGACCAGTATACAACGGGTGATTTGATTATCGAAGGCAAATCGACCAAAGATTTCAAAGACGGCGACTGGGACAGCTACCGTAACCATTCAGTCGGTTTTGTTTTCCAGAACTATAATCTTATTCCTCATCAGAGCGTGCTTTCAAACGTTGAGCTTGCTTTGACTCTTTCCGGCGTTTCAAAGAACGAACGCAAGGAAAAAGCGAAGGCTGCACTTGAAAAGGTTGGTCTCGGTGATCAGATTTCAAAGAAGCCCAACCAGATGTCGGGCGGTCAGATGCAGAGAGTTGCAATCGCAAGAGCGCTTGTAAATGACCCCGAAATTCTGCTTGCCGATGAGCCTACGGGTGCACTTGATACCGAAACAAGCGTTCAGATTATGGATTTACTTAAGGAAATATCCAAAGAGAAGCTTGTTATCATGGTTACTCATAACCCCGAGCTTGCAGATGAATATTCAACCAGAATAATCAGACTTGTTGACGGTAATATCGTTGACGATACCAATCCTTATACAAAAGAGGATGTTGAATGTAAGGAAAAAACCAGAGCGGAAAAGAAATCGGAGAAAAAAGCGGCAAAGCAGATGCCGAAAAAGCCTTCAATGTCATTCTTCACGGCTCTTTCTCTCTCGCTCAACAACCTTATGACAAAGAAGATGAGAACCTTCCTCACTTCTTTTGCAGGAAGCATCGGAATTATCGGCATTGCCCTTATTCTTGCCCTTTCAAGCGGCTTCCAGGCATATATTGATTCGATTCAGCAGGAAACCCTTACATCATACCCCGTAATGATAGAAAAAACCGCCATGGACATGAATGCGATGCTCGGAGGAATGACGGGCACCGTTTCGGGTGAGGTTGACCACGGCTTAGATAAAGTATATTCAAACTCCATGTCATCGAGCATGATGGAATCCTTTACATCCGAAATTCATCAGAATAATCTCGGGGAATTCAAGAAGTATCTTGAGAGCGAAGAATGCACGATTGATGATTTTTCAAGCAGCATTAAGTACAGCTACGGCGGAACTCTCAATATTTTCGCTTCCGACACAACCGACGGCATAAATCAGGTATATCCCAGCCCCGTAATTTCCATGATGGAAACCATGATGGGCAGCATCAACACGGGCGGAATGCAGATAGATAACTCCATGATGGCTTCCATGCAGACGATGATGGATTCATGGCAGGAGCTTATCGATAACAGAGAGATGCTCGAGGACCAGTACGAAATCGTTAAGGGCGGCTGGCCGCAGGCATATAACGAGGTTGTTCTTATCATTGATAAAAACAACGAAATCAGCGATATTGCCATTCAGGGTCTTGGTCTTTCAACAAGTCAGGACATGATGCAGGCATTCATGGCAATGCAGAGCGGCGAGGAATATACTCCAAAGAAATATGAAATAGAATATGATGATATTCTCAATATGACCTTCAAGCTTGTGCTTGAACCCGATTATTACAGCTATAACGAGGAAACAAATACATGGGACGATATGCACGGCGATGACCTCTATGTTCAGCAGCTTATCGAAAACGGCGAGGAAATCAAAATCGTAGGTATCGTAAGACCCGCAGACGATTCGATTATGGTAACTACCATGGGTGCAATCGGCTACACCTCAGACCTTACAGAGCATGTTATCAACGCAACAAACGAATGCGAAATTGTTAAGCAGC
>CAZJOH010000132.1:0-4587 GCA_964547575.1 uncultured Clostridium sp.
AAACATGGATATCTCGCTTGAACAAGAGAAACAACGCTGTGCTTGCAAATGAAACAAGTGCTTATTATGTTGATGATAATCTTGCTTCAAAATTTGCTTCACTATTTGAAGTGCCGAGCAAAGATGAGATTGATGTTATTTTTCAAGATAACACAGTAAAATTTGATGAATTTATAAAACTGAGGGATATTAAAATCAGAGTAATGACTGCTGATGACTACGATTCCGTAGCAAAGCTATGGACAAGTTCAAGCGGTGTAGGTGTTAATCCTGACGATTCAAAAGAAAACATTTCAAAATATCTTCAAAGAAATCCTAAAACAAGTTTTGTTGCCGTTGAGGATAACGAAATTGTTGGTGCCATTTTAGCGGGTCACGACGGATACAGAGGTTTTATTCATCATACCGCCGTTTCAGCCTCACACAGAGGAATTGGAATAGGAACAAAGTTAGTAAATGCTGCTGTTGATGCAATCAGAAACGAAGGAATAAACAAAGTTGTATTGGTTGCGTTTAAAACAAACACTCTCGGCAATAACTTTTGGGAGAAACAAGGTTTTGCGGCAAGGGAAGATTTATATTACAGAGATTTGAGAATTAACAATCCGAAAGGATAATTTCTATGAATACAGATTTAATCAAATCGGTTGTTGAAAGGCAAATGAACACAAAGGTAAAGCAAATCCGTGCTGTAGGTAAAGGTGCAAGCGGAAGTGTTTATCTTGTAAAAATTACAACCGAGCCATATAAAATTGCCGTCAAAACGAGCAGGTATTATGATGCCGTCTGTAAAGAACGGAATATGCTTGATTTTCTTTCGCCAAAGGTTTCGTATAAAGTTCCCAAAACCTATTTTCTTCACCGTGAAAACGATACCGTTTATCTCGGTATGGATTACATAAAAGGAATGAGCGGCAAGAGCAAATATCTTGCGTTTGTTCCGTCACGGAAACGGCTCAGAAACAGTATTATTGATGCTCTTATGAACACACAAAGCGTGTATAATGACAAATTCGGCAAATACGATAACCCCGTTTATGATACTTGGTCGGAGTATTTTAAGGACTATTTCGTTGATATTTACGCCTTTACAAAAGCGAAGTTTGAGAAAAACGAGATTGAATCCGAGATTATGGAAGCTGTTGAGCTTATCAGCGTAAATTTTGATGAAATATTCAGTGTCACAAACAACACCGCCTGCCTTTGTCACGGTGATTTCTGGATGCCTAATCTGATAATTGATTTTTGGAAATCCGAGCTTGCAGGTGCAGTTGACCCGTTTGATATGCTGTGGGCTGAACCCGAATATGAAATATTCTGCCTAACTCTCGGCTTCGGCGAAAAACTGAAGCTTTATGCTGAATATAAAAAGAGAAATCCGACCTCAAAATACTGCGATTTAAAGGTTGAACTTTATGCTCTGTGCAACGAGCTGAATTGGTATATTCTCTTGGGCGAAATGGGACACGATTACCTGATGTTCCGTGCAAAAAGACTTGCAAAGATTATGAAAGAAATGGGATTGGAACAACAATTATAACAAGCCAAGAAATTTTAGAAATCGCATTGCAGCAACCATCATATGACTGCAACTGCAATGCAGAGGATTTTCTATCGACCGAAAACAAGGTCGTTTTATCACAGAAAAATGAAAAAGCAAGGGTGTATATGCCCTTGCCGCCTGAATGTAATTTGGTATCATACGTAAATAATATTGTTGCACAAGTCAGTCCGAGAATATAAGAAACCATCAAGTGGTATATAGGCAAATATGCCGAAAAACAAATTATCGGTCACATAAATAAAAATTTGCAAACCAAACCGAAAATTTTTGTTTCAACAATTATCTGTGTTGACTTTTCCAGGCTTTGAAATTATAATTTAACTAAAAATACAAGGTATTCGGAGGTGTAATATGGCAACGGTAAAACTTATTTTAGCCTTTTTCCTTTCGCTGTTTCAAATTCTTTCACCGGTAGCAGCGTTAGTTGTGAATTTCGGTGAAAGCAACTTCTTTTCCGAGTGGTCGGCAACGGATAAATTCACGGCAGATTATTGTGCGGAAATTGAAAAGAATCCCGACGAAGATTTCGTTATACTCAACCTTGCCGATATTCAGCTTAAAGATGATTTGGTTTATGAAGAACAAGGCGAGAAAACAGCAGAAATGATTGATAATCTTGTCAAAGAAACCGATCCTGACCTTATCACTCTGACGGGCGATAACGCTTGGGGCACAATTGCATATATTAAACTTATCAATCAGATTGATGCTTACGGTATTCCTTGGGCTCCCGTTATGGGCAACCACGACGGCCAGTGCTGCATAAATGAATTCTGGGCAGCTTATCTTCTCTTCAAGGCAGAAAATTGCCTTTTTGAGTTTGGTCCCGAAAATATGGGCTACGGCAACTATATCATAAACATTACCGAAAGCGGAAAAATTATCCACACACTTTATATGCTTGATACTCATAATAATGCGGAATTCACTCTTGAAGACGGCTCAACGGTAAGCGGTTATGACCATCTTTGGGAGAATCAGATTGAATGGTACAAATGGGCAGTTAACGGAATTACCGAAATTACGGGTAAAACTGTTGAAAGTTCGGTTTTTATGCACATTCCCGTTTCTGAATACAAAGACGCATGGTTAAAAGCCTATGGCAGCAACGAAACCGGAACTCTTGCTTCCGAGCTTGCACCCGAAGCGATTGGTGTTCGCTGTGAAGACGTATGCTGTCCCCCTGTTAACAACGGTTTCTTTAATGTTTGCAAAGAACTCGGAAGCACCAAAAATATTTTTGCAGGTCACGATCACTCAAATAATTTCCAGATTTATTATGAGGGCATCAGATTAAACTATACACTCAAAACCGGATACGGTGCTTATTATACCGACGGTCTTATGGGCGGAACGGTAATATCAATTGACTCCGACGGTGCGGCATATGCGGAGCATCTTTATATGAACTGATAACGGCAAAAATTGTCTGCCGCAGTAAATTCAGAACAAAAAGCAACAGCAGAATACTGTTGCTTTTTTCTTTACCTGAGTGGTATAATCAATTTGGCAAATAAGAATATGACGGGGTGCAATATGGCTTCAAGTAAAGAATATTTGGATTTCATTTTAGAACAGCTATCCGAATTAGAAGAAATAACATACAGAGCGATGATGGGAGAATATATCCTATACTATCGCAGCAAAATTATCGGCGGCATATATGACGACAGATTGCTTGTAAAACCCGTCAAAGCGGCTGTTTCTCTTATGCCTGACGCAACATTTGAACCGCCTTATGAGGGGGCAAAAGAAATGTTGACGGTAGATAGTGTTGACGATAAGGATTTCCTTGCAAAGCTTATCAATGCTATGTACGATGAGCTTCCGTTACCCAAGAAAAAAAGATAAATAAGATTTTGCAAAGGCAATTTAATATTTTATTTGCAAAGGCAACTTAATATTTTATATAATTCAAAAATATTAAAGATGGGAAGAATGGATTATGAGTGGATTTGAAATGTTTTTAGTCCGTAAAATAACATCAGTCATACTGTTTTTTATGACTCTGATAAACAGCGTTACAGGAGTAGGAACAATCACGGAAAAGCCTGCAGATATCAACGGCTCGCTTGCCTGCACAGATGCTCTCGGCAGAAGCGTTGTCTCCGCAGGCGAAAGCGAAAAGCTGGTCGGTGTTTTCTATTTTCTCTGGCAGGGTCAACACGGAAGCACAAGGATTATCGACAATTCAAAGCTTGTTGCAGAACATCCCGAAGCAATAAATTCGGAAGAAGAATGGCTTGCGGCAGGCGGCGGAAATCAGCAGGAATTCCATTTCTGGGGCGAACCTCTTCTCGGATATTATTCTGCAAGCGATGAATGGGTTTTCAGAAAGCATGTTCAGATGCTGACGGATGCTTCGGTTGATTTCATAGTTATCGACACAACAAACGCATTCACATATTCGGAGCCCGCCAAAAAGCTTATCGGCATATGGTATGAATATCTTCTTCAGGGCTTTGATGTTCCGCAAATTGCATACTACACCAATTCCTATTCCGCAGATACAATCAACAGAATTTACGATGAGATTTATAACAATGCCGAACTCAGGGAAAAATATCCCCTGCTCGATGAGCTTTGGTTCCGTCTTGACGGTAAGCCGCTGATTATCGGCAATGAAAATGACGGTGAGATAAAACCCGAAGCCAAAGAATATTTCAGAATAAAGCAATCTCAATGGCCGAATGCTGACAAGGTCGATGACGGTTTCCCGTGGATGGAATTTGACCGTTCACTCACTTATAAGTCTGTTTTTAAAAAAGACGGTGTTAAAATAATGAACGTTTCCGTGGCTCAGCATTCTGATACCTGCACATTCAGTAAAACCGCATGGTACGGTGCAAATGACCGCACCCGTTCGTGGCATAACGGTGAAAATGATTCGTCTGAAAATGCGATGCTTTACGGCTATAACTTTGCGGAGCAATGGGAGTTTGCAATAAAAATGAATCCCGATATTATTTTCATAACAGGCTTTAACGAGTGGGTTGCTCAAAGACAGACTCCCGAAGAAAACT
>CAZJOH010000133.1:0-4426 GCA_964547575.1 uncultured Clostridium sp.
GAAAGACCGCCGGGACCGAGAGCCGAAAGACGGCGCTTATGTGTAAGCTCTGCAAGGGGGTTTGACTGATCCATGAACTGCGAAAGCGGTGATGAACCGAAGAACTCCTTGATCGCTACCATCACGGGGCGGATGTTGATAAGAGTCTGCGGAGTAATCTTATCTTCGTCCTCCTGTGCCTGAATTGCCATTCTTTCACGGACAACTCTTTCCATTCTTGCAAGACCGATTCTGAACTGATTCTGAAGAAGCTCGCCTACGGAACGGATACGTCTGTTGCCCAAATGGTCTATATCGTCAATATTGCCGACACGCTTGGTCAGGCAGTTGACATAGTTGACAGATGCAAAGATATCGTCAACAATAATGTGTTTGGGAATAAGGTCATCGCAGCGCTCTGCCATTTCAGCAAGAAGAGCTGCCTTGTCTTCACCGCACTTTTCAACGATTTCGTGAAGAACGGAGAAGCGTACCTTTTCGTTGATGCCGATTGCATCAAGCTCGTCTTTAGTGATATCTGCAGGAAGAAGTGCTGCAGGGTCAGTCATGCCGTTGGAGATAACGAACAGCTCGCTGCCGTCCTCGCAAGCAACAACAACTCTCATAACGCCTGCCTGCTCTATTTCAAGAGCCTTCTGCTTTGTAAGAATCTCACCAGGTTCGGCAAGAAGTTCGCCTGTGTATTCGGAAATAACGGGCTGTGCAACCTTGCAGCCGGAAAGACGGTTGAGCAGAGAAAGCTTTTTGTTATATTTATAGCGGCCCACTCTGGAAATGTCATATCTGTGCGGATCGAAGAAAAGATTATCGATGTGCTGCTGAGCTGATTCAAGAGTTACGGGTTCACCGGGACGAAGCTTCTTGAATACTTCCATGAGAGCTTCTTCGGTGTTTCTCGTTTCATCCTTTTCCATGGTAGCTTCAAGCTTTGCATCCTCACCGAAGAAACGGCGGATATCATCGTTTGAGCTCAGACCCAGAGCACGGATAAACGCAGTGATGTAAATCTTTCTGTTTTTGTCAATACGGACATAGAAAATGTCGTTGATATCGGTTTCATACTCAAGCCAAGCACCTCTGTTGGGGTTGATGGTACTTGTATAAAGCTCGATACCTGTCTTATCATGAGTCATTCCGTAGTAAACGCCGGGAGAACGAACGAGCTGTGAAACGATAACACGTTCAGCACCGTTGATAACAAATGTGCCGCTCTCGGTCATAATGGGGAAATCACCCATGAAGACTTCTGACTCTTTGATAATTCCTGTTTCTTTGTTTTGCAAACGCACTGTTACTCTCATGGGAGCCGCATATGTGGCATCGCGCTCTTTGCATTCACGAACCGTATATTTGGGCTTATCATCCATGCGGTAATCAATGAAGCTGAGAACCCAGTTTCCTGTGTAGTCCGTGATATCCGCCATATCACGGAAAACCTCCTTAAGACCGGTTTCGATGAACCACTGGTAGGAGGACTTCTGGATCTCAATCAGGTTGGGCATATCCATAACCTCATTGATTTTGCCGAAGCTCATGCGTGTGCAGCTTCCTCGTTTAACGGGATTAACTTTCAGCATTAGGCTAAACTCACTCCGTTTCTTTGAAATTTCCATTTGTGGAAAGCCGAAAATTTGTTTTGGAATTTCACCTATATAAATAATTATTTATTCGCAAAATAATCATAAATTATAGGGTATTAATTTCCAGTATAATACGCAGGGTAACAGTATATGTCAAGTCTTTAAAAAAGTCAAGCTTTTTATTTAAAAATATTATAGAAAAAATATTTTTTGTGCATTCATACGAAATTTTGAAGAAATCTAAAAATATTTTTATGCACTTTTTCAGGCTTTTTGTTAATAATGACAAATAAAAAACCAAGCAGCAAAAATTATATCGCTGCTCGGTTCCGGTAGCATAATTATATTTAAAAATCAGTCAATTATCACAGGTCTTAAGCTTTTTTCCGTTCCGCATACGGTAGGATTTTCCATACAAAGAGAATAAATATCCCCTGCCGTGCATTCAAGCGAAAACACTCTTTGCGCCTTTTCATCAAGCTGTAAAAAATCCGCAGGCTTGGAAATAACGGGAAGCACAGCCGTTTCCTTTGCCGCTTTTAACAGCTCTGCTCCTCTTTTGTTAAAACCGACTATTCTTATATACGGTACAGATTTTTTCAGGTCATCAGCAGTTACACCGAGAAGGCAATTCCACACAATTCTTCTTATCCTTGCATGGGAATATCGCTTTGTTTTGGCAAGAGAATAAAGCTCTTCAAGGCTTCTTGCCTGCCTTGCAGCAGATAGAATTCTGTTTTCTATACCCTCGCTAATATCAGGAGTTTTCGCAAGCTCCCCTGCCGAAATTGTGCGGAGTTTATAGAGAATAGTATTCTCCATCCGTGTAATATCGGCAATCGGAGAATCGGCATAGATATCCCACACATTATCCGGAACAAGACTTTTCCACTCTGCGCCGTTTCCGATAAGCTCCCTTATAAAGGATGCGCCTGCAATACCGTTTTGGGTTTCATCAGAATCATGCGCTGCACCGATTCTTTCAAATGTAACGGGAGTTATTTTACTTCTGAGTCTGTTTAAAGCAGCGATATACTCCACACCGAGAATGTTATTGGGACTTTGAATGATATCGGCATATTCGGGATTGATAATCCTTAACGCATTTTCTCTTGCCGATGCAAACGAAGTACCTTTTTCCAATTCTTTTGCGAGAAGCTCTTTTATTTCTTCGCCGTAAACGGCATCTGCGGTTTCCGAAAGCTTTTGTACTTTGCCGCATTCACTGCCGAAAACAAGGGAGTCTACACAACCGAAGCCGTTCAGAATTTCCGCACCTGCCCTTGCAAAGCTCTGTGCACCCGACATCGCATATACACTCGGAAGCTGCAAAACAAGGTCAACACCGTTTTCAAGAGCCGCCATTGTCCTTGCGGAATGAGAAAAAATTGCAGGCTCTCCCCTCTGAACGAAATTGCCGCTCATAACCGCAATGACATGGGTATACCCCGCCTCTTTTGCTTTTTGCACAAGAAGCGCATGACCGTTATGGAACGGATTGAATTCCGCTATTATTCCGGCAACTTTCATTTTCGGCACCTTTCAGCATAATTTAATGTAATAAACACTTGAAAAAAACAAAATATAAGTATATAATATAACAGTTATGAGCTTAAATCAAGCAAATATTCACTATTAGGAGTGTTAAAATTGAAAATTCTTGTAATTAACTGCGGCAGCTCATCCCTTAAGTATCAGCTTTTTGATATGGATAATGAAACCGTTCTTGCAAAGGGTAACTGCGAAAAAATCGGTGACAAAACAAGCTTTATCGGCGGCTCAGCAAACGGCGAGAAGTTTGAAACACCCGTATTTATGGCAAACCACACAGAAGCATTCCTTCAGGTTAAGAAGGCTCTTACCGAAGGTGCATCAAAGGTTATTGACGATCTCAGCGAAATTTCCGCTGTAGGTCACAGAGTTGTTCAGGGCGGCGCTCTCTTCAAGGAAAGCACCCTTGTTACAGACGAAGTTGTTAAAGGCATCGAAAGCCTTTGCGACCTTGCGCCTCTTCACAATCCCGCTCACATCCAGGGTATCAACGCTTGCATCGATGTTTTCGGTAAGGACGTTCCCCAGGTTACCGTTTTTGACAACGCTTTCCATTCAACAATGCCCCCCGAGGCATATATTTTTCCCGTACCCTATGAATACTATGAGAAGTATCAGGTTCGCCGCTACGGCTTCCACGGAACATCTCACCGTTTCGTAAGCGCAAGATGCGCAGAGGTTATGGGCAAGAACATCGAGGACCTTAAGATTGTCACCTGCCACCTCGGCAACGGTTCATCAATCACCGCTGTTAAGGGCGGCAAGTGCATTGACACAAGCATGGGTCTTACTCCCCTTGACGGCTTCATCATGGGCACACGCTGCGGCGCTGTTGACCCCTCCGTTATCACCTACCTTCAGCAGAAGGAAGGCTGGACCCCCGCTGAAACAGACACTATTCTCAACAAGAAGTCAGGTGTTCTCGGTATTTCAGGCGTAGGCAGCGATGACAGAGACGTTTCCGCAGCAGAAGCAGCAGGCAACGAAAGAGCTCACCTTGCAAGAAGCATTCAGAAGTATCAGGTTCGTAAGCTTATCGGCAGCTATGTTGCAGCTATGGACGGCGTTGACGCTATCGTATTCACAGGCGGCATCGGCGAAAACACAATCGACCTTCGTGCAGACGTTTGCAACAACCTGAGCTATCTCGGCGTTGAGCTTGATGCAGAAGCAAACGAAATTATGCGCAGAGGCAAGGAAGGCGAAATCTCAACCGCAAATTCAAAGGTAAAGGTTTTTGTTCTTCCCACAAACGAAGAGCTTGTTATCGCAAGAGATACAAAGGCTATCGTTGA
>CAZJOH010000134.1:0-4318 GCA_964547575.1 uncultured Clostridium sp.
TTGCAATGGCGATTCTTGAGTCACTTCATTTTAAAGGAGCAAAAATCGCTGCCACAACCCACTACGCAGAGCTTAAGGCATATGCTCTTGAAACTCCGAGAGTTCAGAACGGCAGCTGTGAATTTGATATAGTTTCGCTCCGACCCACCTATCGCCTTCTTATCGGCGTTCCCGGCAAGTCGAACGCACTTGCAATAAGTGAAAAGCTCGGTCTTGATATTGATGTTATAAAACGTGCAAGCGACCTTGTTTCAAGCGAAAATAAAGAATTTGAAAATGTTGTTGATAAGCTTGAAGAAACCCGACGCCGCATGGAGGATGAATACGACAGAGCAAAGCAGCTTTCCGAAAAAGCGGATAAAGAAAAGGAAAGTGCAGAAAAGCTCCGTGAAGAAATTGCAAAGCTTCGTGAGCAGGAGATGGAAAAAGCTCGTTCGCAGGCAATGAAGGTTGTTGAACAGGCAAAGCGTGAAGCATATTCTCTTTTGCAGGAAATTGATAAGCTCAAAAAGGAACAGCAGAAAACAAAGGATGCCGCAGAGCTTGCAAGGCGTGCAAAGGCAGCGGTCAGAAAAGGTATTGACTCCATCGACTCTGCCGCAGACCCAGTTATCGGTATTGATGATGACGATAAGGATTATGTTCTCCCCCGTGCACTTGTTGCAGGAGATACCGTTATAATCCGTGATATCGCAAAGCAGGCAAAGGTACTTTCTCCCGTTGATAAAAACGGCAATGTTGAGGTGCAGGCAGGCTCAATCAAAACAAGAGTCAAGCTTTCAAATCTCCGTCTTTGCGAAAACGCAGCGAAGAAAAAAGAAAAGCGTTCAGGCATTTCAATTCAGGGCGAAAGCAGACTTAACATGGCTCCTTCGACAAGACTCGATTTAAGAGGAATGACCGTTGATGAATGCCTCATTGAGCTTGACAGATTTATCGACCAGGGACTTCGCTCGGGTCTTAATGAGTTTACTGTTGTCCACGGAAAAGGAACAGGAGCACTCCGCACGGCAGTTACACGCTACCTCAAGGCATCTCCCTATGTAAAAACAAGCCGTTTGGGCGTTTACGGCGAGGGCGAAGACGGTGTAACCATTGTTACGTTAAAATAAACCTTGTAAAGGTGCATCGCTTTACAAGCATTGAACACCGGAGGTGTGTAAAAAAGTTTTCCACTCTCAAAATGTGGATAACCCGATATATTTTGTGATTTTTAAGTGCCGCAACCACAATCCGTAGAGTTTTCACTGTTTTTTTGGAAATTTAGTGAGAAAAAAGTGGAAAAGTCTTAAAAACACTGTTAAAAAAGCTCTTGACAATACTGAATATTTTTAGTATAATAACGACCTGTAAAGCAAAGAGACTTTACAGGTCGGTTCTTTTTCAGGGTTTAAAAGTCCGGGAAAAGACCGCTATTTTTGTGTACCGAACACGGGAAAGGAGGGTCTGAAATGGCAAAAAATTATGAAATGGCTGTACTTATTGATTTTTACGGCGAAATGCTCACGGCAAAGCAGCGTGATTTTTTGGAATACTATTATAATGATGACCTTTCTCTCTCGGAGATAGCCGAAAACGAAGGCATAACAAGGCAGGGCGTGCGTGACGCAATCAAGAGAGCCGAAACCCAGCTTCAGGATATGGAAAGCCGTCTGGGCATGGCAAAGCGTTTTGAGGATATGCGTCAAGGTCTTAACGAGATTATTGAATGTTCAAATCTTATAGCTGAGCACAACCTGCGCCACAGCCTTTCAAAAGAAATTAACGACTACAGCGTTCGCATCAAAGCAGCAGCCATGACAATGCTTGAAAGCTGAGATACATAAAAGCTGAGATACATATATACATTATTTAATTTTACGAAACCGAGGTGAAAACATTGGCATTTGAAGGTCTTTCAGACAGACTCGAATCTGCATTTAAAAATCTGAAAAGTAAAGGAAGCCTTACCGAAGCTGACGTTCGCTCCGCAATGCGAGAAGTCCGTATGGCACTTCTCGAAGCCGACGTTAACTATAAGGTTGCCAAGGATTTCACAAACACCGTAACCGAAAAAGCTATCGGTGAAAAGGTTATGGAAAGCCTTACCCCCTCCCAGATGGTTATCAAAATCGTTAAGGAGGAGCTTGTAAGCCTTATGGGCGGAACAAAGAGCCGCCTTGCTTATGCTAACCACCCTCCCACAGTAGTTCTTATGTGCGGACTTCAGGGTTCAGGTAAAACAACTCACTGTGCAAAGCTTGCACTTATGCTTAAAAAGGATAACCACCGTCCCCTTCTTGTTGCCTGCGATATTTACAGACCCGCAGCTATCAAGCAGCTCCAGGTTGTAGGTGAGCAGGTCGGCGCTCCCGTTTTTGAAATGGGTCAGACAAATCCCGTAAAAATTGCGCAGGAAGCTATTGCTTACTCGAAAGAACACGGTTACGACTATGTTATCCTCGATACTGCAGGCCGTCTTCATGTTGACGAAGAGCTCATGGATGAGCTTAAGGCAGTTAAGGCAGAGGTTAAGCCTCACGAAATTCTGCTTGTTGTTGACGCAATGACGGGTCAGGATGCCGTTAATGTTGCAACCGCTTTTGATGAAGCTCTCGGAATTGACGGTCTTATACTTACAAAGCTTGACGGTGATACCCGAGGCGGTGCCGCTCTTTCGGCAAGAGCTGTTACGGGTAAACCGATTAAATTCGTCGGCATGGGCGAAAAACTCGAAAATCTCGATGTTTTCCATCCCGACAGAATGGCATCAAGAATTCTCGGCATGGGCGACGTTCTTTCACTTATCGAAAAAGCCGAAATGGCTATCGACGAGAAAAAGGCGGAAGAGCTTGAAAAAAAGCTCATGCAGAATAAATTTGACCTTAACGATTTGCTTGACCAGTTTGAGCAGATTCGTAAAATGGGTTCACTTCAAGATATTCTCGGAATGCTTCCCGGAATCGGTAACAAAGCAAAGGATATTGAGATTGACGAGCGTCAGTTTGACCGTACAAAGGCAATCATCCTTTCAATGACTGAAAAGGAACGCCGGAATCCCGACATTATCAACCCCTCACGCAAAAAGAGAATCGCCGCAGGCTGCGGTCAGAACATTGAGGATGTTAACAAGCTTCTCAATCAGTTCAGACAGATGCAGAAGATGTTCAAGCAGATGGGCGGAAAAAAAGGCGGCAAACGCCGCAGAAAGCAGAAGTTCAGAATGCCTCAGGGCTTCGACCCTTCTCAGTTTGGAATGTAAATCAGTATAAGCTGATACATTATATATTTTAATTTTTTATATTTTATTTTTGGAGGAATTTAAAATGGCAGTAAAAATCAGACTTCGCCGTATGGGCGCAAAGAAAGCACCTTTCTATCGTATCGTTGTTGCGGATTCAAGATATCCCCGTGACGGCAGATTCATCGAAGAAATCGGCACATACAACCCCGTTGCACAGCCCACAGAGATTAAGGTAGATGCTGAAAAGGCAAAGCAGTGGATCGCTAACGGCGCACAGCCCACAGATACTGTTAAGGCTATCCTTAAGAAGGAAGGCGTTCTTTAATCCTTAACGGATAAGAACGAGGTTTATCCAATGAAAGATTTACTTGTCAGCATTGCACAGGGTCTTGTTGATGACCCCGCAGCAGTCAGCGTAACAGTTGACGAACCCGCCGAGGACGGTACTGTTGTTTATCATCTTCATGTCGGCGAAGAGGATATGGGCAGAGTAATCGGCAAGCAGGGCAGAATTGCAAAGGCTATCCGTACAGTTATGCGTGCAGCCGCAACTCGCCAGAATGCAAGGGTTGTTGTAGAAATTGATTAAGGAATATCTTGAAATCGGTGAAATAGTAGGCACTCACGGCATCAGGGGCGAAATCCGTCTTAATCCGTGGTGTGACTCCCCCGATTTTGTATCCAAATTCAAAACACTATATTATGACAGCAATGGCAGCTGTGCGGCGCAGATAAAAACTGCGAGGCCGCACGGCAACATTGTTTTGCTCACCATTGACGGTATTGACTCCGTTGAAAAAGCGCAGAGAATGAGAGGCAAAATCCTCTATATGAAGCGCAGCGATGCAAAGCTTCCGAAGGGCAGCTATTTTATTGCAGAGCTTATCGGCTGCACGGTTTACGATGCAGACGAGCCCGAAAAGGTTTACGGCACTTTAAGCGATGTAAGCCCCACGGGTGCAAATGACGTATGGCACATAAAAAATGAGAACGGCAAGGAATATCTTATCCCCGCCATTCCTGATGTGTGCGTTGAAACGGATGTTGCCAATAACCGTATTGTTATAAGACCGTTGAAAGGTATTTTTGACGATG
>CAZJOH010000135.1:0-4221 GCA_964547575.1 uncultured Clostridium sp.
AGTCAACGTGGCCCGGGGTGTCAATAAGATTGAGAATGTATTCTTCGCCGTCCTCTGCAACATAGTTGAGCTTAACGGCGTGAGCCTTTATGGTGATACCTCTTTCTTTTTCGAGGTCCATTTTGTCAAGAAGCTGAGCCGTCATGTCACGCAGAGCAACTGATTTTGTTTTTTCAAGAAGTCTGTCCGCAAGGGTGGATTTACCGTGGTCAATATGTGCAATAATGCAAAAATTTCTGATTTTATCTTTTGAAACTGCCAATGTTTTTTCTCCTGTTAAATTTCTAATACTTCTTCGAGTTTTCTGTCAACGCCGGTCTGACCTATCCACATATCTTCCCAGCGGTGGCCTGCTATTTCTTCAATGCGCTTTTTGTCGCCTGACGAAATTTCGCAGGTGCCCGTTTCATGCTTCTGGGCGATGACGGACTGAATGATTTCATGATCATGCTTCTTCATTTTAAAACGGAAGATAAGAATAAGCGAGATTATCGCAAATGCTGTGGGAAGCCAGCTTACAAGAAGTCTTAAACCGAATTCTGTCTGACCGTTGAGTGCGGCATATTCGATTTTTTCAAGATTTGTTGTGTCATAACCGATAACCTGAAGGAAAATTCCGAGGAAACCGGTAACAAAACTGTTAATTGTTTTTCTGACGAAGGAATAGAAGGTAGTGATGACGCCTTCACGTCTTCTGCCTGTGATAAGTTCGTCAACATCGGTAACATCGGGCTGAATGTTGTTGATAACAAAGCCGGGACCCGAGAAACCGAAGTTATAAAGAATGGTTGCGATATAAAGAATAAATACGGGTGAATTAGGGGTCACAAATCCGTTGAGAAGCAGACCGATTACCATCATGGGCATCATAACCAATCCGCACATGCGCTTATCCATGTAACGGGTAAGAAAATAGTTGACGGGTCCGCCTGCGATTTCAGCCGCACCTCCAACGGTGTTCAGAACGCTGAAATGGCTGTATTTATCGGCTATACTTCTGATATAGAACTGGTCTGCGTAGCTGTAGAAGCTTTTTGAGAAGCCGTAAAACAGGTTGATGCGGAAATACTGTCTGAACGCCTTGTTCTTGAAAACCTGAATATATTCCTTGATGAAATATTTATAGTCAATGGGCGGATTTTCGAGGTCAAGAGAGCTTTTTTCTTTTGTTGAGAAGAAAGTGACGAGAGGTGCCCAGCAGAAATAAATAACGAAAACAATGCCGCAGATGAGGTATTTGTTTCTGTCTGCAGGGGAGGGATTTACCATGTTTGTTCCGCCGAGAACGATACTCATGAAAATGAATGACGGGAACATACCGAACATATTGAAAATATATTCAACTATCTTATATTGAGTTCTTTCAAAATACCTTGGTGCAACCGTCGGGAGCATTGCAACGTGAGGAATGTTTATCATTGTATAGCCTGAGCTGTAGATGAGCGAAGCCATAAGATAATAAATAAAAAGAGCAGTTGTGTTACCTGTTCCGGAGATTCCGAAGGAATACCACTTCATAAAATAGCCGATTAAAAGCACGGGAAGACCTGCTATAAGCCAAACTCTGTGCTTGCCGAAACGGGATTTTGTTCTGTCTGTTATGAATCCCATTGCAAGGTCTGTGATTGCATCAATAACACCGCCTATGGTGCTTATGATACCGGACATACCGGTACTCATTCCTTCAACGAAATTAAGGAACTGCTGATGATACATGCTGATGGGGTTGGTGACGCCGCCGGTTGTTATGCAGGCAACATTATATCCGATAATCGGTCTTATGTATTCCCATGTGTTGCCTTCAATGCCTACGGCATCTTTGATTTTGTTTCCGAAACCCAAAGCAAAAACCTCCCATATAAAATATCATATACTAAAATATAATAACAAATTATAATAATAAGGTCAAGATTTTTCGAATAAATAAAGTATTCTAATTTTAACAACTTGTTTACAATTAAATTGTTGACAAATCCTTCCTTTTGGTTTATAGTTATAACCGAAGTTAGCACTCGGAAGTTTTGAGTGCTAAAATTAGCACTCAAGGAAAGAGGTGAGGCAAGTGAACGAATTGACCGAAAGAAAAAAGCGTATACTCGCAGCCGTTGTTGAGCAGTATATCAAAACGGGCGAGCCCGTCGGTTCAAAGGAGCTTCTTGCTCTTACGGGAATGTCGGTTTCCTCTGCAACCGTGCGCAATGAGATGAGTGACCTTGCCGCAATGGGTTATCTCGAGCAGCCTCACACCTCGGCAGGCAGAATTCCCTCGCAGAAGGGCTACAGATATTATGTAGATAACCTTATGAAACCACGTGAGATTGACGAGCTTAACCGAAGAATGATTGAAGCAGGAATTTCCTCGGCGGCAGGAGATCCCGAAAGGCTGATTTCTCAGGCAGGCGAGGTTCTTGCAGACCTCACAAAATGTGCCTGCGTTTCAACCGCACCGGGCGGAGATTCGATGATAATCCGTAAAATCGAGCTTGTGCCCGTCGGAGTTCATTCGGCAATGCTTGTTCTGCTTACTTCAAACGGAATTCTAAAGAGCAGGCTCTGCAGGCTTGACTGTGAGCTTACCGCAAAAATATGCGAGCAGTTTTATAATATCGTTCAGTCATGCATCATAGGCAAACCTGCAAATGATATCAGCGTTGCGGATATGCAGACGGTTGCAGCTTCCGTTGACGGCGATGTTTTTGCAATGCTTCCTCTTATGGCGGCGGTTTGCGAGCTTGCAAGAAGCACTGCAAGTTCTAAAATAATGCTCGGCGGCAGTTCAAATCTCTTTTCGCATAAGGCATACAGCTCGAATGCACTTGAGCTTCTCGAATTTCTTAATAAGAGAGAACCGATATCTGCGGTTATCAACGAAACCGAAGAACCGCTTAATGTTAAAATCGGCAAGGAAAATCTTTACCGTCAGCTTGAAAATTCGAGTGTAATTGTTGCAAAATATTCCGTGGGCGGAGGTAATTCCGGTAAAATCGGTCTTATCGGTCCCACACGAATGGATTATGAAAATATAATTCCCAGCATAAAATATTTAACCGACCTTGTCGGTACCCTCATAACTCAGGCGATTGAGGAATAGAAAGGAATAAGCAATGAAAAAAGAAAAAAACAAGCCCGAAAATACCGAAGAGGTTAAAGAGGCTGCTGTTGAAGAAACCAAAGAAGAGCAGCTTCAGAAGGCTCTCGATGAAAAGAACGACCAATTCTTAAGGCTTTATGCCGAATATGATAATTTCCGTAAGCGTTCGCAGAAAGAAAAGCAGGATATCTATTCATCCTCAAAGGCCGATGTTATCAAAGACCTGCTCCCCATTATGGATAATTTTGACAGAGCAGCCAACAATAAAGACGGCAGCTACGAGGACTATAAAAAAGGAATCGACCTTATTTTCAATCAGTTTGCAGAGATGTTTGCAAAAAACGGCGTTGAGGCATACGGCGAAAGAGGCGAGGAATTCGACCCGAATATCCACAATGCGGTAATGACCGTTGAGGATGCAGAGCTCGGTGAAAATCAGATTGCATCCGTTTTCTCAAAAGGCTATAAGCTCGGTGATAAAATAATCAGAGAAGCTGTTGTCACCGTTGCAAATTCATAAATAATTATTGTTTTATTATAGGAGGAAAAAATTATGGCAAAGGTAATCGGTATCGACTTAGGTACAACAAACTCATGCGTAGCAGTTATTGAAGGCGGCGAGCCCGTAGTTATCGCTAACGCAGAAGGCGCAAGAACAACTCCCTCTGTTGTTGCATTCGGCAAAACAGGCGAGAGAATGGTAGGTCAGGTTGCTAAAAGACAGGCTATCACAAATCCCGACAGAACAGTTGCATCAATCAAAAGACAGATGGGTACGGATTATAAGGTAGCTATCGACGATAAGAAGTATACACCGCAGGAAATTTCCGCAATGATTCTTCAGAAGCTTAAGACAGATGCAGAAGCTTATCTTGGCGAAAAGGTAACAGAGGCTGTTATCACCGTTCCCGCTTACTTCACCGACTCACAGCGTCAGGCAACAAAGGATGCAGGTAAAATCGCAGGCCTTGAAGTAAAGAGAATCATCAACGAGCCCACAGCGGCAGCTCTTGCTTACGGCATTGATAAGGAAACAGACCAGAAGGTTATGGTTTATGACCTCGGCGGCGGTACATTCGACGTTTCAATCATCGAAATGGGTGACGGTGTTCAGGAAGTTCTTGCAACAG
>CAZJOH010000136.1:0-4203 GCA_964547575.1 uncultured Clostridium sp.
AACCGGAGCTTCCATCATATGCTGTTGCATCTTAATGATCGCAGGAAAGAATAATGGCGTTATCAAATACTGTTCAATTGATAGCGATGGAACAACAGCAAAAATTACTGTTCCCAATTATGAACTTACACCCGAGCAACTCTTTACCGGTCCTTGGACGATAGAAGTTGATGCTCCTATTTATGGATTGTTCCTTGATGTAAACAACTCCACAAGAAACAGAAACATTTATGCTTACGCAGGTGGTATTGCCGGAGCAAACAACTATGCCGTAGTTGGTTGTACTGTTGCGAATAACCACATTTCTGCATCTTCCACGCACGATTTCGGCGGAGATAAAACAAGTACTAACAAAAACAATGTGTATGTAGGTGGTATTTGTGGATATAGCTACGGAGCAATCGCACATTCTATTGTTGAGGAAAGCGTTAAAATCTCGTCTTATGCAAAATCAATTTACAATCCAGAAACAACCGTAAATCCGTATGTTGTTGCACACGCAGGCGGTATTGTTGCAAAGGTTAACTCTTTGAGTGATATTTGCCAAGTTGAATCGAGCGCAGAAATTATTCGCAACGATACAGATTTAGATTGTGAATCTAATTGGGGTGAACATTACAAAAACTGCTCCGATGAAAAAGATACTTATATTCCCAATTACTCCGAAGATGAATTAAAGGCAATTGTCGCAACTGAAAGTGTTGAGGATTTTATTGCTAAGACGGAGCGCAATTATACCGTTACGTTTGAATGCCCTGATACGGTTTACGAATCCGGAAGCGATGCTTTCAACACGGAAAATCTTAAATTCTTTATTAACGGCGTTGAAAAGGAATACGAGATAGTCGATATATACGGTTTTGATGCTAAAAACGAAGAATTCAACAGTGTTTCTCAAAATATTGTTGTTCTGTTCAGCTTTGAAATTGAAGGTGAAACCGTTTATTTTGCGCAGGATATTACTGTAACAATTGAAGAAAATGTTGTAACAAGCATTGAAATTCTTAATTTGAAGGATTCCTATGTCAAAGACACCTTCTCTCTTGAAGGATTGGTAATCAAGTATAATTACGCTGTAGGTGATCCCGAGTATGTTACAATTAACAGTCAAAACATTTCTCAAGTAAGATACTTTGGAAATATTACAACCTTCGGAACACAATCCATTGCTCTTTTGTACAACGGCGATACCGTTGAATTTGAGATCAATGTTGTTTGTGGACGCGGAAACAACTTTACAAGTTCTGCAAGCGGTTATACTTATGATGAATCCTTGTCAAAAGAGCCTACATGCACTGAAATCGGTCATAACGCTTATGTCTGTGACACTTGCGGTGACATTCAATATTTCTATTTGAGAAAGACCGAACACATCCCCGATTACGAAAATGCTGTAGGCGCAACGGATGCAACCTGCACCGAAGAAGGCAATACAGGTAAAATCTGTTGTGTTGATTGCGGAGAAACGCTGATTGACGGTAAAGTTATTTCTAAACTAAATCACCATTATGTATATGTAGACAGTGATAAGCACGCTTGCTCTAACGGCAGCCATAGTGAATACCATCACTATACCGTTACGGAAAGTGTAAAATCAAAGATTAATGCCGATGGCTCAGAGTCTTGGTATATCGTCTATACATATACCTGTGTTTGTCAAAAGGATGGTAAGGTGTTTGCAAAGGAAGTCGTTGATGAAAATCTGATTGTTGATGCAAATACGAAATTACCTACGATTATGGTTAGCGATGGATATGCTCTTTCTGCAGGTGACGAAGTCGTTGTTTATGTTCAACTACTGAACAACCCCGGCATCAATGCCGCAAACTTCGGTATTAGATATTCCGAAGGCTTAGAGCTTATCAGTATTCAAGACGGTAACCTTATCAAAGGAAGTTTGGTCAAAGACGGTCTTTGGGTGAATTACGGATATAACTTTGTTTGGGCTCCTGATGTAAGTTCCGAAGCTCCATATTTCAATTCAAACGGTAATCTTCTAAAATTAACCTTCAAAGTATCTGAATACGCTGAGCTTGGAGATTCTTATGATATTTCTCTTGTGTATGCAATTGGCAACGGTGCGCAAGGCGGATTTGGAACGAGCGCCGGAAAGCAATACTTTATCACAAAAGACGGCTCCATCAAGGTTGTTGAGCGACTTCCCGGTGATATCAATAACGATGGCGTTGTTGATCTAATGGACGCTATTGAAATTGGCAAATTTGTCGTTGGTAAAACCGATTCCATTGATGAAACGTATGCAAATGTAGATTTGAGTTACAATGACGATGGCAACAGTAATGTTGACATTATGGATATGGTTGCAATTCTGCAGTATATCACGGGTGGATATGGAACAAATCTTTTAACGCAAGACTTTGAGATTATCTTGAATACAAACGGGTACGATCAGGTTTTGAACGATTTGCTTGTGTCTATTTATGGCGACAATAATACCTACGATGAGGCAGGTCTTGCCGAGCTTGAAAGACAAGGCTATAAGTTCCTCGGTTGGTATGACCAAATGGTCGGCGGCAATCTGATTGACATCAGTGGTGATGTTAGATACAACCCCAATCAGAAAAAACAAACACTCTATGCTCATTGGGAATTGAACAAGCTTGTCTTCGACGCAAACGGCGCAACGAGCGGCGAGATGTCCGATGTGTATTACACCGAAGATGCTAATCTCACTATTGAAAACAAATATAAAAACGAATACAAAATCGTATTTATTTCCAACAAATGCGACAACCAAGACGGTGTTCTTTGGTACGAGTTTTTAGGTTGGCAAGCATTCGATAAAGACGGGAACGCTATACTCAACAAAGATGGCGCAACTGTCTATTACGATGCGAAAAACAATGAAAATTTTGAAGAAATTTTAAGAGATTTCCATGATGAGCATTATGGTGAAGTAATATTGGTGGCAACATGGTCAGAAAAACCCAACTTGGACTATCCGGAATGGCTCATTGACGGCTACGAAGATACCATTCTTTGGTATGGTGATTCGGACTATTCAACGGATGAAATTCGTCCTGGAATAAATGACGAATATATTCTTGACCTTGTTCCCATCGCGGGCAAATATAAAGTTTATGCAAAACATACTCCCATCGTTTATGACATTGTCTTTGATTTTAATGGTGGCAGCGGGACAGTTGCTGGCAGCTCGGATAACACTGCTTTGTACGGACATAGCGTGGAAAACACTTATGATTTGTCAAGAGTAAGTGTCTCCAATGTTGGAAATGCGTTTACATCTTGGGCTGTTTATGTTGATGGCGTACACTATAAAGACTTTAATGTTGGCGAAACAATCGGATATTTGCCGAATGCAAAACAAAATTCGTTAATTACGGTAAAAGCTATTTGGAACGAAAAATCATACACGATTAATTATGTTTTGAATGGCGGAAATCTGTCTGACATTGGAAAGATAACCACCTATCGAATTAGTGAAGTTGATGGGATGAACATAACTTCACCTACCTATCAGACCTATTCAGATTATAACAAATTTGTAGGATGGTATGTGGATGCAGAACTTACGCAGAAATTCGATAAGGCTGCATTGAAAGCAAATCCCGAGAATAACGGATACGTCAACAACGACACGCTTACACTATATGCTAAATGGGATTTGTGCGAGGTGCTTAATTATACCAATACCCCTCAAAACATTACGGGAAATCGCATTATCGTTGATTGGACTGAAGATCCAACTGGAACATATAACAATAATCGCACCATATTTGTTGAGGATGTTTCAGAAATTTACTTTATTGGAAATCCTAATGTTACATACAATAATTTAATTCTTAGCTTCAAAGCGGGTTCGTCGTCCAACTCCAATCTAATTGTACATTTTAAAAACTTCAACATTGTAGGATATCTCACAAAAGCAGATATTTCTGTAAATCTCAATATGACAATTGATTGTTTAGGTAACAATGCTATCAAAGCTCCTGACGAAACATCTGCAATTGTTAAATTTACTTCATTGACCTTTACGGGAGCTGGTAGTATGTCTATTACTGGTGGAAACGGTGTCAGTGCAACTACTGCAGGCGGTAACGGAACTGCTGGCGCAACTGCAATTATTGTTGACAACCTTACTGTAAATATGACCGGAACTGTGACTGTTACTGGAGGTAATGGTGGTAATGGGTTAGATGGTGATGACGGGGATGACGGAAG
>CAZJOH010000137.1:0-4145 GCA_964547575.1 uncultured Clostridium sp.
AATAGCTCATCATGTCAAGAATTGCGGTGTCTGTGTTTGCAATAATATAGGAACATATAATAAATATAACACACAAAACCTTAATTGTAAATGATGATTTTTTCTCGGTCATGTCCTTCTTGAAATGGTTGATAAAGTCAATTGTAAGAGTTGAGCTTGCGGTAAGAGTTACTGAACAGAGTGTTGAAACCGAAGCTGCAATCAAAAGAACAAGAACAACACCGAGAAGAACAGACGGAAGATTTGATTCTGCAAGCATATTGGGAACGATGTAGTCCTGTGCGATAAAGTTGGGGTCTGTAGAATCGTTAAGCTGTGCATATGTAAAATATCTGTAGCAAAGTGAACCGATGAAATATCCGCCGCCTGCAACAAGAACAGCAAAGAAGGTTGAAATGGAAATACCTTTTTTAGCCTGCTTGTCATCCTTAATGCCGAAATATTTTGAAACCATTTGAGGAAGTCCCCATGTGCCGAAGCTGGTCATAAGAACGGTTGCCCAAAGTGAGATCCACTGTGAAGCATTGAGCTTGGGTAAGCCGTTTGTTAATCCGGGCTGGGTGCCTGTGGTGTTTGTGTATTCCATGATGCCCTGGATTCCGCCTACTGCATCGCAACGAACAACGCAAACGATAAGGAGTGTAACGCCGATCATCATTACAATACCCTGCATAAAGTCTGCTCTTGCCTGAACAAGATAACCGCCGAAAATAAGCAGGAAAGCAGCAACAACAGCAATAATAATCATGCAGATGTCAACATTGATTCCGAGAAGAACTTCTGCAACGGATGCAAGACCCTTGTAAACAGAGGCTGAATAGGGGATAAGGAAAATAAAGATAACGATACAAGCAAAAAGCTTCATTGCGCTGCTTGAATAGCGCTTTTCAAGAAATTGAGGCATTGTTTTAAGCTTAAGGCGAGCTGATGTATCTCTGGTTCTTCTTGCAAGAACTTTCCATGCGAGCCATGAGCCGAAAACGGCGTTGCCGAGACCGGCAAGGATGCCCCAAAGTCCGTAGGCTTTACCGGTACCGCCTGCGTAACCTACAAACATAACAGCTGAGAAATAAGCTGTTCCGTAAGAAAGAGCAGAGAGCCATGCTCCTGCGTTTCTGCCGCCAACGGTAAGGTCAGCAATGCTCTTAGCTTTTTTACCTTGAGTAATACCGATAACAGCCATAAGAACAACATAAATACCAATCGTTACCCAAATTGCAATTTTGTCCATTTGCTTCATTCCTTTTAACTAATACTACTTTAAAACTTTTATGTGTTAAAGCGATTATATCGTACACTATAAAAGGCTGTTTGTCAATAGAAAAGCCAAAAAAATCAAAAAGAATAAAAAAGTTTTTAAAAATCAAAAAAATTGCTTGACATTTCAGGTTTCTGTGATATAATAGCATTCGTTGAGTTACGAAAGCTCAACGCAAAGTGAATATCCGGGTGTGGCGCAGTTGGGAGCGCGCTTGACTGGGGGTCAAGAGGCCGTGAGTTCAAGTCTCGCCACTCGGACCAATCGCTGAAATCGTTGATATATAACGGTTTCAGCGATTTTCTTTTGCCCGAAAACGACTTGAAATTCACATCAAAAATACTGATTTCTACCACTTTTCTACCATTTTTCTACCACTTTTCTACCACTTTTCTACCACTTTATTTATGATTTCTACCACCTTTACATTTAAACTTGATTAAATTGTGATAGAACTCATAATATTTTTTTTGCGTTCTTGGTCTAAATGTGTGTAGATATTTGCGGTTATTTCAATATCAGAATGACCGAGCCATTCTTGTATATCTTTAAGAGTGAATCCCTTGGATAACAGCAAACTTGCACAACTGTGTCTTAAATCGTGAAATCTTATAGAGGGAAGCTCATTACTTTTTAGAAGCTTTGAGAATTTGCGAGTAACAAAATCGGGAGCATAAGGTTTACCATAATCCCATTTGAAAATGTAGTCATTTTCTTCATATAACTCACCAAAACGCTTATGTCCTCTTTTCTCTCTTTCTTTTTGCTTCAAAAAGATGGTTTCAATTTCCGGCGGTAAAGGATATGTACGGTAACTGCTTTCTGTTTTAGTGCTGTCCTTTTCAATAACCTCGGAAAACCTGATAACGGTGTGTTTAATAGTGACTGTTTTGTTATCAAAATCAACACTATCCCATTTTAAACCGAGAACTTCGCTTCTTCTTAATCCATACATTACTGTAACATAAATTAAAGGATATAACTCTTCAGCTCGTATCTTATCAAAAAGAATTTTTAGCTGTTCTTCGTTGTAAAAACTTGGGATTTTTTTCTGTTGCTTCGGAATTTTTACAAAAGAGCAAGGATTAAGTGTTATTATTCTGTCCTTCATTGCTTTTTTGAAAATTTGATTTAATACTACTTTAAGATGTTTTAATGATCTTGGCGAAAGAGCTTTTTTATTTGAATGTTTATTTCCACTCTTTTCCTCTTTGTCAATAAAATCTTGAAGTATCTCTGTTGTTATTTCCGAAACAAAAAATTTTTTCTTGTCAAAAAACGGAATGATATGGTTTTCACAAAGACTTTCATAGAATTGATATGTATTCAATTCTATATCATTACCTTCCTTGACCTCTACAAGCCACTTTTTAACCATATCTGTAAAAAGAATATCATTTTCTGCCTTGGCATAGAGAAACTGATTTATAGGCATTTGAGAGGGCGTAAATAGGGGCTCAGGTGTAGGAGTAAACTGAATTACGGGCGGTTCGGATGAACCGGAGGAAATATTTTCCTTAATTTCATATTCTCTGATTATTTCGTGTAAAATCATTTCAGCTTTTCTTTTGTTGTTTTTTACATCTAATCCAGTTGGAATCCACTTCTTCTTTCGTTTTCCGTTTTCATCTTTGAGGTTTATAACAGCATAATATTTGCCGTTTTTTTCATATACTCCACCTGTCATGTCAATAACTCCTTTCTGTGACAGGTCTTTGCTTTTCAATGCAGCAATATTCTGTCACAATTTTTATTTTTTTTCAAGGTTGTCAATAATATAGTTTAATACTTGATTTTTTGGTATACGGATTATTCTGCCAAGTTTTAATACTTCAAAATCACCACGGCGAACCATTCTATATCCTGTTTCTCTTGCAACATTTAAGATTTCACACATTTCTTCAACGGTAAGCATATTGGGGTATTCCTCAAATATTGCTTCATATAAATCAATTGTTGTTGTCAAAACAATCCATCCTCCCTTCCATTATCAAAAGTACAATAATGAGTAGGCAGAATTTCCATCTCATTATTCTGCCTTTGAGATTTTTTAATTATGCTTCATTGTTCGGCTGCGATTTGCTAAATCACACTCGTTCATTAACCCTCCGATTCACTTACGAAGCCTCTCACTCTACTCGGTATTAACCTTTCACAATGGGGAGTAGCCACTTTCTGCTGTCATCGCTCAATCGGTAGCAACCGATTTATCTGTCGTAATATTTCTCGCTCGCTATTTCAGGTCTTGGCGTATCACACAGATGGCTATTTCAGAAAGATTGTTGCCGTGAAGCTATTCAGTTTTCAAGGTTCATTATTTCTATTTATATCGTTTCTCCTTATAGTTGAGATGAAAGGGTTTCCTTTTCATGTTCAATGGAGGAGAAAGTAGATATCAAGATGCAATTAATGAGAATGATGAAATTATGCTTTTCATAATAACCTGTTCTTCATCTGATAGTGACGGCAATATATCACGAAGCAAATTCTCTTGTTGTGATGTTAAATATTGCTTACCAAAGTAAAAATCTTTGTCAGTAATAGATATACCTCCACATCTTCCGGGCTTCGGAGTTATAGGTGCAATACATTGAAGGACTTGTATATCACGCCAAATCGTTTTCTTGCTAACACAAAACTCTACCGCTAAATTATCAAGAGTATCAAATCTTCTTTTTGATAAAACAATCAGAATATTATATCTTCGTTCTGTTGTAGCTTCCAATGTATTACACCCCCTTTACTGTGTCTTTTTCAACATCTTAAAACATAAAGTGGAAACCTAATGTCCACTTTTAAAAAAATTTTTTGAAAAATTTTTTATTTTTTTCGACTATAATTCCATTATAGAGAATTCAAAAAAATTATATTGTCAATAAATGCTGTC
>CAZJOH010000138.1:0-4067 GCA_964547575.1 uncultured Clostridium sp.
TTCTTCCCACAAACGAAGAGCTTGTTATCGCAAGAGATACAAAGGCTATCGTTGAAGCTATGTAATTGCAAAATTTTAACGGGTACGGTTTATATCGTGCCCGTTTTTATTTATTGACTATTTAAGCACACTATAGTATAATGTTTTAATAATATGAATAAAAATACGGAGGGAATTAGAGTGATTGCTCCGATTTTTAAAAGCGCAAAAGATGCAAAAGATTTCCCCGTGGGCGAAATCTCATATTTTCCATGGGAGAAAGACGGCGAAATCCACCCCGAAAGCTATGCGGCGGTATTTGCCGTTGAGGGCGAAGGAATCCATGCTCTTTTATGGTCGTTTGAAGAGAATATCCGCTGCGAATGCACAAAGCGTGATGACCCTGTTTATACAGACAGCTGCCTTGAGGTTTTTCTTATGCCCGTTGAAGGCGATAACCGCTACATAAATTTTGAGGTCAACAAAAACGGCGTTTATCTCTCTCAAATCGGCACCTGCCGTGCAGACAGAGTGTTTATAAAAAGCCTCACCGACCTTGAGCCGATTATCGGCACAACGGTAATAACCGAGGACGGCAAAACGGCATGGGGCTATGAAATCATCATTCCCGAAAAGCTTATTTCCGAGCTTTTCGGCACGGATTACAGCATAAAAGAATGCACCGTCAGGGGCAATTTTTATAAGTGCGCCGAATTATCGGAAAGCCCGCATTTCGGCACATTCTTTCCCGTAAATACAGAAAAACCCGATTTTCACCGACCCGAATTTTTCGGCGACATAGAATTCAGAAAGGCGTGACTTCTTTGAATAACACAATAGTTAACGAGCTTCTCAATGCATTTCAGTTTGAGGGTGAATTGGAAAAGACCTCACAGCTTCACGACGGTCATATAAACAACACATATGTTTTTGATTTTCGTGAAGAAAGCGGAAAGCTCAATAAATATCTTGTTCAGGAACTGAACACTTATGTTTTTAAGCAGCCCGAGGCACTCATGGAAAACGTTATGGGTGTTACAAGCTACATGCGTGAATACGTTAAGAAAAACGGCGGAGATGTTGAAAGAGAATGCCTTTACGTTATCCCTGCCAAGAGCGGCAAGCCTTATTATATCGACGGCGAAAACCGTTTCTGGCGCTGCTACAACTTCATTTACGGCGCACACTCCTGCCAGAGCGTTGAAAACGCCGAGGTATTCTTTAATGCGGCAAAGGCATTCGGTAAATTCCAGTGCATCCTTGCCGATTATCCCATTGACAGTCTGACTGAAACAATACCCAATTTCCACAACACGGCTTCAAGATTTGCCGATTTTAAAAAGGCGGTTGCGGACAATCTCTCGGGCAGAGCTTCACAGGCAAAAGAAGAAATTGAATTTGTTCTTAAGCGTGAAAAGGACTGCTCCGTGCTTCTTGATATGCTCAATGCAGGTGAGCTTCCCTTAAGAGTTACTCATAACGATACAAAGCTCAATAACGTTATGTTCGACAACGAAACAAACGAGGGTATCTGCGTTGTTGACCTTGATACGGTTATGCCCGGTCTTTCCCTTTACGATTTCGGTGACAGCATTCGTTTCGGTGCAAACACCGCCGCAGAGGACGAAAAGGACATTTCAAAGGTTTCCTTAAGCCTTGAAAACTTCAAGGCTTACACTCTCGGATATCTTACAACCGCAGGCGAAAGCCTTACAAAGAACGAGATTGAGCAGCTTGCTTTCTCTTCAAAGCTCATGACTCTTGAATGCGGAATGCGTTTCCTCGGTGACTTCATTAACGGCGATACATATTTCAAAACCGAATATCCCGAACACAACCTTGTCAGATGCCGTACACAGTTCGCACTCGTTGCCGATATCGAAAAGAAAATGGACGAGATGAATAAAATTGTTTGCGACTGCTGCAAAGAGCTCGGCATTTCAAAATGATTGATTCAAAGCTTCTGAGCGAACGGGAATTCAAACAAAAGGTTGTTGAATGGCTTCTTAAATACGACATCGGATTTTTACGCTTGCCCGGCTATGGCCTTGAAGACTATGCAATAACATACGATCTTCCCGATTTTGACTATGTTCATTATGATTCCTATATCGATGATGATGACGATGTGCTGACATATCTCAAAGGTGAAATATCACTGAAAGCAAGCGAATCGAGAAGCTTCAAAGAGCAGAGGCTTGTGTTTTACCATGTTCTTAAAACCTTTATTGCTTCTCCCGAGGTTGAACCCTACCCCATGGGATATATAATTGTAGGATATTATTAACAAAACGCCCCGTTTGGAATTAACCAAACGGGGTTTGAATTATTTACGGTAATATTTGCCCGAGCGCTTGAGATAGTCAACGAGCATCATTGTCCAGTCGGTCTGAATCATATCGATACCCTTATCGGCAAGCCAGCCCCAGCCGTAATCCTCACTGACGGTAAGTGCAGTATCATCGCTGTGACCGCCCGAAAGCTGTTCCTGATAATCATAGATTATCGAATTCATCCACACGAGAACATTGTCACGGTGCATTTTATCAATGAATTCTTCGCTTGCAACATATGAATCCTCTTTTTCAAAAAGCACCTCGACTCCGACATAGTTGATATTGCTCTTTAAAAGCATTTCGTGCAGGGGATGCTCATCCCTCACAATAGGCATAAAAGGAATTTCGGGTGCAACCTCGCCGAGAATTTTAAATACATTATCTGACGGCTTGCTTTTTACAAGCATCTGCTCCGTCATTCCGTGGCGTTTCACGGCTTCATAAATCTTTTGCGGATTGCTCCAGAATTTATCGATATTTATAAAACATCTGCCCTTGAAATTTTCGAGCAGGTCATCAAAATCCGCAAGAGGAAACTGCGTGGGCGTTCTGTCATAATTAATATATCGGAATTTTTTGATTTTCTCATAATCAAGCTTTTCCAAATCCGTTCTTTTTCCGAGATGTTCTCTTTCCATGCCGGGGTGGAAAAGAAACAGCTTGCCGTCTTTGCTGCAGCTTACATCAACCTCTATCATATCAGCGCCCTGCTTAAGCGCAATTTCATAGGCTGCCATTGTGTTGCAGGGAATATTTCCGCCGCTTGATCCCCTGTGAGCGACAATTATAATGTTTTCTTTTGCTTTTTCGTAAAGATTAAATTTCATATTATCCCGCTCCTTCTTTGTTAAGTATAAATAATTATCCGTATTTCGTCAATGATTTTTGTTGCATAAAATTGCATTTTGCATTATTATTTAATTAATGGAGGTGCGCCATGATTTTTTATTTTTCCGCAACGGGTAACAGCCGTCATATCGCAAATCTGATAGCCGAAAAAACAAACGACAGATGCGTCGATATCACAGAATGCACAAAAAAAGATTTTTATAATTTTATCGCCGACGCACAAGAAAGCATCGGCTTTGTTTTTCCCGTTTATAACTTCGGTCTGCCTATTACCGTGTGCCGCTTTATTGAGAGAATAAATATAAAAACCAACGGCAATTATATTTTCACCGTTGCAACCTACGGCGGTTTTTCAGGCGGTGCAAGCAAGATTATTAAGAAAATGCTTAATAAAAAGAATATTAACGTTAACGCTCAATACTCCGTAAGAATGCCTGACACATGGACGCCTGCTTATGATTTATCCGATAAAGAAAAGGTTAAGAAAACCAACGAAAAGGCAGACAAATCCGCCGAAGAAATCATAAAGAAGATTATAAAAAAGAAAAACGGTAATTTCGATTACCGCCGCATACCGTTTTCAGATTATTTCTATAAAGATTATGAAAATCTGCGATGCACAAGCAGCCTTTCGCTTGAAAACACCTGCAAGGGCTGCGGTCTATGCGCCGAAAAATGCCCCGAAGGGGCAATCGAAATAAAAGACGGCAAACCCCTGTGGGTCAAAGATAAATGCGCCATGTGCCTCGGCTGCCTGCATCGCTGCCCCGAATTTGCAATTCAGCGTGGCGAAAACACAAAGAAGCACGGACAATATATTCATCCGTAAAAAACCGTATCACCGAGCTTGGTGATACGGTTTACTTTTTTATAGGCTTCGCCTTGAGGAGAAGCTGTCACGAA
>CAZJOH010000139.1:0-3994 GCA_964547575.1 uncultured Clostridium sp.
TTGTGATATCAAAACGGTTGCCAACCATATTGGTTCCGTAAATCTCTGCAACACCTGTAAATTTATCCGATGAATAAGTGGTAGTGTTTGTGATATTATCTGTTGACTCACTGTAATTCAAAGCACCAATATCCATCTTGATGATGTTATCATCGGTAATGGTTTGAAGCTCAAAATTCTCTGCTCCGTTGGTATCCTCAATATGCTCAGTGCCGTCGCTCAGAAACCATATACCGCAAACCGCAATCAGCAGTATTGCCCCTATTCCGATAAGTATTTTTTTGATTTTTTGATTCATATATTTGTTCTCCTTACAATTTTTATTAATTATCCGAAAAGAGCCTCAACCGTATGTCCGTTCTCTTGTTCGGCATATGTTATAAACTCTTTCATCACACGTTTACCCAATGCACGGCAATCCATCTTAAGAACTTTATCGATTTTTTCGCTGCGAATTTCTTCGGGTATGTTATATATACATAATATTTGATTGATTGCAGCCGCTATTCTCACATCAAGAGGCACCAAAGAGGAGCTTGATACAATCGTTGCATAATCAATGCCCTGAACAAGAATTTCCGCCTCAATAAACTGCTCATGAGTCCAATCCTTGCAATATTCGGCAAAAAGAGTTTTTGCCCTTTCAGCGTGATTTTTACGAAGATAATCGAGACACATCTGGCTCCGGAAAGCGGAAATAAAGAAATCCCTTATAACCTCGTTTTCCTCGCAAGCCGCCGCTACGGTCATAAGCTCGATGCCTATTGACAAAGGCGAGCTGACTCCCTTGTCTGCCTCGTAATCAATCAACTTTGTCTGAAAATCGCAAAGCATCTCAACAAGCTCAACAAGAACATGCTCCTTAGTGGGAAAATAAAAAGTAAAATTGCCCTTGCTGATTCCCAATTCGTCACAAATCATTTTAACTGTAGTTGCGGTGTAGCCGTTTTTGAGAAACATTATCGTTGAAACACGAAGTATTTTATCTTTAGTACTCTCTTTTCTTGCCGCTTTAGACATAACGCCTCCTGAAATTCAATTGCTTCGTTTCTACAATTTGCACTCGTCCTAATTCACAGTTTAGTACAAGTACAAAAATTTGTCAACAGGTTTATCAAAAAAATTTTCATTCTATTACCAATTTGCAGTGCGGCGGATTTAGTATTTATTGTGCTTCTTTCAAAAATATCATACCCCATAGCAACGGCAGAGTTTGCCGGAAAAGTTCGGCAAGCTCATAACCCTTGCGAATTTCTGCGGAGTATCAACAGATTATTCTGTCCCCGATTTACATATTGACTGCACCCTAAATATGTCCTTTTTACCGACACCTCGCTGACATGAACGCAAAAACTATCAAATATCAGCAAAAATTCATTTGGATTTTATTCCCGCAAGGGGTGCCATTCTCCGATGCAAAGGCATCGGAGTTTTTTATATCGGTGTTGATTTATTTTTCGCTATGATATATAATTTTAACATTCCAACCACGAAAGGATGAATCAGATGAAGCTTCGTGCACCTGCAATTCCGCTTATCACCGTTGACCCTTATTTTTCGGTATGGTCATCGGATTCCATGCTGAATGTTTCAACCACCGAGCATTGGACAGGCAAGAAAAACTCAATAATCGGTACGGTTAACATAGACGGCGAGAAATTCCTTTTTCTCGGCTACAGTCAAAACATTCACAAGCTGCGTCAGATATCGCTTGATATCGATGCACTTTCAACCTCTGCTGTGTTTGAAAACGACAAAATCACTCTTAAAATAAAATTCCTTACGCCTCTCCTTCCCGATGATTTCAACCTTATCACCCGACCCGTTTCATATCTTGAAATCAGCTATGAATCCAAAGACGGCAAGGAGCATGAGGTTTCGGTTAATATTTCCGTAAGCGAACAGCTTTGCCTTGATGAGGATATCGACAGCCCCGTTGTTACCGAAAAACTGAATTTTGACGGATTAACATGCATAAAAATGGGCAACTCCGTACAGAATCCGCTTAACAGAAGCGGCGACGACGTAAGAATCGACTGGGGTTATTTTTATCTTGCCTGCAACGGTGCAGATGCCGTAAGTTCAGACGAAGATATTTCACGGAGCACACATATCAGCATTACGGCTCCGATTAAAGAAAATCAATCTCTTATGTATTACTTTGCTTATGACGATATTGAGAGCATTGAATATTTCGGCAAGCATCTGCGTTCATACTGGAACAAGGACGGCAAGAGTATAACCGAAGCAATTGCCGAGGCTGCCGCAGAATATGATGAGCTTAAAATCCGCTGCAAGGAATTTTCGGATAAGCTTTATGAAGATGCTTTTGCCGCAGGCGGAGAAAAATACGCAGAGCTTCTTTCGCTTGCTTACCGTCAGGTTGTTGCGGCTCATAAGCTTGTGCTTGACGAAAACGGCGAAATACTTTTTATTTCAAAGGAGTGCTTCTCAAACGGCTGTGCGGCAACGGTTGACGTTTCATACCCCTCAATTCCGATGTTCCTTATCTATAATCCCGAGCTTGTAAAAGGAATGATGCGCCCCGTTTACAAATTCGCACGCAGCGATGCATGGGAATTCGATTTTGCTCCGCACGATGTCGGTCAGTATCCGCTCGTAAACGGTCAGGTTTATGCCAACAATCAGAAAGACATTCTCAAATGGCAGATGCCCGTTGAAGAATGCGGAAACATGCTGATTATGGAAACAAACGTTGCTCTTGCGACGGGTAACGCCGATTTTGCAAAGGAGCATATCGACCTTCTCGAAAAATGGTGCAGATATCTGATAGAACACGGCGCAGACCCGGGACATCAGCTCTGCACGGACGATTTTGCAGGACATCTTGCACATAACTGCAACCTTTCTCTTAAAGCAATCATGGGCTTGCAGGGCATGTCAATGATAACAAAAATGCTCGGCGAAGACGAAAAATCAGCATACTACCGCTCCGAAGCCGAAAAGATGGCGGATATCTGGATGAAAACCGCTGTTAATGACGACGGCACAACAAGACTCGCCTTTGACCAGCCCTCAACATATTCAATGAAATATAATATGGTATGGGATAAGGTCTGGAAAAGCGGTCTTTTCACGCAGGAATTCATGGATGCAGAAATCGCCGACAACATGAAGCATTTCAACGAATACGGTATGCCTCTTGACAGCAGAGCAGACTACACCAAATCCGACTGGCTGGTATGGACTGCATCAATGGCATCCTCCGATAAGGCTTTTGCAGATTACATAGCTCCTCTCTGGAAAGCATATAATGAAAGCCCGTCAAGAGTGCCGATGACCGACTGGTACGACACCGTAAGCGGCAGATGGGTTTCCTTCCGCAACAGAACGGTTCAGGGCGGACTGTTCATGAGAGTTCTTATGAATAAGAATAAATAAGTAGAATATCCCATGCATTTTGGCGTTCCGAAATGCATGGGATATGATTTTTTTAATTGTTTTTGCTGCTCAGCGGTTTTCTTAAAAGCAGGCTCGAAAGCGCAGAGCCTTTAAAAGGAATAAGCGGATAAAGATAGCATTGACCCGTAACGGTTTTTGTTGTTGCTATTTCAACAATTATCAGAATGATTCCCGCAATAAATCCCCAAAGATTGAAAAGAGCGATAAGAGCTATCAGCATCATTCTGAAAAGCTTGAATGCATAGCCGAGTTCATAGCTGGGCTGCGTGAAATTCGTAAGAGCAACAAATGCCATATAAAGCATAACTTCTGGCGAAAACCACCCACTATTTACCGAAAATTCCCCCAAAACAAGGGCTGCCATAACACTTAACGGTGTACTTAACATATTTGGCGTGTTAATTGCTGCCAACTTTAAACCATCTATGGCAAGTTCCAAAATTAAAAATTGCCAAATAATAGGAATATTTGGTGCTTCTTTTAATAAAATAAAAGAAAATTGTTCCGAAACCCACTCCGTGTGATTTGTCAATAAAAGATAAGTTGGTGTCAAAAAATAAGTTAATAATGC
>CAZJOH010000140.1:0-3994 GCA_964547575.1 uncultured Clostridium sp.
TGACTGAGGGAGTTAATATAAACGACATTGCAGACTCTCAATCTTCCATTTGATTATTGGATTACTACGCCCTTTTTCAGTATTATGTTTGCGTAAATCGCTGTTTCGCCCGTTGCGATAACGGCATATGCTTTCTTTGCTCTGTCATAGAATGCGAAACGCTCAACAAGCTCAATATTCTTTTCGCCTTCTTCGGCAAGGATAGTCTTTTTATAGTCTTCCCAGATGGGAGGAGGATTTGAGGGGTCTGCGTTATCCATAAGGGCAACGGGTGCCTCAACATATGTATCAAGGGGCATGAGCTTAAGGATAGCAGCGAGAATTTCATCTACACCGTGACCGTCAAGGCGCACAAGGCGCTGTGCGATTGAAGCTGCGGGGAAATTGCCGTCGCCGATAACGATTTCGTCACCGTGACCCATTTCCATGAGAATTTTAAGAAGCTCGGGGGAGATGATGGGGGAGATATTTTTAAGCATGGTTTTATTCCTTTCTTAATCTGTTTTGTGTTTCTGAATCTATAACCGTACAGACCTCATAAAAATTTTCATTGACTTCAAGATTTGAAAATCTGATAACCTTCAAACCAAGACTCTCTAAAAATCTTGTTCTTTCTGTATCCGATTTAATTCCGTTGTTTTCATAATGCTGTGAACCGTCAAGCTCAACAACAATTTTTGCTTTTGCACAATAAAAATCAACTATATAGCTTCCGATTATCCTTTGTCTGTTGAAACGGACTGAATATGTCCGTAAAAACTCATACCAAAGCTTGTTCTCTTCTGCCGCAGCATTGTTTCTTAACGCTGTTGATAAATTTTTCAATTCTTTATTTCTCGGAAGTCTTTTATCCATAATGCACCTTTTATCAATCCTCAGTCCTACGGACAGCTCCTTTTCTAAGGAGCCCAAACATCAGCCTTCTGTTTCTCAGCCTCCTTTGGCAAAGGAGGTGGCATTTTCGCAAGAAAATGACGGAGGATTGGAAAACAAAAATCACATTACCGCATACATGCTGTACATATTGCTGTAGATTCCGCCTTTTTGCATGAGCTCGGAATGTGAGCCGTGCTCTGCGATGCCCTCTTCGGTGAGAACAAGGATTTCGTCGGCATTGCGGATTGTTGTGAGTCGGTGAGCAATGGTGAGGGTTGTTCTGCCCTCGGCAAGGCGTTCAAGGGATTCCTGAACAAGCTTTTCGCTTTCGTTATCGAGAGCAGAGGTTGCCTCGTCAAGCAGCAGCACGGGAGGATTCTTAAGGAAAACTCTTGCAATTGAAATTCTCTGCTTCTGACCGCCCGAGAGCTTAACACCTCTCTCGCCGATATATGTATCAAAGCCGTTCGGAAGTGCGCTGATGAAGTCATACGCACCCGCCTTTTTGGTGGCTTCGATAATTTCCTCTTCGGTAGCTTCGGGCTTGCCGTAGATAAGGTTATCACGGATTGTTCCCGAGAAAAGATAGACATCCTGAGCAACAACGCCGATATTTGAACGGAGTGAACGCAGGGTTATGTCCTTTATATTCTTGCCGTCGAGCAGGATATCGCCGCTCTCTGCCTCATAGAATCTCGGAATGAGGTTGCAAAGAGTGGTCTTACCGCCGCCGCTCGGACCTACAAGCGCAACATTCGAGCCGCTCGGGATATGCAAATCAAGATGATTGAGAACTGTTTTTTCGCCCCTTACATAGCTGAACGAAACATCCTTAAACATGATATCGCCCTTGACATCGGTGATTTCAACAGCATCGGGGCTGTCGGTGATATCGGGTTCTTCATCCATGATATCCGCAAAACGCTCGATACCCGTTATACCTCTGCTGAACTGCTCGCTGAAATCAACTATTGAGCGGATTGAGCCGAGAAGCGTTGAAACAAGCAGAAGGCTTGCCGTGAAATCGCCCGGAGTTGTAATTCCGATATGCATGAAATATGCGCCGACTCCCACAACCGCAATATACATGATACCGTCAAGCAGAGTTACGGTTGCATGGAAGGAGGACATGTATCTGTAGCTCTTGTTTTTGATTTTAACATACTCGCTGTTGCCCTTTGAGAATTTTTCCTTTTCGGTTTTCTCATTGGTAAACGAACGGACAACTCTTACGCCGAGGAGGCTGTCCTCAATTCTGGCGTTGATTTCGCCTACCTGATGACGGCTCTGACGGAAGGTGTCACGCATTTTTGTGCGGGTTTTCTTTGTGAGAATTATCATGAACGGCATCATTGCAAATACGCAGACTGCAAGACGCCAGTCCATTGAAGCGAATATAAAGAAGCTGGCAAAGAATTTGACTATTGTCATGAACACCATTTCGGGGAAATGATGTGCCCATTCGGCAACATCGAAAAGGTCGGAGGTCATGCGGCTCATAAGCTGACCGACCTTGGTGTTATCAAAAAACGTGAAGGAAAGCTTCTGGAGATGGTCAAACATATCCTCACGCATTCTGTTTTCGATTTTGATGCCCATTATGTGTCCGTAATAAGACTGGCAGTAGCTTGCAAAGCAGGCTACAGCCTTGAATGCAATATAGAAAAGGCAGATTCCGAGAATTTTCTGAAGGGTAAGAGAAGCGATGTTCTCAACGCCGGCATTGGTGATTTCACGCACGATAAGCGGCAGCGCAATATCGCATGCAGCCGTTACGGCGACACAGCAAAGCACAAGTGCTTCCGTGCCGAGATGCTTTTTGAGATACGGAAAAAATCTCTTGATAAGCGAAAAACTCTTTTTCATTGAATTTTTCTTCGGCGGCTCGGGAGGCATCGGAGGTGGATTTCCTCTCATTATTTCATCTTCTTTCTCTATATAAGTTATAATAATTATACATAATATATTATGTAACAATTTTTTTCAATTGTAAAGGGTTTTATTGAATAATTATCCATAAAAAGAAAAAGCCGAGGCCTTACAGCCTCGGATTTTTCTCGTATAAAACGGGGGGACAAAAGATGGTAGTGGTTAAAATTAATTACTTTTCCGCCTGCTTGGAATACTTGAGAGTATAAACAATTCTCATAAGCCATGCTTCGACGGGGTTAATTGCCTTTGTCTTGCCGAAAACCTTTGAGGTAAGCAAGGTAAGGCTGCTCTTGCTCATGATCATGTCAACCGCCTGAGCATCTCCCTCATTGGCACCGCAGCAAAGAGCGCCCTTGTCCTTGATAAGAACGGCATTCTTGCCTTTTACTGCCTTTGCACATTTTTCGGGAGTTTTTGCACATTTAACGGTAGGACCGCAAATCTGAGCAAAGTCATCAAGCAGAGGCTTCATTGTTTTGCCGAGTCTGGAAACGGCAACAACCTCGCTTGAAGTGTTGTGGATAATATTATTGAAAGAGGGGCAAGCATTGTAGATATCCTTGTGAGCGATCATAACTTCTGCACTGTCACCGATACCTGCCGATGCACCGTTGAGTTCCATTGAAATTTCAGAGCCGTCAGCCTTGTTTGTGAAAACAATTTCGCCTTTTTCTCTGTTGCATGTACTATTATACAGCATAGAATTATCAATTTCAACAGTTTTTTCGGATTTTGTGAGCTTGTCAACAATCTCTGCACAGAAACTGTCGAGATTGTCTGATTTTAAACCAAGCTTTGATTTTGCCGAATCAAGAATATAATCGGTGCAAACCTTTTCAAGTGAGCTTGCAACCCGGAAAGCCTCTTCGCTGTCCTTGCCAAAGCAGAGCGCACCGTGGTGAGCCATGATAACAGCCTTTGAAGGGCTGAGCTTGAGAGCGTTTGTAACACCCTTCTTGAGCTTCTTTGTGCCGGGCAGACCGTAGCCGCCGAGATGGATTACGCTGCCGATAAGGCTTGCGGCTTCGCCTGTAACCTTTTCGATTCCGTTTGAAAGGGCGCTGACTGCGGAAGCAATCTTCTGGTGAGTATGGATAACGAAATTAGCTTCGGGATATTCCTTATAAACCTCGGCATGAATGCCTTTTTCGGACGAGGGCTTAACATTGCCGCCCCACTCAAGAGT
>CAZJOH010000141.1:0-3951 GCA_964547575.1 uncultured Clostridium sp.
ACTTGAAGGAATTTCATTCCTTGCTCAGGGTACAATTTATCCTGATATCCTTGAATCCGACGGCGTTAAAGCTCACCACAATGTCGGCGGTCTTCCAGAAGACATGGAAATGGAGCTTGTTGAACCCGTTAAACTTCTCTACAAAGACGAAGTAAGAGTAGTCGGTGAAGCGCTCGGACTTCCTCACGCAATGGTTTACCGCCAGCCGTTCCCCGGTCCCGGACTCGGAGTTCGTTGCCTCGGTGCAATCACCCGTGACAGACTTCACGCACTCCGTGAAGCTGATGCAATTCTCCGTGAGGAATTTGACAAGTGCGGTCTTGCTGAAAAAGTGTGGCAATATTTTATTGCAGTACCCGATTTCAAAAGCGTAGGCGTAAGAGACAGCAAGCGATATGAAGGCTGGCCCGCAATTATCCGTGCAGTAAACACAACCGATGCTATGACTGCAACAATCGAAGAAATTCCCTACTCGGTTCTTCATACTATAACCGACAGAATAACCAACGAGGTTGAAGGCATCAACCGTGTACTTCTCGACCTCACTCCGAAGCCGATAGGCACAATTGAGTGGGAATAATACATCCAAACGGTGGAAGCGTTGATACGCCTCGGTTTTGAGGTTTCATTAATGCTCCGTGGCAACGTTTTGGCAACATTTGAATTATCTGAAAGTTAAGAGCTAACTGATTTTATAGTCAGTTAGCTCTTTTTGTTTTGCTTATTTTGTTACGGGAATTGCGATTCTTGCTCCTACTTCGGTTTGTGCTCCGAAATTAAAGAAAGGAGCGATATTATTTGCAACTTTATAACCATAGTGCTCAAAGTTATAGTTGTCTTTTGCTTTGAAAACCTGACCAATGTAAACACCAAAATCATCGGGATTTTCAAAAGGTTCACTCTGAAAATAAAGCATTGTGCACTCGGGAAGCTCTGCGATTTTATATCCTTCAGGTAAAGGTTTATCATAATTATATGGAACTTCAATGCCCGAAGCAGTATCACTGAACCCTTCTTCTTGTAAAAATTCGGGTAAATCAAGAAGTGCCGCCGTATCAAGTTTTTCGGGTATGCTGTTAAGCAAACCTTCCCAATCACAGCCGACTTCCTCGCAATATGACAAATAACCTGTTGCAGATTTTGACGGCATATAAATCAATTTTCTTTTAGGTCTGTTTACGGATGTAACCGTACAGATTGATGTGTTTTCCATTTGTTGCCCTTCTTTCATAATCCGATAATGATTTGCAGGGTACTGTATAAACATCGGAATGGCGATTTTGCTTTTTCGATACTCGTCGGGAGTTACGGAAAACCTTTTTGCGAATGACCGAGAATATCCCTCGTGAGTTTTGTAATGGCTGTCCAAAGCTATATCAAGAATTTTATCATCTGTGTTTATCAGTTTTACGGCACTCTCGCTCAAAACTACAGCATTTATATACTCATAAAGAGTTGTTTGCATATACTTGCGAAACAATCTGTCAAGCTGACGGCGGGAATACCCGATAGCATCGCAGATATTTTCAATACTGAAATCAACATCATTATGGTGTGTTTTTATGTATTCTTGTGTAGCTACAACTATTTCCAAATCGTTCATATTGCACCCTTGAAATATGATAACAGTAAATTTATATCTTGTTCTTGATTTATATGGACAAATTCATTTCTTGAATATCAGGTGATGAAAAAATGAAATTTCCCTATATTCATCAACATTGCAGGTTTTCATTTCAAGTTCAAGCATATTCTTATACCATTCATCGGTATATTTTATCTCAAAATTAGTTGACAGAGCAAAGAAAGTTCTTATTCCGAATATGTTTTCGCAGATAAGACCGTTGTTTTCAGCAAAATTCAGAAGCATATCATTTTCGTATGTTCCCCTTTTGCCGAAAAGGTTATTTCCGTTATCAGATTGACTGTTCAACAAATTCAATGCACCTGCAGGATCATCGCTAAAAATAGCTTGTGCAAGTATTCTGCCTTTGAGATTATGTTTCACTATCGACAGAACACCATTTGGTTTAAGATACTTTGTTATCTCATTTAATATTTCAATCGGATTTAAAACGTATTCCAATACATTATGACAAATCACAATATCAAAACTGTTTTCATTAAGTTTGTCTAAATCGTTTTTGCTTGTAATAAGTTTATAATCACCGTCAACTCTTTTTTCGAACATTTCGGGGTTGGGTTCGTATGCGGTTACATTATGACTTTCGGCATAATAACTTGATGTAACACAAAAACCTGCACCGTAATCCAAGATGTTCAACTTTCTATCCTTTGGGAAATCCAACTGACGGAATATCATATCGTAGAACATCTTACCCCAAGGCTGTTCGATTAAGTTTCTGTAATCTTCTATTGAGTTGGGCATTATTCAGCCTCCTTAAAGAGTAATCCAATATCTTTTAATATACTCACCGCCGACTTCAACTTCATTTTCAAAAATTCCACCGTTGGCAATTATTGTTTTCTCACTGGCGATGTTGTTTTTGTTGCAGGTCAGTAAAACCTTGTCAAAACCTCTGTCACGGCAATTCTGCAAATTAAGGCGAAGCATTTCTTTTGCATAACCTTTCTTTCGTTCAGAAGGTCTGACAGAGTAACCAATATGACCACCCCACAGACTTAAAATCGGATGATTTATATGATGTCGCAAATCAATTATACCGACGATTTTATTATCTGTGATGCGGACTGCAATATAAACATTTGACGGAGTTCTGCCTTCGGGGCAAGTTTCCTCAGTTTCCATCATTTCAAGATATTTCAGCCACTTTTCAGCTGATGTATATTTGTTTAAACCTCCACATCCGTCAAAACAATCCTCTTCACCTGCCGCTAAAAGCTCACTACGAAACGACATTATGTCATCGGCATATTGGATTGTAGATTTTATTAACTTAATTTCATTCATATAAATTACCTTTTCTTTGCTATATAAAGCACACACAAATATGGTCGTTCTATTATACCGCCATTCTTTTCAGCTAATGCAACAATATCGTTATATGCTTTTTTCTTATCTTCATCTGAATTTTGCATAAATCTGTTACCCGTTAAAGCAAAGCCATAAAAATCATCAGCAGTATAGTTTTGTTTCCACAGCTTTCTGATTACAGTCGGTTTTTCAAAAAGATCTGAATAAACAATTTGTGAAACAATAGCAGCGATTCTGTTTTCACATTCGGATTCCGTAACAAAATCGGCTATGCCGCCATATCTCTTTGATATTTCGAGTAACTCGTTATCTAAATCGTTGTCATAAAGGACATACATATTCCAGAACAAAGCTATGTAACCGTTATCTTTCAGAATATCAGCACACTTTTTATATCCGATTGGCTGAGGCACCCAATGAAACGATTGAGCCGCATATATAACATCAAACTTTTTCTGTTCAAAATCGTATTCTTCAAATCTGCCTTTTACAAAATTGATGATTTCATTTTTGAAGCGTTCATTACCGATACGAACTAAATCTTCACCGGGGTCAATGCCCAATATATTAAAACCGTTTCCAACAAACTGTTCTGTAGCTTTACCGCTTCCGCACCCTATCTCCAATAATTCCGAGCCATGGGATATTCCCGTAACAGATATTAAAGAATCTATAATTTCTTCAGGATAACCGGGTCTGTATTTATCGTAATACTCTGCCGCTTGGTTGAACATTTCACTTTCTTTATGTAAGTTCATAAGAAAAACTCCGTTAAAACTCAAATCTCTTTCCGTTTTTATAAGTAATACCGTCTGTAACGGTTATTTTCAGAATAATTGTATTAACATCACTTTCATCTGTGTGTCCGTTATCATACCAAGAAGCAAAGGCTTCTCTTAATTTATCAGCCAAATCTTTATTTTCTTCATTGCGGATATATCCTAAACTTTCAGCCTTGCCGTGTCCTGAAAACCATTCGCCACAAATTGCGACAA
>CAZJOH010000142.1:0-3917 GCA_964547575.1 uncultured Clostridium sp.
CGCAGCCTTCATCTTCGACGGTAAAAATGATTTTTTCTTCATTCTTTTCCAATTTGATTCGTATAAATCCGTTTATCGGATTAAACTTGACAGCGTTGTCGATGAGGTTATTCCACACATGGAACATAAGACTTTCATCGCCCGTATACTCAATCTCACCCATATCAACATCAAAGTCAATTTCTTTTGCGCTCCATTTCGGTTCAAGCAATACTATTGACTGCCTTATCTGCTCATCAAGACGGTAGGTTGTTTTCTTTGCTTGAATGGCTTTGTTGTCAACCTTTGAGAGCAGAAGAATATTACCTACAAGCTCGGAAAGACGCTTTGTGTTGAAAAGAATTTTATCAACATATTCCGCTTCGATTTCGTTATCGGTGCAATCCTGCAAAAGTGTTGCATAGCCTTCAATAGCCGTTATCGGCGTTTTGATTTCGTGGGAAACATTTGAAACAAAGTCCGTTTGCAATGTTTCGGTTGCACCGAGTTCTTTGACCATGAGATTAAAATTTGTGTAAATATCCTGAATAGCTTCCATCTTGCTTTCGGTTTCAATCTGCGTTTCAAAATCTCCGTCGGCAACCTTGTTCATGGCAGTGCTCAGATTTGTAAGCGGCGTTATAAACCTTTTTGATATTGAAGCCATAACCACTGCGCCGACAATAATGCTGACCAAAACAATCCAGATAAGATTTGAAATGCTGATTTCAACCTCAAAGAAATAATTTGCAATAAACGCAAGTGAAAGCTCCAGCGGAATTGTTATGCCGAAGCCTATTGCAAGGCAGGCAATAAAATATCTCCACAGCTTTTTGGAATTCTGATTTTTCTTCATTTCTTTTCCACCTTATATCCTACGCCACGCATAGTGACGATTCTGAAATCGGTGTTATCCTTAAAACGTTCACGCAATCTGCCGATATGAACATCAACCGTATGAGTATCGCTGACGGCATCATAGCCCCATATATCATCCATCATCTGTTGGCGGGTGAAAATTTTGCCCGGAAAGGATGCCATTTTGTAAAGCAACATAAATTCCTTCTGCGGCAGAATCATGCTTTCACCGTTGCAGGTTACGGTTAAAGAATCGCATTCCATAACCGTCGAGCCGATTGTGAGTTTGCGTTCATTCATAACCTGTGCTCTGCGAAGAAGCGCACCCACACGAAGCACCATTTCATTGACATTTACGGGTTTAACCATATAGTCATCCATACCTGAAAGGAATCCTAACCGCATATCATCAAAGGCATCTTTTGCCGTAATGGTCAGCACGGGTATGTTGTTACCCGATTCACGCAGGGAATGGACAAGCTCGTAGCCGTCCATAACAGGCATCATTATATCTGAGATTATAAGGTCAAAATATGTGTTATCCAAGGCATCGAGTGCTTCTTTTCCGTTGGAAACACCCGTTACCGAATATCCGTTTTTAAGAAGAACGTGAGTGAAAAGCTCACGAAGCTCAATATCATCTTCTGCAATAAGTATTTTAAACATCTGTAACACCTCACGGTTATATTTTACAGTCAATATATGAATAAATCAAGAGAGTGCAAAACGGACAGCACCTTTGTTACGGAACTGTCCGTTCTGCGGTTCTATGGAGGAAGAACCGTATATGTAGCAATTTGGAGGAGATAGGTGTTTTAATATCTGTTCCTAACCTTTTCAGCAAAGCCGAGAAGATTTCTGATTTCAAGATTTGTTCCGTCATCAAGAATTGCCGTTCCGTAAAATCTACCGAACACCTGATGACCTGTCTGGCTGATAATTCCCGCATTGAAGGAATGAATATTATCATAAATCGGAACAAAATCCATATCAAATCTGCCGTCGGAGCTGATGAATCTCCATGGCTTCATCACATTATCGGGAATTTCAAACAAAACATGGTCAAGCTTATGGCATATTCCGTCATAAAAAATCATATTTTCGCTTGCCGCAGAAGTATCGCCGAAGCCGTATCCGATGTTGAAGCCGAAAGACTTGCCGTCAATAATATCGTTTCCCGAACTCCAATACCATGTGTTGTCATAAGTCCACACGCCTCTGCCCCAGTCAAGGGTTGCAAAATCCTTTTCGGGGTTGAAATGATGAATTTTTCCGTTATATCTGACATATCCTTCCGCAGGTAAGCAATTTATTTTTTGATTATAATAAAAGGCTGTTTCATCCTCTTTCCACGGAGTGGCGATAACCATTGTATCGCCGCTGTATCTGTGCAGAAAAATATCGAAGTCCATTTCGCCGTGAAGCGGACATTTTTTATAATGCCCCACAAGATGCCTTCCGCCGTTTTCGTGAGTTACGGAAAGGGAGCAGAAATTTTTGCTTATATTTATATCACCTTCGGAGCTGTCGGTCGGCATATTAAGTCTGCCCATGGGGAACAAAAGCGGCGTTATGCATGCATGTTTTTTGCTTTGATTAAAGTCATAAAAATTAGAGTTTGCAAGACCCATATAACGGTTATCCGCAACGGTCATTGAAAAAGCATAACCGTTGCTGTCAACGATAACATAGTAATCCCATTCCTTAAGGCGTATTTTGTGAGCCTTCATATCAAACGGATTATATTCCATTATGAGTTTTGTTGCCCACCCTGCTTCGTTCAGAATTCCTTCGGGACTTAATAATTTATGAGGGTTTTCAATTTTATGATTCATTTTTTACATCCTTAAAAAGCTCTGAAAATAAAATAACAAACGGGGACAACAAAAAGGGTGCTGTCGAAACGGTCAAGCACTCCGCCGTGACCGGGCAGAAAATTTCCGAAATCCTTGATTTTGCAATCTCTTTTGATATATGAAAGAAACAAATCTCCGAGCAGACCGAAAACAGAGCCGAGAAATCCTATAACCACAAAATTGAGCCACGGCACATCAGCATTGCAGAAATGAAGGATAATTCCGTAAATGAGCATACCGAGTATTCCGCCTGCCATACCGCCGAACATTCCCTCAACGCTCTTTTGGGGGCTTATCTGCGGAGCGAGCTTGTGTCTGCCGAACTTTGAGCCGATAAAATATGCTCCCGCATCGGCACACCATGATGAAATGAACGGAATGAGTACAAGGTTTCTGCCGCCTTTCAGTTTTATCGTAGGAACAAGAAGCGAAATAAAAAACGGAAATACATAGGCGGCGAAGAATGATGCAAAAATTCCGAGATTACCGCTTTTATGCTTTGATGTTATTTCCGTAAAAAACAGAACAAAAACAAATATAAACATCATTGCGATAAATATGTATATCTCCGCTTCAAAGTAAATTAACCACGGAATAAGCATTGCCTGAACTATGCTTACGGCACAAAGCACTTTGTTTTTTACAAGTCCCGTATTACATAAAAGCTCTTTTGCCATAAAAAAGCAGGCGATTGTTTCAAGAATTCCCGTTGCCCAAATGGGCAGTTTTAAAAGAACAACAAGGCATACTGCAATCCAGATAACGGCAACGGAAAGCCGTGTGCCCAAAGACTGATATTTTTTTCTGTTCATTTTAATTCTCCCGTTATTTTGACTTTATTCTTTTTATCCTTTTAAAACGGTGTATTCCGTAAAGCACCGTTGAAATAACCATAGCTGCCATTGAAATTACAATAAGAGTGTTTGCAAGCCAAAGCGGAATGTTTGTGAAAAACAAAAGAATAAGCATAACGGCATAAAGAATAACCGTGCAAGCCTTGCCGTACCACAATGCGCTGTTTATTTTGGCGGAAAATTTTGTTTCAATAATTGCCGTAACCGCCATAAAAATTTCTTTCACTGCGAGAACGATAAGAGCAGGCAACATAAGTTCATATTTTGTAACAAGGCAGTACATCATTACCGCCTGCGTAAGCTTATCCGCAACCGGGTCGAGCACCTTGCCGATATCCGTTACCATATTGAAACGGCGTGCAATTTTGCC
>CAZJOH010000143.1:0-3713 GCA_964547575.1 uncultured Clostridium sp.
GCATGCGCCCAGGGAGCCTGCATGTCTTGCAACAGGACCTGTACCGTGGGATTCCTTGAGTCTGGAGAAGTTCCATCTCTTGATTGAACCGGCAGTACCTTTACCCTTGCTTGTGCCTGCAACGTCAACCTTGTCGCCTGCTGCAAAGATGTCTGCCTTGATTGTGTCGCCCACATTGAGATCACCTTCGAGCTTGAACTCTTTAAGTGTCTTCTTGGGAGCTACGTCAGCCTTCTTGAAGTGGCCCATCATGGGCTTATTCACACGCTGAACCTTTACGTCGCCGAAGCCGAGCTGAACTGCTTCATAACCGTCGTTTTCGATTGTCTTCTTCATAACGACTGTGCAGGGGCCTGCTTCAACTACTGTTACGGGAACTACGTTTCCCTTTTCGTCGAAGATCTGTGTCATACCGATCTTCTTGCCGATGAGTGCTTTCTGCATATTGCTTTCCTCCTGTTAGGTTATTGGTTGATCCTTTCAGACCAACATGACCTGCATATGTTGAAATTAAAGCTTAATTTCGATTTCAACACCTGCGGGAAGCTCAAGACCTGTCAGAGCTTCAACTGTCTTAGCTGAGGGTCTGATAATGTCGATAAGCCTTTTGTGTGTTCTCTGCTCAAACTGCTCGCGGCTGTCCTTATACTTGTGAACAGCACGAAGAATGGTTACGACTTCCTTCTCTGTGGGAAGGGGAACGGGACCTGATACCTGAGCGCCTGTTCTCTTTGCTGTCTCAACTATCTTTTCCGCTGCCTTGTCAACAAGGCTGTGGTCATAGCCCTTGAGTCTGATTCTGATTTTTCCCTTAACTGCCATGTGGAACGCCTCCTTAAAATTTGGCGGGCTGCAAATTCGTGAAAACCGACCCGGGTGTTTCAACCCGTCCGATTTAAAAACCGGAAAAACATATTTCCGGGTAGCTTTCGCTCTTTTTGCACATAGTTATCCCCGCAACAAGGCTGCCCGGGAACGGCAGACCTTTAGCAAGGACACAAATCGCCCGGTTTAAAATCGGACATACTCCGCAGAAATTTCCCGCTTCGGTGAGCGGCCACCTCCTGCATCAACGCATATCTGCATGGTTTTCTGTTGCTTTCGGGCATACTAACCCCTTTTCCAGAAACCGTGCCTTGTTATAATAACATCTCATATCAACATTGTCAATACTTTTTTTGATATTTTTTAAAAAATTTTTTGCCCGAAAACCTAAGCGTATCAAGGGTTTTGGTACTTTAACGCATTGAACCGATATCCGCCGCAAAAGCATATATATAAAATGTATATATAATATATAATTAATACCACAATATAATGTGGATGGGTATATAATCAATCACAAATTGGAGTTTTCTGTCTTTGTCCAATCCGAGAATTGATCCTTTGGAAGAATTCCAAAATAATCATAAATATTAAAAACCATATCTACACTTATGTCAGGCATTGACTCACCATTCTCAATTTTATTTAAACTTTTAACACTGATTTTTAATATTTCCGCCATCTTTCCCTTTGATAACTTGTTAGTTTCTCTTAAAAATCTTATGTTTCTCATAAAATTTTTAATTTCCATGCAAATTAATTTGTTTTCCATAAATCTATCCTCACAACTTTTAGATGTATCATGATTGTTTTACATCTGTTAGGTGTAATTGTCAATACAACTTTTCGATGTGGTGTATAATTAATCCGAAAAAGGAGCAGATATTATGAACAGAATAAAGGAATTAAGAGAAGACCGTGATTTAAGTCAATCAAAAATTGCAGAAATAATTAAAACAACGCAACAGCAATACAGTAAAATCGAAACCGGCAAATCAGACATTTCAGGCGAAAAACTTAAGCTTCTTGCCGAATTCTATAATATTTCTGCCGACTATATTTTAGGACTTACCGACGAAGAAAGACCGTTAAAGTGACCTTTGGCAGACCGAAAAAGCAAAACACTTGCCAATTCATCAAAACTATGTTAAAATGCTTTTACAAACCGAAAGGAGAAAAAATTATGATAGGTCTCGGCAAATGGGCATGCACCGTTAATACGATGTTTTTTTCAGGCGAAGTAAAGATAAACGTTTTTGACGATAACGGAAGCTACGGTTTTGACCTCGACATCCCCGGAATCGATGTTCCCGATATCGAAATCAAGAGCGTTGAAGAGGACGGCGATTCGATTTATGCCGTTGCAAGAACTTCTCTCCTCCCCGGCAAGGACGTTGAGCTGAACATAACCTTTGACGGCGATGAATTTGACGGTTTCCTCAAAATCCCATTTATAGGCAAGGTTAAATTCAAAGACGGCCACAGAATAACAGAATAAACTCAATCAAGGGGCTGTAAAAAAACAGTCCCTTAAATTTTTTTGAAATGTATGCAACAAAATCCGCCTTTTTTCACACTATATAAACAGATACATGATGTTATCGAAAGAAGGGGACAAAAGATGGTATTTTTCGCAGCAATAATTCTTGTGCTTACGGTTGCGCTGAGTCTTTCGTGCGTAAAGGGATGCAATTTCAATGCGGTCGGGCAAAATGATGACGAATGAACTCCAAAGCAAATCAGGCTTGTACGGAATTCCGTACAAGCCTGATTTATTATAATATGATTATTTATAAAGAGGGCCGTAGTTTTCGCAAGCTCTGAAGTCTGCGCCTTCAAGGTCCTTTGTTCCGAATGCGCCCCAGCATGCAGGACGGAAAATCTTTTCGTCGGGAACGTTGTGAAGAGCTACGGGAATGCGGAGCATTGATGCCATTGTGATGATATCAGCACCGATGTGGTCGTAGGAAATTGCGCCGTGGTTTGCGCCCCAGTTATTCATGAGGTCGTAAGCCGACTTGAATGCGCCTTCGCCTGTGCATCTGGGTGCGAACCATGTGCAGGGCCATGTGTAGTCTGTTCTCTTCCAGATGATGTCGGAAACTTCGTCGGGAAGTGCAACAGTCCAGCCTTCAACTATCTGAAGAACGGGGCCAAGACCCTTAACGAGGTTAAGACGAATCATTGTTGCAGGCATTTCAGCTCTTGTAAGGAAGCGTGAAGAATATCCGCCGCCTCTGAAATATCCGTTATCGGCTGCATTCCAGGTTGTAGCTTCAAGAATCTTGTCTGCATCTTCTTCGGTAACGTTATACCATTCCTTCATGATACCGTTGCCGTTTTCATCCTTAACTTCACCGCAAGCGTCAAGGCAGCATGCGCCGGAGTTGATAAGGTGGATAAATCCGCCTGCATCCTTTGCCTTACCTTCGATATCATAGCCTGTAACTCTCTTAACTGCGTCTGCACTCCAGTGAGTACGAACGTCTGCGAACATCTGAGGTCTGTTTGTAAGCAATTTCATGAAGAGCATGCCGAGACCGTTAAGAACATCGTTCTCTGTTGCAAGGATATAAGGCTCTCTTACGCCTTCCCAGTCAAATGAAGTGTTGAGAAGAGCTTCTGCAAAGTCAGCGTTGGGATAGAAGTCTGTCCACTGTCTCTGACCCTGGAAGCCTGCTGCGATAGCGTTATGACCAACAGCCTCTTCTTCACAGCCTGCGGGAAGATTTTCGTTGCCGTTCATGAGGTCCTTGATGATGCACATCATCTTAACAACGAATTCCCAATCCTTTTCCTTCTGTTCGTCGCTCTTCTTTACGAAGTCGGGGTTCTTATCGAAGCCTTCCTTGCACTTTGCCTTTGTCCATGCAAGAGCCTTCTGATAT
>CAZJOH010000144.1:0-3711 GCA_964547575.1 uncultured Clostridium sp.
TCTCGGCGTCACGCCCCGCGCCATACAGAAGTGGGCAACGGCAGGCAAACTGCCCCAAGTGCGGTGCAGCAGCAAAGAGAGAAACCGATACCATGCCTCAGTGGGCAGGTTCATCATGGTATTTCCTTCGCTACATTGACCCCCATAACACCGAAACATTTGCAGATAAGGATAAGCTTAAGTACTGGATGCCCGTTGACTGGTATAACGGCGGTATGGAACATGTTACAAGACACCTTATCTATTCAAGATTCTGGTATAAATTCCTCTATGACCTCGGCGAAGTACCCGTTTCCGAGCCTTACGCAAAGAGAACTGCACAGGGTCTTATTCTCGGACCCGACGGCGAAAAGATGTCCAAATCCAAGGGTAACGTTATCGACCCCAACGAGGTTGTTGACGAATTCGGTGCAGACGTTCTCCGTTCCTATGTTCTTTTCATGGGTGACTACGAAAAGGCTGCTCCCTGGAGCGAAACCTCGGTTAAGGGCTGCAAGAGATTTATCGACAGAGTATGGGGTATGCTCGATATCGTAACCGACGGTGACAGCTATTCCAAGGAGCTTGAAAGCAGCTTCCATAAGACAGTCAAGAAGGTTTCAAACGATATTGAAACTCTTAAGTATAACACCGCAATTGCTGCTCTTATGACTCTCACCAACGAGATTTACTCAAAGGGCGCAATTAACAAGGCAGAGCTTAAAACCTTCATCACCCTTCTCAACCCCATTGCTCCTCACATCACCGAGGAAATCTGGGCTGTTGCAGGCTTTGAGGGAATGCTCAACGAAACAAGCTGGCCGACCTATGATGAGGCAAAGTGCGTTGATAACGAGGTTGAAATTGCTGTTCAGATTAACGGCAAGGTAAGAGAAAAGCTTGTTATCCCTGCAGAAGCAACTCAGGAAGAGGCTATTGCCGCAGCAAAAGCTAACGAAAAAATCGCCGCAGCCATCGACGGAATGACAATCGTTAAGGAGCTTTACGTCAAGGGCAGACTTGTAAATATAGTAGTCAGACCGTAATTGTCCGGAAAACCGTCAAAAAAATTCATATTTTTATGGTTGACAATTCGGGTAGGTTTATTGTATAATAGCCAATAAGCTATGAAAATTAGTCCCTGTTTATAAGACGAGGGGAGGGAATACATTGAGTCAGGTAAAAGTTAAGGAAGGCGAGTCACTCGAGAACGCACTCAGAAGATTTAAAAGACAGACTTCAAGAGACGGCGTTATTCAGGAGGTTCGCAAAAGAGAACACTATGAGAAGCCTTCGGTAAAGAGAAAGAAGAAGTCCGAAGCTGCTCGTAAGCGTAAGTTTAAATAATTAAATCTTACCAGAAAAAGGCATTCCGTTCGGAATGCCTTTATTTTTTGCTGTTTATGTGTACAAAAAACCTCCGCACCTTTCGATGCGGAGGCAAATCTTATATTAACTTAAAATTAATACTTGATGTTGGAGTATTCAGCCTTTGTAACAGCTGCGCCTGAGCCGTTGATGGTGATACCTGCCTTAAGAGCAAGTGTTGCATCAAATGCATATGAATATGCGATGTTTGTAATCTTGCCGTCAGCAACAGTAACAGTAACCTTGATGTTCTTGTAGTTAACTGTAGTATCCTTAACGGTGATAGCTGTTGTGAAATCTGCAATACCTGCTACAACTTCTTCGTGTGTGATGAAGTCATTTGTGAATCTTGAAATGGGAGTAGCATTTGTCTTCTTGGGGTTGGTAGCGTTTGCAAGAGTGAAGGTGTAAACACCGTTGTTTGCTGCAAATGAACCAAGGTCAGCTTCTGTAAGCTTTGTAGCCTTGAGTCTGTAGTTTTCGTCAAGATTATCCTTGGGATATGTGCCCTTCTTTGTGCCTATACCGAGGAAACCGCCAACAACTGTATCAAGGTTGGAGTTTTCGTCGATAGCGCTGATGATGGTGTTAAGAACGCCTGTTGCACCGCCAACATCGATGGGGTCTGTGTATTCGCAGTTTCTGTTGAAGTTGTATGTGCCCTTTGCAGCCTTTGCTGTTTCAGCGTTAAGGAATGCAACAAATTCAGCCTTTGTCATGTCAGCTGCGGGAGCTGCTGTTTCGCCTTCAGCGAGAGTTGTGTCTTCAACTGCTGCTGTTGTGTCGTCAACAACTGCTGCTGTTGTGTCGTCAACAACTGCTGCTGTTGTATCATCAACAACGGGAGCTTCTTCTGTAACATCGTCAACAACGGGAGCTTCGTCTGTTTCGTCTTCAGCTGCTGCTGTTGTGGTTGTAGTGTCTTCTGTGTTGTCACCGCAAGCAGCGAATGCGAAGAGCATTGCGAATGCGAGGAGAATTGCGAGAAGTTTTTTCATGTTTTTTCCTCCTGAAAATATGTTGTTTGTTTTGCACGGCTAAAATGACCGTACATTTTCTTATATTAAAAATACCTCATAAAAGGTAATTTGTCAAGTATAAAACCCAAAACACACTCACAAAAATTGAATCAAAAAGTTATGAATGTTTACATAATATTAATATTTACAGGTGACAGAATCAAAAATTTATGGTATAATACCATAAATATATACTGGAGGTATATGCGTATGGCGGTAAAAAGATTTGTTTCATGGAACGTTAACGGAATAAGAGCGTGCCTCGGCAAGGATTTTTACGAAAGCTTTGCGTCACTCGATGCGGATATCTTCTGCTTGCAGGAAACTAAAATGCAGGAGGGTCAGGCAGAGCTTACGCTTGACGGATATCACCAGTATTGGAACTATGCCGAGAAAAAGGGATATTCGGGAACGGCAATTTTCAGCCGGGAGGATCCGATTTCCGTTTCATACGGTTGAGGCATTCCCGAGCACGATACCGAGGGCAGAGTAATAACTCTTGAATTTGATAATTACTATTTTATAACGGTTTATGTTCCCAATGCCCGTGACGGACTTGTAAGGCTTGATTACCGCATGGAATGGGAGGATGCTTTCAGAAATTATATTCTGGAGCTTGATAAGAAAAAACCTGTTATTTTCTGCGGCGACCTTAACGTTGCGCACAAGGAAATTGACCTTAAAAATCCCAAGACCAACCGCAAAAACCCCGGCTTTACCGATGAAGAAAGAGGAAAATTCTCCGAAATGCTTGAAAGCGGATTTGTTGATACCTTCAGATATTTTTATCCCGACCTTGAGGGCGTTTACAGCTGGTGGTCCTACCGTTTTTCGGCGAGGGCAAAGAATGCAGGCTGGAGAATCGACTATTTCATCGTTTCGGAAAGACTTAAAGAAAGCCTTAAGGGCGCAAAAATCCATAATCAGATTTTCGGCTCCGACCATTGCCCCGTTGAGGTTGAAATTGATTTATAAGTGAAAGAGGAATGAATATGAATTCAAAATCTTTAAAAATACTTACCGCAGTTTTAGCGGTTGTTGCAATAATCTCGGGCGTTATATTCTTTGTTACAAGCGGAGAAAAAGAGCCCGAAATCAAGGAGAATGAGCCTGTTGCTTATTCTTATGAGCAGAGCGAATATACGTTAAGTGCAAATCTTTCCGTAAAGGGCGTAAACGGCGAGGTTTATCTGCCCACGGATTTTGATAATATCTATTTCACCGCAGACCTCAAAGGTTCCGTTGATTTTTATGAATATTCGGGCGGTCAGATGCTTGCAAGCACTCTTGCGGTAAAGCAGATTAAAGCAACTCTTGCCGCAACCTACGAGAGCATTCCCGTTAC
>CAZJOH010000145.1:0-3643 GCA_964547575.1 uncultured Clostridium sp.
GAGTACGATTACGTAACAAAGGATATCACAGTCAAGGCAACATATAAGAAGGTAGTAACTCCTGCAGAACCCGCAACAACAGGTAAGCTCACAATCGAAGTAGTAGGTGGTACAGGCTTCTCTATCGCAATTGGCGATAACACAGCAAGACCTCAGGGTACATCTTACGTGAACACTAAGATGCCTGTTGCATCAACTATTACAGTAGTAGCATCTACTACTAACGGAAATGAGTTCCTCGGTTGGGTAGATAACAACGGTGTTGTTGTTTCTACAACAGAGACTCTCACATTCACCACTGCTGGTGGCGAGTACTACAAGGCAATGTATAAGACAACTGTTGAGAATGTAAACCTTGTTACATTTAAGAATGACAAGGCTGCAGGTGGCAATGGTCAGATTCTTGATATGCAGTATTATGCACCTGGTGATGCAATTGTATTCCCCGATGAAGCTTCTCAGGTTGGTTATACATTTGTTAAGTGGAGCATGACAGAAGCTGAGATTCAGGCTGAACTTGCTGCAGGTAACGATGTAGTTGTAACACCTGTATTTGAGGTTCGTAAGGTTTATGTAACAGTAACTGCTATCAACGGTACTATTACATCTACAAATCCGACAAATGAAGCAGGTCAGTATCTTGCATACAAGACCACAACAGCAACTGCTGATGCAGCTCCTGCAGGTCAGAAGTTTGCATATTGGGCAGATCAGACTGGTAAGATTATGAGTTACAAGTCTACTTACGTATTCTATCCCTCTGCAGATATCGAGCTTACAGCTGTATATGTAGCTGAGGATGAAGAGATTGTAGAGCAGGTACTCATTAGTATCGCAGCAGATGCATCTGTTGACGGTAATAACATTACATTCCCCATCAGCTGGTATGTTCCCACAAGCGCTGGTACATTCTCCAAGGGTGGTATCCTCATGGTTGCTGCTGATAAGTACAATCCTGAAACACTTGTTGTTGGTGGTAATGCGATTGATGGCAACGTTGTTCAGGCAGGTCCCTCAGCAATGCAGAAAGCTGACCTTGAAGGCTATGGTCTTACAAGACAGAATGTTTGCTATGTAGGTACATCCTGGGTAGCAAAGGCATGGGTACAGTATACAGATGCTAATGGTGAACTCGTAACTGTATACTCCGATGAGGTTTACGTTACTAAGTATTGATAATATCATTACTTGTAAATCGACCAAATCTACATAAATCAACTTAACATAGGTTAAGATGATAAAGGCCCCGACAGGTATTTGCCTGTCGGGGCTGATTATTTATGAGATTATAGATGGGAATTCTTTTTGTTGACACCGGAGTATGTGTTATGGTATAATTCAGCACGGAAAGGAGAAATGCAGTGTGCAATATATCGATGAAAAGTTTAAGGAAGTAGCTCCAGTCGAAACTGTGAAGAGAATCAAACAAATTCTCAGTAGCATTGATGTAAAGGTGGACGAGACATGGTTTGATTCCGGACTCAGTAATTGCTTTTCTTTGAATTTATTTGCTAATGGTGGCAGTCCTTTTTCAAATGGAAAGGGTATCACAAAGGAATTTGCTCAAGCCAGTGCGTACGGTGAATTTATTGAAAGGCTTCAGGGCGGTCTTTTCTTCTACAAGAATCAGTCCATAATACGCGATAAGTCCCTTGATATGCACAGTTATGCTCCTGATGTTAGGTATATGACAGTTGAGGAACTTATAGAAAATGGCGAGTGGATGGATTATTTGATGGAAGTCCTTGACAATCCAAGAGTTACTAGAAAGACCATTGCTGAGCAGTGCAAGGTTTACGCTTGTTCAAATGACGGAAAAATTCTTACACTGCCATTTTATAGCTTGTTTGAAGATAAGTATGTTTATCTTCCTATGGGCTTTGTTGACCAGATTTATGGCACAAACGGCTGTTGTGTGGGCAACACAAGAGAAGAAGCGTGGGTACATGCATTTTCCGAATTGCTTGAAAGACATGCTATGCTAAGGAGTTTTTCGAGCGGTGAGGCAGCACCCAGGATTCCCGAAGAGGTCTTGCAAAAATTTCCTGTTGTTTCGAATATTCTTGCAGAAATTCGTAGTACAGGTAACTATGATATAGAAGTGTTTGACTTATCATTAGGTAATGGGTATCCTGTTGTTTCCACTCGAGTAATCAGTAAAAAAACACACAGTTATCTTGTTAATGTTGCATCAGACCCTGTGTTTGAGATTGCACTTCACAGAACCTTTACCGAAATGTTTCAGGGAAGAAGTATCAATAATATGCATTTTTCACATAATGGTACAATTCTTCCTAAGATTAAAGACAACCTGCAAATCAATAATATTCTTAATCAGTTGGAGACAGGTAATGGTCTCTACTCTGCCGATTATTTTGCCAATGAGATAACCTGCACCAAAGAACCATCGGATTTTGATGATAATAGTGATAAAACAAATCCTGAACTTTTAAGATATTCTATTGACAAATTCAAGAAAATAGGAAAGCCTGTGTATATCAGAAACTTCTCTTTCCTTGGTTTTCCTTGCTACCGATTTGTTATTCCAGGCTTTTCTGAGGCATTAATACAAAAAGTTAATGAGGTTGTTCCTCAGTACGCATTTGCTGACGAGGCAGCAAAAATTGGCAAGGATATTGCTAAGGCAAGTGATGATGACCTTAATATGTTCTTATATTTCAACAATATGATAAAAAATGTCTATAGCAGATATAATGTTTACGGAAGAATTGTTGGATTACCGCTTACAGGCAAGGTCAATGTTACTTTGGGAAACATAACCAGAGCTTACGCATCATACAGACTTGGCAGATATGAGGATGCTATCAAGTACATTAACAGTCTCCTGCGTTTTGATATTGATTCTGAGGTTAAAGGATACTTTACTTGTGTAAACAAATATATTGAGCTATTAGCTAACGGAATATCTCAGGAGAAAATCAGAGTTATCCTCAAAAAGTTTTTTGAGGATATTTATGCTGACAAATTGTTTAAAAAATTGGATAATGGACTAACTCCCTTTGATGGATATCTTTTGAGTTGTGATTTGTCAAATTGTGAAAAATGCAGACATAAGGAGTTTTGTGCTTATAATGGTGCTAAGCAGATGTATGTTAATGCAGGTAAGATATATTCAGATTTTATTGATGGGCAGAATAAATCTAATTTCTTATGTTAAAAGAAAAAGTAGGAAATGATATGTGTAAACATCATTTCCTACTTTTATATTTTGAGTAAAAACAAAAGAAGTGCCTATAGGCACTTCTTTTGAATAATCTAATTTAATTAAGCAAAATTAGAAACCTTCGCCGCCCATACCAGGATCCTCAGTAGTAGTTGCTGCTGTCTCCTCAGTAACAACAGAAGCAACGATAACGTCTTCCTCGTTGAACATAACGATGTTCATCTCAGGTGCTACATATTTCATTTCAAATTCACCTCCTGTGCAAAATTACGTAAGTATTTTACCACTGATAACAAAATTTGTCAACAGTTTTTATCATTTTTTCAATAATCTTTATGTCATTATGGGGTAATCTCTTCGTCATCCCGATCCTGTCGAGGAATCTAAGAGGCTTCTCCTTGAGGAGAAGCTCCGCCGTAGGCGGTGATGAGGTGTAGGATGCATCGGCATCCGTTTTGA
>CAZJOH010000146.1:0-3598 GCA_964547575.1 uncultured Clostridium sp.
AGGTATTAAGCATACCTCGGCTGACCTCTTTATGCTTCAGCAGTTCAAAGAGAAGATTGACGGTGTTACTGTTTTCAACGGCTTTGATGAAATGTGCCTCGGCGGTCTTTCGATGGGTGCGGACGGCGCAATCGGCAGCACATATAATTTTATGGGAGATAAGTTCCTTAAGATTTATGATGAATTCCATAACGGAAGCATCAAAAAGGCTCAGGAAATCCAGAACGAAGCCAATGTTATTATCACGGAAATGATAAAGTATGGTGTATTCCAGTGCGAAAAGGCTGTTCTTACTCACATGGGCATTGATATGGGTCCCTGCCGCAAGCCTTTCCTTCCCATCAGCAAGGAAGGCTTTGAGTCAATGAAGAAGGTTGCACAGTCCCTTTAATTTTAAATGTTAATAACCCCCGAAAAAATGTCATACATTTTTTCGGGGGTTATTTGTTATTATTTCTGATATATCTTTACATAATCCACTATAAATTCCGTTTTGAAGGTTGATTTGTCAAAGCCTTCAAGCTCGCTTATATCGGGAATTTCGAGCGAAACTATAACATCCTCGGGGACCTGCGAAACTCCGTTGCCGAATGTTGAACGTACGGTTTCAATGCCGTTTACATAGAAAATATATTCGTCCTCTGTCCATTCAAGACCGTAGGTGTTATATTTCTTTGTGATATTATCTCCGTAGAATTTTCCGAGCAGAGCAGATTGGAAGCCCTCGGGCTCGCCGTCAACGCCTGCACAGTGAATGGTGTTGGTTATGGCATATTTATCCTCGTCATAACAGTAGGATTCAAAAATATCAAGTTCCGCTCCGCCTACGCCGCCTTTTGAAACCGATGCAGTATAGGGTGCATCAGCCTGAATCCAGAATGCACTCCAATAGCCGGGGCTGTCGTTGCAGATGCAGCGGATCTCAAAATATCCCTGCTTATATCTTTCTTTGAGCTTGACGGCGGCTGTATACCAGCCTTCGCCGTATTCGCCGTCGGTGAGATATTCGCCCGTAATAACGAGGTTGCCGTCACGCAGAGCAACCTGGCTGTCGGCATTGAAGCCGCCTCTGCGTGGGCCGTTGCCTCTGGTTTCCCAGATATCGGTGTTGAGTGAATCGCCCGTGAATTCATCGTAAACAACGATTTCGTATCCCGTTAAATCAAGCTTTTCACCTCTCGGAGTAAGGGGTAAACCAAAAATGAGCATCTGGATAATTTCAACGATTGCAAGCACGGATGAAACAAAGCCTTTTATCGAGAAGTTTGAGAATATACTGCCGATATATTCAAACAGCTTTTCAACTGCCCATACCTCTCTGATGCTTAAACCGAGCAATTCAATTATCTTTTCCCACATAATATTAACTCCTTATATTAAAATAACCCCACAAAACGAATTGCGGGGTAGCGTTTTTATGCCTGTGATTTTTCAAGAGCCTGCTTAACATCGGCGATGATATCGTCAACATGTTCAATACCGACGGAAAGACGGATAAGGTCATCCGAAATACCGCAGTTGACAAGCTCCTGAGCGGTGAGCTGACGGTGGGTTGTGCTTGCAGGGTGAAGGCAGCATGTTCTTGCGTCTGCAACATGAGTTGCGATTTCTGCAATCTGAAGGCTGTCCATGAACTTTGTTGCAGCATCTCTGCCGCCCTTGATTCTGAAGGAAATAACGCCGTTTGTACCGTTGGGCATATATTTCTGTGCAAGCTCGTAACCCTTGCTGCCCTTCATTCCGGGATAAGTAACTTCAATTGCGCAGCCGCTGTCACGGATAAATTCTGCAACTGCGAGTGCATTTGAGCAATGTCTTTCAATACGGAGAGGAAGAGTTTCAAGTCCGAGATTGAGAAGAAATGCATTGAAGGGTGAGGGAATTGAGCCGAGGTCACGCATAAGCTGAGCCAAACATTTTGTTATATATGCGGCATTGCCGAAGCGTTCGGTATAAGTGATGCCGTGATATGAATCGTCGGGAGTTGTAAGACCGGGGAATTTATCATTCTGTGTCCAGTCAAACTTACCGCCGTCAACGATTACGCCGCCAACGCTTGTTGCATGACCGTCCATATATTTTGTTGTGGAGTGTATAACGATATCGGCACCAAGCTCAAAGGGACGGCAGTTAACGGGGGTGGGGAAGGTGTTGTCGATGATAAGGGGAATGCCGTTTGAATGAGCGGCATTTGCGAATTTTTCAAAATCAAGCACTTCAAGTGCGGGGTTTGAAAGAGATTCTGCAAAAATTGCCTTTGTGTTGGGCTTTATAGCAGCACTAATCTCTTCTTCCGTTGCCTGAGGGCTTACGAAGGTGAAGTCAATGCCAAGCTTTCTCATGGTGACGTTGAAAAGGTTGAAGGTGCCGCCGTAAATTGTTGATGCGCTTACAACGTGGTCACCTGCGCCTGCAATATTAAAAATCGAATAGAATGATGCAGCCTGACCCGATGAGGTGAGCATTGCGCCTACGCCGCCTTCAAGGTCGGCAATTTTTGCGGCAACGGCATCGTTGGTGGGGTTTGCAAGGCGTGTGTAGAAATAGCCTGATGCTTCAAGGTCGAAAAGCTTGCCCATTTCAACGCTTGAATCGTATTTGTAGGTTGTGCTTTGATAAACGGGAACCTGTCTGGGCTCGCCGTTTTTGGGTGAATATCCGCTTAAAATGCATTTTGTATTAATCTTGTAGCTCATTTTTATGCCTCCAAAAATTCTTTCATAAGTTTGCAGCCGACTTCAACGAAATCGCCGGTTGCTTTTGCCGTAATTTCATTTATTGTTTCAACGCCGTCAACCTCGCCGTTCTTATGGTAAATCATAAAGGGAACGGGGTCGGAAGCGTGGGTTTTTGTAACGATGGGTGTGGGATGATCGGGGAGAATCATAATCTTATAATCCTCACCGCAGTTGCCCAGATAATCAAGAACAATGGGAAGAACTCTTTCGTCGATAAGCTCAATTGCTCTGACTTTGTTCTCGGGCTCGTTTCTGTGGCCGCATTCATCGGGAGCTTCGATATGGATATAAACAAGATCCTTGCCGTTTTTCCATTCTTCAACAGCCGCCTGAGCCTTGCCCTCGAAGTTTGTGTCTATATAACCCGTTGCTCCCTCAACCTCGGGAACGCCCATGCCTGCGCAAATAGCGATACCCTTGAGAAGGTCAACTGCGGAAACAATACTGCCCTTTACGCCGTAGGTTTCTTCAAAATCGGAGAGTGCAGGCTTGCTGCCCTCGCCCCAGAGCCAGATTGAGTTTGCGGGAGCCTTGCCCTCTGCAATTCTCTTTTTGTTAACGGGGTGATCCTTGAGAATATCATAGCTTTCCTTCATCATTGCGATAAGCTTTTCGGCATTGGGTGCGGTTGAGAGATATTCGCCTACAACTCTGCCCGAAATATCGTGCGGAGGAGTCATTTTGACGAGGTCCGTTGTGCCGTTATTCCAGATAAGGCAGTGACGGTAGCTAACCCCGTTATAATATTTGAACTCGGCGTTACCGAAATGCTCCTGAACGGTTTTGATGATTTACGCCGCATCCTAGCTTTAAATATCGCCAGCGGAATATTCAATCATGGTTTTGTCTTCGTAGTTTTC
>CAZJOH010000147.1:0-3581 GCA_964547575.1 uncultured Clostridium sp.
GTAAAAAAAGCAATTATCCTGTCCATAAAAACATTCATCTTTCTTACCTCTTTTCCGGTTGTTAACCATTATCAGAACGCAGGCATTTCGGTGAAAACGACCCGACATTCGTTTGATTTGAAATTCATTTCAGTTCCGTTTTTGAGTTCGGCAAAAAAACAGCAGTTCTGTCTGATTTCATTATCCGTTCTGCGAAGCGTAACATATCTCAATAAAAAATTTTTCACCTTTTCCATTCATAAAAGAAACCCCGTTTGATATTAACTGATAAAAAAATATTATCACAAGAGCTTTATAATTTCAATATATAATAAAAAGGCAGCAGGAAAATTTCCTGCTGTCATTTTTACTTTTCATATAAATTTTCCACGAACTGCTTTGCTGCTCTTGCAGAGCGTGACCCCTTTTCAAGTGCAAACCTTTCAGCCGCAAGATTGAGTTCATCTGTATCATACTTCAGACCTTTTGAATCAGCAAGGCTGTGAACAATATTCAGATATGTTTCTTTATTCGGGCGGTTAAAGGTTATATGCACCCCGAATCTGTCAGAAAGTGAAATAATTTCCTGAACCGTATCGTTGAAATGCACATCATCGCCTTCACGGTCACTGAATTTTTCTTTGACAAGGTGGCGGCGGTTGCTTGTTGCATAGATCACAACATTTTCTGACTTTGCGGATACCGAGCCTTCAAGAACAGCTTTAAGCGAACTGAAATTATCATCATCTTTCTGAAAGGATAAATCATCAATAAAAATTATAAACTTAAGCGGATTTTCGGAAAGTTCATCAAGAATTGCGGGAATTTCCCTGAGCTGATTCTTGCTCACCTCAATAATGCGAAGTCCTTCTTTATAAAACTCGTTTACAACAGCCTTTACAGTTGAGGATTTTCCCGTTCCGGCATCACCTGTCAGAAGAATATTCGCTGCTGCTTTTCCTTCAAGCAATGCTTTAGTATTATCAATAATTATTTGCTTTTCACGTTTATAACCAACAAGCTCCGAAAAAGTGATTACATCCGGATGCAAAACAGGAACGATTTTTCTTTCCTCAACACGGAACATATGATTTTTTGCAAAAATTCCATAGCCATATTTACCGATGTTCCTTGTACGTTTAGCGTAATCTCCTGCAAGATCAACCTTTTCAACTTTAAAAACAGGCAAAAACCCGTTCCATTCGATTGCGCTTTGAAGCTCGGCAGGAGTCAAATCCGCAACTGTTTGCAAAACTTCAAGTTCTGCATCAACACATTTTTTCATTGTTGGCGAGCCTGATTTTCCGCTACCGATAATTTTGACATATACATTCTCATTATTTCCGACAACCGTGTGTATGTACCTTGCAAGACTCACTTTATTATTGCTGTACAAAGCCGAAACAAAATCGGAATAAAAGCTTATTTTTTCGCCTGTATCAGCTGATTTAATACTGTTAAGATATTTTATCAATCTGCTTATAACGGGATCGGAAAGCAGGGCTCTGAAAATGCAGAGAGAGTTCAATTTTAAATATAATTCATTCAATTTTTCATTCTTCATTTAAGAATTGCACCCTCCGCTCCGCTTGAAACAAGTGCAGCGTATCTTTTAAGATAACCTGAAAGTTCTTTTTTCTTAGGCACAAAATTCTTGATTCTTTCGTTAAGAATATCTGCATCGACCTTTAATTCAAGCTTGTTTTCGGGTATGTTTATGCTGATTATGTCACCTTCTTCAACAACACCTATCATGCCTCCGCTTGCTGCTTCAGGTGAAACGTGACCAATGCACGCTCCCCTTGTTGCTCCGCTGAATCTTCCGTCAGTTATAAGCGCCACACTGCTGCCGAGACCCATACCCATAATTGCAGATGTGGGGTTAAGCATTTCACGCATACCGGGTCCGCCCTTGGGACCTTCGTAACGGATTACTACAACATCTCCCGATTTGATTTTGCCTGCGTTGATTGCAGCCTGCGCATCTTCTTCGCATTCAAAAACTCTTGCAGGGCCTTCGTGAATAAGCATTTCAGGAAGAACCGCAGAACGTTTCACAACGCTGCCGTCAGGAGCAAGATTGCCTCTTAAAACAGCTATTCCGCCCGTTTTACTGTAAGGATTATCAACAGGTCTGATAACATTATGGTTAAGATTTACACAGTATTTTATATTCTCCCCTACTGTTTTTCCTGTTACGGTAATACACTCAAGATTGAGCAAATTCTTCTTTGAAAGCTCGTTCATAACCGCATAAACGCCGCCTGCTTCGTCAAGTTCTTCGATATATGTTCTGCCTGCGGGTGCAAGGTGGCAAAGATTGGGTGTTTTTTCGCTAATCTTATTAGCAATATCAAGATTTATTTCAATTCCGCATTCATGGGCAATTGCGGGAAGATGGAGCATGCTGTTGGTTGAACAGCCTAAAGCCATGTCAACCGTCAAAGCATTCATAAACGCATCCTCCGTCATGATTTCACGTGGACGAATATCTTTTTTTATCATATCCATAACCGCCATACCTGCGTGCTTTGCAAGCTCGATACGTGCAGAATAAACTGCAGGAATAGTGCCGTTGCCTTTAAGTCCCATACCGAGAGCTTCAGTTAAGCAGTTCATTGAATTTGCGGTATACATTCCGGAGCATGAACCGCAGGTCGGGCATGTTTTGCATTCATATTCACGAAGCTTATCTTCTGTTATTTTGCCTGCATTGAATTCACCAACTGCTTCGGAAATTGAAGAAAAGCTTGTTTTTGCCCCGTCAATATGACCTGCAAGCATAGGTCCGCCGCTGACAAAAACCGTAGGTATATTAAGCCTTGCCGCTGCCATAAGCAGACCGGGCACATTCTTATCGCAGTTAGGAACCATAACAAGAGCATCAAAGCCGTGTGCCATTGCCATTGCCTCTGTTGAATCGGCAATAAGGTCACGGGTGACAAGTGAATATTTCATGCCCGTATGACCCATTGCAATGCCGTCGCAAACCGCTATCGCAGGGAACACGATGGGTGTTCCTCCTGCCATCGCAACGCCGAGTTTAACGGCATCAACGATTTTATCTATATTCATGTGACCGGGAACAATCTCGTTATATGAGCTGACAATACCTACAAGAGGTCTTTCGATTTCTTCGTTAGTCAGACCGAGAGCATGATAAAGAGCTCTGTGGGGAGCATTCTGAATTCCTGATTTGAGAGCTTCACTTTTCATGTTTAAACTCCTTTCAACAAAAAATATCAGTTGTTGATGAGTTTGTCTTCGCCGTTCCAGCTGTAAAGCTTACGGATATCCTCACCAACAATTTCCGAAGGATGCTCGGATGCGATTTTACGCATTGCGTTGAAATGAACCTGTGAGCCTGCATCTGACATATCAAGGAGGAAGTCTTTTGCAAACGTTCCGTCCTGAATATCCTTGAGAATCTTCTTCATTGTCTTCTTTGTTTCTTCCGTTATGATTTTGGGACCGGTTACATAATCACCGTATTCTGCCGTATTTGAAATTGAATATCTCATACCAGCAAAACCACTCTGATAAATAAGATCAACAATAAGTTTCATTTCATGAATACACTCAAAATAAGCGTTTCTGGGGTC
>CAZJOH010000148.1:0-3527 GCA_964547575.1 uncultured Clostridium sp.
CGGGGCCCTTGGGAGCAATCATGATAACATTGACATTTTTAGGAGGCTTGATGCAGCCAAAGTGAATGTTAAAGCCATGAGCAAACGCAAGGGTTTTGCCCTCTGTAAGATTCGGTTCAATGCTTTCTTTATAGAGCTTTGCCTGCTTTTCGTCGTTGATGAGAATCATGATAACATCTGCTGCTTTTGCCGCATCTGCTGCGGTCATAACCTTAAGACCCTGAGATTCTGCCTTTGCCCAGCTCTTGCTGCCCTCGTAAAGACCTACAACAACGTTTACGCCGCTGTCTTTAAGATTGAGTGCATGTGCATGACCCTGTGAGCCGTAGCCGATAATTGCAACGGTTTTTCCGCTTAACTTCTGAAGATCGCAATCCTGCTGATAAAAAATTCTTGCCATAATTATTTACCTCTCTTTTATTATATATTAATAACTTTTCTTATTGTTGTGTCTCCTTTTTCAAGAGAAACAATACCTGTACGGCAGATTTCAAGTATATTGTAATCACGCATAAGATTTATAAATTCATCTATACGGCGGCTGTCAGCCGTCAACTGCAAAACAAAGGATTCTTTTGAATAATCAACGGTTTTTGCTTCAAAAGCATCTGCCGCCGAACGGATTTCCTCCCTTGTTTCCGATGAATTTTCAAGCTTTATGAGCAAAAGCTCGCTGCTGACTGATTCATCCTTTTTAATTTCCTTGATAGAAATTACATCGGGAAGCTTATAAAACTGATTGATAAGCTGTTTTTTGCCGTTTTCATCACCGTCGAAAAGAACGGTTATTCTTGAATATTCCGCCGACTCTGTTTCACTCACGGTAAGGCAGGAAATATTGAACTGCAAACGGCGGAACATACTTGTAACCCTGTTCAGAACCCCGAATTTGTTTCTGACGAGAATAGCTATTGTGAATCTTTCCATATCAGCCACCTGCCTTTACGATTATGTCATCCATTGAGCCGCCGGGCGGAAGCATGGGAAGAACAAATTCATCCTTATCAATCAGACAGTTTACAACGAATGGACCATCATAAGCAAACGCTTTTTTAAGCACGGATTCAAGCTCATCAAGAGTTGTTGCCGTTGCACCGTCTGCACCGAAAGCCTTTGCAAGCTCAACAAAATCCGTTTTTCTGTTCAAAACGGTATTTGAATAATGCTTATCGTAGAAAAGAGTCTGCCATTGGCGCACCATTCCGAGAACACCGTTATTCATAATGAGAATGACGAGCGGAACATTATATGAAACCGCCGTTGCCATTTCGTTAAGGCTCATTCCGAAGCTTCCGTCACCCGTAACAAGAACAGCATGCTCACCTGTTGCCATCTGTGCACCGATTGAGGCACCAAGACCGAAGCCCATTGTTCCCAGACCGCCGCTTGTTATGAACCTGCGTTCATGTCCAAACTTTAAATTCTGTGCCGCCCACATCTGATGCTGACCTACATCGGTTGCAACCGGTGTATTTTTACCGAGATAATTATTGAGCGTTTCAAGAACATTTCTCGGAGTCATGCCTTCACGGTTATCAATATTTGATTTTTCTTCCTCACGGAATACAGCTACTTGTTTCTGCCATTCAGGCTTATCTGATTTATTAAGCAGAGGAATAAGCTTTTGCAGAGTCAATTTCACATCGCCCCGAAGCCCGTGAGCATCATTTGTTGTTTTCGATAATTCAGCGCCCTGAATATCGATATGGACTATTTTAGCACCTGTTGCAAACTTCGCTCTGTTGCCCGTTACACGGTCATTGAAGCGAACGCCCAGAGCAATTATGCAGTCTGAATTATGCATTGACATCGACGATGCATAGTGACCGTGCATTCCCTGCATTCCGAGATATCTCGGATGGTCTGTAGGAATTGCGGAAATACCCATCATTGAGCAGCCTATAGGAGCATCAATAAGCTCTGCAAGCTCAAGCATTTCATCAATTGCCCCCGAAGAAACAAGTCCGCCTCCATAATACACAAACGGTCTTTCGGAATTATTTATGCATTCGGCCGCCTGTTCAATTCTTATATCCTTTGCTGCCTGCTTTTCATCGGGAACAACAGGAAGCTGCTGTTCATATTCACACATTGCAATCTGAACATCCTTAGGCACATCAATAAGAACGGGTCCCGGTCTGCCCGATTTTGCGATTTTAAATGCTTCTCTTATTGTATCGGCCAGCTCATCAACAGAGCCGACAAAATAGTTGTGCTTTGTTATCGGGAGGGTAACACCCGTTATATCGATTTCCTGAAAACTGTCCGAACCAATCTGAGTACTCGGTACATTACCCGTAATTGCAACAAGCGGAATAGAATCGATATAAGCCGTTGCTATACCTGTTACAAGATTTGTTGCACCCGGACCTGATGTTGCAATAACAACACCCGTTTTTCCCGATGCTCTTGCGTATCCGTCTGCGGCATGAACTGCACCCTGCTCATGAGCCGTAAGAACATGAGTCAGCTCATTCTGATATTTATAAAGCGAATCGTAAACGTTCAGAATCTGACCGCCCGGGTAACCGAAAACACGATCACATCCCTGCTCAATCAATGTTCTGACGATTATATCCGCACCTGATAACTTCACATTATCACTTCCTCTCGAGTTTGGAGATAATGAGGTCGCCCATTTCCGAACAGCCAATCTTATTGCAGCCGTCACTCATAATATCAGCAGTTCTGTATCCTTCATCAAGAACTTCAGAAACAGCATTTTCGATACAGTCTGCTTCTTCAGGCATATCGAAACTGTATCGGAGCATCATAGCTGCCGAAAGGATTGTTCCGATGGGATTTGCAATATTCATTCCTGCAATATCGGGAGCAGAACCGTGAATCGGCTCATAAAGTCCGCAGGTAGTTGCACCAAGGCTTGACGAAGGAATCATACCGATTGAACCCGTTATCATTGAAGCTTCATCGGAAAGAATATCGCCAAACATATTTTCTGTTACGATAACATCGAATTGTGCGGGATTCTTGACTATCTGCATTGCACAGTTATCAACAAGCATATCGGAAAGCTCAACATCGGGATATTCCGCTGCAAGCTCATGCATAACCTTTTTCCAAAGACGGCTTGAATCAAGAACATTGCTCTTTTCGACCGAGCAGAGCTTTTTGTTTCTCTTGCGTGCGGTTTCAAAACCGATTCTGCCGATTCTTTCAATTTCGCTTTCTGTATAACTTAAAACATCAACGGCTTTCTTTTCGCCGTTTTCGTCATTTGTTGTGTGTGTTCCGAAATAAATACCTCCGATAAGCTCACGGACAATAATAAAATCGATACCTTTATCAACAATTTCTTTTTTCAGCGGTGAGGCATCTGCAAGCTGCTTCCAGATTTTTGCAGGACGGTTATTGGAATAAACACCCATACCTGCACGAAGGCGAAGAAGACCTTTCTCGGGGCGCATATCGCCCGGAACATTATTCCATTTTTCTCCGCCAACTGCACCTAAAAGCACGCTGTCAGACTCCACGCATTTTTTCAGCATTTCTTCGGGCAAAGGATTGCC
>CAZJOH010000149.1:0-3404 GCA_964547575.1 uncultured Clostridium sp.
GTTACCGCCGTTGCCCTCAAAGGAAGCGCCGTAAGTAGAAGCGGAAACCAATGTCTTACCAGCAACGTCGTCGATGATCTGTGCAGAAATGTTCGCGTTGGAACGGTATACTGCAAGACGGGGACGTGCCGCTGTACCTGAAATCTTTGCTCTGACTCTCTTATGTCTCTTAAGACGAGCCTTATTGCTGTCCTTTCTTGATACCATGTTACTCCACTCCTTTCATTATTTACCGGTCTTTCCGGCTTTACGACGAACATACTCGTCGATGTAACGGATACCCTTGCCATGGTAGGGTTCGGGGGGACGCTTGCCTCTGATGACTGCTGCCATCTGGCCAACTTCCTGCTTGTTGATACCCTCAACAACGATAATGATACCGCCGTTGACCTTCTCGGTGGTCATCTGGTCGATGCCCTGAGCCTTGATCTCTGCCTCGTTAGGAACAGAGAGCTTAACTGTGTCGGTATCGCTGATGATGAACTTCTCCTGGGGAGTTCCCTTACCGGGCATAAGCGAGTGACCAACGTAGAGCTGAAGGTCCTTACCGCTCTTGACAGCCTTGTAACCTACGCCGACGATCATAAGAATCTTCTTATAACCTACGTGTACGCCTGTTACCATGTTTTGAATAAGAGCACGGGTAAGACCGTGGAGGCTTCTGTCCTCCTTATCATCTGTGGGTCTTGTAACGAGTACCTGATTTCCCTCAACCGCGATGTTCATTCTTTCGTTGAAGGTATCGGTAAGTGTACCCTTGGGACCCTTTACGGTAACTGTGTTACCGTTAACTGTTACTGTAACACCTGCAGGAATTTCGACAGGCATTCTACCAATTCTTGACATAATTGTATACCTCCCGATTAATTACCATACATACGCGAGGACTTCGCCGCCAACCTTCTGCGCGCGAGCCTTCTTGTCTGTCATGATACCCTTAGATGTGGAAACGATAGCGATTCCAAGGCCGTTCATAACCTTAGGCATATCCTCGTAGCCTGCGTAGATACGAAGACCGGGCTTGGAAACTCTCTTAAGACCTCTGATGACCTTTGCCTTACCGTTGTACTTGAGAGTAACTCTGATAATGCCCTGGTTACCGTTGTCTACGATCTCATAGCTCTTGATATAACCTTCTTCAACAAGGATATCAGCTATGGACTTCTTCATGTTGGATGCAGGAATGTCCACAGTCGCATGCTTTGCATTGTTAGCATTGCGAATTCTTGTGAGCATATCTGCAATTACGTCTGACATTTGCATTTTCTTTTCCTCCTGATGCAAGTTTAATTTTTCTTGCTGCCATATAATCTCTATGGCGGCGTATCGGCGGTTAAGTCCAACCCGGAGTCAACACCGTCAGTTTAACTTCCTTCCGATAGTTAGGGGTTTTTATTGAAAACCTCTTTTCAGAGGCATTTCACTTAAGCTGTGGAATTTCGTAATTCCGCAACCTTATCGGTAGAGAATTTTGGAGATAGAATCGTCGGTCGGGAGGCTCAAGACTTACAAGACGTAAGTCGAGCCGACCTGAACGGCGATTATTTCCCTTGAAGCTCTCCAATTTTTCTTGGTAGAGAATTTTGGAGATAGAATCGTCGATCGGGAGGCTCAAGACTTACAAGGCGTAAGTCGAGCCGACCTGAACGGCGATTATAGCCCAAAATTATCACCAAGAAGCTTTCTTGACACCGGGGATTTCACCCTTGTACGCAAGGTTTCTGAAGCAGATACGGCAGATTCCGTACTTACGCATATAAGCGTGAGGACGTCCGCAGATCTTGCAACGGTTGTACTCGCGGGTGGAATACTTCTGTGTCTTCTGCTGCTTGAGTATCATTGCTGTTTTAGCCATTTTCCGTTACCTCCGATTATTTCGCAAAGGGAGCACCCATAAGTGTGAGGAGCTCTCTTGCCTCGTCATCTGTCTGTGCAGTAGTGACAAAGCAGATGTCCATACCGCGAATCTTGTCAACCTTGTCGTACTCGATCTCGGGGAATATGAGCTGCTCCTTAAGACCGAGGGAGTAGTTGCCGCGTCCGTCGAAAGCGTTGGGGTTGATACCCTTGAAGTCACGAACTCTGGGGAGAGCGAAGTTGAAGAGTCTGTCCATGAACTCATACATCTTCTCGCCGCGGAGTGTAACCTTTGCACCGATCTTCATGCCCTGACGGAGCTTGAAGTTAGCTACCGACTTCTTAGCGTAAGTGGGAACTGCCTTCTGACCGGTGATGATCGTGAGGTCGTTGATTACGGAATCAATAACCTTTGTGTTGTCCTTAGCGTCGCCTGCACCAACATTGACAACGATCTTGTCAAGCTTGGGGATCTGCATTACGCTCTTGTAGGAATACTTTTTCATAAGGGCGGGAGCAACCTCGGCCTTGTACATATCATTAAGTCTTGCCATTGTTAATTCCCTCCTTAGTCAAACTTGTGTCCGCACTTGCAAACGCGGATCTTCTTACCGTTTTCAACGGTGTGGTGAACTCTTACACCCTTGTCGCACTTGGGGCAGTAGAGAGCGACCTTATCAGCGTACATAGCGCCCTCAGCGTCTACGATACCGCCGGTCTCACCCTGTCTGCGAGCCTTAACGTGCTTGTGGATAATGTTTGCACCTTCAACGAGTACCTTGTTCTCCTTGGGGGAAACGGCAATAACCTTGCCCTTAACACCCTTGGAGTTACCGGAGAGTACTACAACGGTGTCGCCTGTTTTAATATTTGCCATCGTTCATTACCTCCATTAAAGTACTTCGGGAGCGAGAGAAAGGATCTTAAGGAAATCTTTCTCACGGAGCTCTCTTGCAACAGGGCCAAAGATACGAGTACCCTTGGGAGTGTTGTCTTCTTTGATAATAACTGCTGCGTTCTCATCGAACTTGATGTAAGAACCGTCTGCACGGCGAAGGCCCTTAGCGCTTCTTACGATAACAGCCTTAACTACGTCGCCTTTTTTAACAATACCGCCGGGAGCTGCTTTCTTAACTGCGCATACTACAACGTCACCGATGTTGGCATATCTTCTGCCTGTACCACCGAGAACTCTGATGCACATAAGCTCCTTAGCGCCTGTGTTGTCGGCAACCTTCATATAACTCTGTTGCTGAATCATTTTTATCCTCCTAATAAGGTTTCCCTGAATTTCGGCACATATTTTCTCAATGTACCCTCATAAAGGATCAATTATTTTGCTTTTTCGATGATCTGAACAAGTCTCCATCTCTTTGTCTTGGAGAGAGGTCTTGTTTCCATAACCTCAACCTTGTCGCCAATGTTGCACTCATTCTTTTCGTCATGAGCGTGGATCTTAGTTGTGCGCTTGATGATCTTGCTATAAACCTTGTGCTTTACGTTATCCTGAATAGCTACAACGATTGTTTTGTCCATCTTGTCGCTGA
>CAZJOH010000150.1:0-3266 GCA_964547575.1 uncultured Clostridium sp.
AGAGCAGTAGAATATTATAGAATTAAAGGCTATCTCTCATAAAAGAATTGAGGAGTTGTTTATATGTCTACCATTCAGGAAGAATCATATCAATTCAAAAACCTTGTTTTGTCGGACAAATATTTGGATGAACCGAGTAAATTAGCGGCTGTTATCGGTGTTGATGATAATGGAGAACCCATTTTGTTTGATTTTGCAAAGAACCCTCATTTGTTTATCGGCGGTGACCAAGGCTGCGGAAAGTCAACTCTTATTCATTCAATAATAATGAGCCTTATGCAGAGAAATACTCCCAATGAATTTCAATTTATGTATTTTGACCCGAAAGGACTTGAAGCAAATTTATATTTTCGTTCGCAATATCTAAATTTTTTTGTAAGAAAATATGAGCCGATAGTTGCCTTTGAGTATCTTGCTAAAGAAACGAACAGAAGACTTCTTTTGTTATCTAATGCACATAAGCGTTCTTTGCTTGATTATAACAAGCTTGCGGAAACCTGCGTTGATGTTGAAAAGATTCCTGAACTGTTTGTTTTAATAGACGAGATATCATTAATTATTGATAAGGGTGGTATAACTGAAAAAATAGAATCTCTATTTATCAATGCGAGAACTGTAGGTATACACTTTATTATTTCGGACACGAATCCAACACTGAAAAATGTACTGAAAATTGCGCAGTTGTTTTCATGCAGAGTTTTATTTCGCTTTACTTATGCGGACTATAAAGCTTTGCTAAACAGAACAGATATTGTTCCTGCATCAGATGATGGAGAGATTTTGTGTGATTTCGGCGGTGATAATTTTATTCACGGTCATTCCTGCTTTGTAAGTATGGATGATGTTAGTGAAGCTGTTTTAAAGAAGCAAGAAAACGAGGAAACGCTAAATCAAAAAATTCAGGATTATGTCAAAGTTCTTCACGATAGTTATGATGAAGGATTGATTGAGCCGACTTGTAATCATGAGGACGATGAGTCTGACTGGGACCCGCTTTTGTGTGATGCTGCTGTTTTTGCTGTGAAGAACAGAGGACTAATAACAAGTGATTTACAAAAACACTTGAATATCGGGTACGCAAGAGCATCAAGGATTGTTGACCAACTTGAAGAAAAGGGGATAGTTGGTTGCAGTCAAGGTGCAAAACCGAGAGAATGCCTTATAAATAACATAGAAGAATTAAAAGAAGTTTTTGGGGATGAATACATCGAAACAGAAACATTAATTAATGAAGTAACAGAAGTTGATGCTGACGATTCCGAGTACGGTTTTGAAGAAAAATCGAAAATCGAAAGTGTCTTGCAGTTTATTTCTCAAAATAAAAACTATATTATTTATGGTGTGGTTGCTGTTATCGTAATGATAACGATTTATTTCGTTTTCAATTTAAAGGCTGAAAGCTTCGTTTTGGTTGCTGTTGCTGTTTTGATTTCTGCGCTTGCGATTGCCGCAATTAAAGAAATGATAAAATGGCATAAATACAAACCGAAACGTACCAAATACAACATATATTCCATTGATAACATATCCGACGGACACACCTTTGAATATGTTGTTGCTGACTTACTTAAAAATGCAGGCTTCTATAATGTCAAGGTTACTGTCGGAAGCGGAGATTTCGGTATTGACGTTATCGGATGGTACGGAGATGCAAGCTATGCAATACAGTGTAAAAAGTATTCTAACAAGGTAGGTGTTTCTGCTGTTCAGGAAGCTTATTCCGGACGAAGCTATTACGGTTGTAATTATGCCGTTGTTATAACGAATAACTATTTCACACCTGCGGCGATTAAGCTTGCAAAGTCGAACGGAGTTATTCTCTGGGATAGAACAATGATTAAGAAGTTAATAAACGGACACTTATAAAATAAAAAATCCCCCGGTGCGCCAACACCGGGAGACGAGATACTAAACCACCAGCCAACCAAACCAGGGGAGTAGTATATCTATTATACACTATTCCCCGAAAAAATGTCAAGCAAAGGGGAATATTTATGCCAAAAAGAAAGAACGCAACCCGTTCCGACGGGCGCATCGCCGTTCAGATTTACCTCGGAATAGGTGAGGACGGCAAAAGAAAATATAAAACCGTATATGGTAACACACAAAAGGAAGCCGACGAAAAGGCCCGTGAAATAAAAATAAAAATCGGCAGAGGAATCAATTTAGAGCTTGAAAAAGACAGCTTCAAGAAGTGGCGTGAACGTTGGCTGAAATATAAGAAACCCGAAATCAGCGTTTCACATTACAACAGCCTTCTTTCAACTTGTAAACATTTATCTCCGATCGATAACAAAAAAATTGTTGATATAACTCCGTGGGATATCAAGGAGTTGCTTGCGGATCTTGCGAAGAAAAATCCGAATACAGGAAGGCCTGCAAGCAAAAAAACTCTTAAGGATATAAAATCGATAGTTTCTCAGGTCTTTGTTGAGGCGATAGATAACCACGTTGTGGAACATAACCCTGCTCAGAATATAAAGATTCCGAAAACAGCAGAAAAGAAGATCCGTGAGCCTATCCTTGACGAACAAATCAAATGGATTGAGGAAACGGAACATAATGCCAGAACCGCCGCTATGATAATGCTTTATGCAGGGTTGAGACGTGGCGAAGTAGTTGCGCTGATGTGGAATGATATTGACTTTGGAAAAGAAAAAAGTATAATAAGAGTAAGACGAAGTGTGGAATATCAGGGGAACACCCCAGTTTTGAAAGACGGTGCAAAAACAAAGTCGGGTGTAAGAAATATAACGTTGCCTGATGTTCTTTCTGATTATTTGAAAAAGCAGCCAAAAACAAGCATATATGTTATCGGTTCAAACGGAATAATGACCGCAGGAGCATGGAGAAGAATGTGGGAGAGTTATATGGTAACTCTCGATGCAAAATACGGTAAAAGAGTTTTTGATAAAGAGCGCAAATGCAGAAAAGATTTACCGCCAGATGCACCTGTGAGCAAATTTGACCCTCACAAAGGACCGATAATTATAAAAACGTTTACACCTCATCAGCTGCGGCATACTTATGCGACAATGCTTTATGATGCAGGTGTCGATGCTCTGACAGCGCAGTATCTTCTCGGACACTCCGACTTGTCAACGACGATGGGAATATATACCCATCTGTCCGAAACAAGAAAATCCAAATCCATATCCGCTTTGAATGAGTATGTTTCGTGCAAGTCAAATGCAAGTCAGGACAAATCCGCAAATGCTTGATATTATTGAGGAAACTGCCCGTCTGCAGTGTTCTTCCGATTCTGA
>CAZJOH010000151.1:0-3233 GCA_964547575.1 uncultured Clostridium sp.
GTTTAATTTTCAAGGTGCGGTGCGCTGCTGTTCTCCAGAGCGCTCCGATATAATACCAAATCCTACCCCGTTTGTCAACACCTTTTTTAATCTTTTTTACCCTTCTTCTCAACGAAGCCGTGTGTTTCGCTGTCATCTGATGCTTTGCGACATATTGCATCACGATATATTAATTGATTATAATATATTGACAAGAAATTATAAATTGATGTATAATACTGTTGACAAAGGGGTGCTGTCCCGTGACGGCTGAGATTATACCCTCAAACCTGATCCCGATAATGCGGGCGTAGGAAAAAAGCTTTGATGCATTTACGCCCGACGGTCAGCCGTCGGGTTTTTATTTTTGAAAGGATTTCCTTATGAAGAAAAGCTTAAATAAAACACAGGTGCTTGCAGAAAGCGCAATAATGGTTGCATTATCCATTGCAATTTTTACCGTTTCAGATTTATTGCCGTGGCCGTTTGTCTACGGCGGAAGCTTCAGCCTTTTCGGTCAGGTGCCGATTATAATTGTTTCATACCGACACGGAATCAAAAACGGTCTTGTTGCAAGCACTGCTCTTGCGATATTCGAAATGATAATCGGGTATAAGAATTTTACCCATGTTACGGGAATTGCGGCATATCTTATTGTTGCGCTTGCCGATTATATTATCGCATTCGGCTGTCTCGGACTCGGCGGAATGTTCAAGGGTAAATTCAGAAACCAGTCAACCGAGCTTGTGCTTGGCGGAATTGTTGTTTGCATCATCAGATTTATCTGCCATTTCATCTGCGGTGTTACTATATGGACAGGCTACTGCCCCGAAGGCATGGCAATTGCGGCATATTCGTTTTTCTACAACGGTTCATATATGGCAATTGAACTTGTGCTGACAGTTATAGGACTGCTGGCGGTTGGTAAGATGTTTAAATTGGATAAGGAAAAGTTGATTTAACACCACCTCATCCGTCACTCCGTGACACCTTCTCCTCAAGGAGAAGGCAAAAAGCCCTCCGATTGGAGGGTTATTTTTTATGGTTTATGCATTGGTCTAATGCCCAATTCTGTATCACCCATACACATTACACCATAAAACGCAAAAAAGCATAGCCGCAGCCATGCTTTTTTTGAAAGACTGAACCCACTATTAAATCATGGTGGGTAAAAATTTAATTCGGAAAATCAGCAATGTTTTTCAACAAAAACAGTAGGATACTTCTCGAATTTCATTGCCAATGCCAACACTAAATAAACGACTGTTCCAAGCGGTGCAAACAGAATAAAAAATCTTCTGACCACACTTAGTTTTAAATGTTTTCCGTTAGCTATCATATTACAAACACCCAGTAAAAACTTTCTTGTAAAAATCACATCAAGTTCAAAAGAGCAAACTGTATTTATTTTGATTGGAGATATGAAAGAAAGCAGAGCCATATAAAATAAATGTCCGAAAGCAAAGATATCGAGGAGGGAAAAAGAACCATCAAACTGTCTGACTCTTTTTTCATACGGTTTTATTAATTTGAAATAATTTTTGTCTGTTTTGGGGGTAACTTTGTGCATAACCATATTGCCTATGCCGTTTCTCAACTCGGTCGGGCATTTGAAACTGCGATAACGGTTTATCTCCGCAACAGTCTTGTCATAAATCGCCTTATATTCGGGATAACGAGCTTTTTGCCCACGAATAAGATGCAATCTTGGACATATTGAAGCATCGGTGTGCATACTTGTGTTTTCCCTTACAGTCGTTTCCGCAAACGGAGCATCAATAACAGTTGTTGCTGTGTATCCATGACTTTGAAAACTTGTATGTTCAACTGTAGTATACGACAAAAGCAGGTTTAGACAAAAAGCCTTAACCTCAAGCAAATCAAATGCTAAATCCCTCATATTGATATTTGGAAGATAGTATCTTATTCTCAGTGCATCTTTTGAAATAATATCGTCATATATCTGCTGAATTATGTTATAAAGCGTGAAAACCTCTTCAACAAAAGTTCCTGTTGTGCTTTTTAATATTTCTGTATAATAGTCTATTCCTGCTACCCTCAGAAATAATTCTTTTATGTTAAGCAATGATTTTAAGGCTTCGGCATAATCGCTTTGAAACAAACTGTTGTTTTGTGCAAGGTTTCGAAGATTTATAAGATTTTTGAAATAGTTCTCCGCTCCGGCACCAATATAATACCCGTACTTAGAAAAATCACACAAATTGATAGAAAGAGGTAAAACCATGTAGTTCATTGTCATAGCTTTGAGGTCTACAAGACATCTTGGCGCACCCAATTCTATTGCTCTTTTAAAAAGAGATGCCGCCAAAGACTCCTCATGCTTCATAAGATGATTAACTGCACTGTTCAAAGTTTCTCTGAAATCCATTTTACCACCCACCATTTTCATTTATACCATTATAAATCTATAGTTTTAATTTGTCAACTCTATTGTTGTAAACTTTGCTTGTGTTTTTTACTATTCTTATATCTATAGAAATGAGGTGTTATTAATGGATGTTGGCAAAAGAATAACCGAACTAAGAGAAATAAAAGGCTACACCGTTAACAAATTAGCCACCTTATCGGGCATATCACAAAGCTATCTCAGAGATATTGAGCTCGGCAAAAAGCAGCCGACCGTTGAATATCTTGAATATATCTGCTATGGTCTCGGTATAACACTTTCGGATTTCTTCGGCAATGAAAAATCAACAACTGATGAACTTAACAAACTCCTTATAAAACTTACCGCACAGCAAAAAGAAAAGCTTATAGAATTTTTGAATACCCTTTAACGAACAAATCCGTATCCCATCATGCGAAGGAATACGGATTGATTTTTTATTTAACAGGAACAAGCTTTTCCTTGCCGCCCATGTAGGGACGGAGTGCAACGGGAACGTTTACGCTGCCGTCTTCATTGAGGTTATTTTCAAGGAATGCGATAAGCATTCTGGGAGGCGCAACAACGGTGTTGTTAAGGGTGTGTGCAAAATACTTGCCGTCCTTGCCGTTAACTCTGATTTTGAGTCTGCGTGCTTGTGCATCGCCGAGATTCGAGCATGAACCAACCTCAAAATACTTCTTCTGTCTGGGTGACCATGCTTCAACGTCGAATGACTTAACCTTGAGGTCTGCAAGGTCGCCTGAGCAGCATTCAAGTGTTCTTACGGGAATATCGAGTGAACGGAAAAGATCAACTGTATTCTGCCAGAGCTTTTCAAACCACATCATGCTGTCCTCGGGCTTAC
>CAZJOH010000152.1:0-3223 GCA_964547575.1 uncultured Clostridium sp.
TATGTAAAGTCATCGGCATCGGTTTTCATACCCAGCTTGCGGATAATCGGCTTGCTGTTATCCTTTGTTTCACGCACCCAGAAGGAAAGCGCACCCGTGCTTCCTTCTCCGTCATCAACCTTATCTTCAAAACAAACCTGTGTTATTCTCGGTTGATTTGCAATCAGCCAGCTATGAAACTCTCCGTCAGGCAGAAGCTCCACGCTTCCGCTTCCGATTCCGCCTAAAGCAATACCGCTTGAATGAGTTTTGGTAGTTGTAATCTTTGCCATAACGCACCTCAGTATAGAGATTTAACACTGTTTTCGCTAAAACAATTTTATCATATATGTAACGGCGTTACAAGAGGTAAGTTTTCATTTAAGTTATTGACTGCATTCTTTGCATGCTGAAGCAGATAATGATGCCGTCGGTTTTTATTGTAAGAACGGATTTAATGTTTCGTAGTTCTCCGAGCTCTGTGACGGCAGAACGGTTATCCGATATAAATGCTAATTCAAAAAATAATCAAACTCAATTTGCCGGAACAACAATTTTAAATTCAAGCTTCAACTCCTTCGGAGTTTTTCGTTGAAGTTTTCGTTAAAGTCAAATTTTGGGTAGACAATTTTAGTTCTGTATGATAAAATTAATATAACCGACTACCGAATCGGAATAAAAAGGGAGATGTAAAAATGAAAAAGATTTTTTTGAGAGTTGTTGCAGTTACGCTTATGTTGGCAGTTGTTTTTTCTTCTAATGTTTACGCAGTTTCACAAACCGACGGTGCATGCACTTGCGAACATTGTCCGTCAATCGTTGTACCCGGACTTTTTCAGTCGGATGTTATGTATCTTGACGAAAACGGCAATGATATGCTTAAGCCCGACGGAACTGCTTATTCTGCACCGTTCTTCCTTGAGCCTACAGACGAAATTGTGAAGCTCGCACTTGAAGAAGCCATTCTTCCTCTCGGAAAACTGCTCATCACACAGCAGGATAAAGAAAATCGCTGTGCAAATGCTATTGCTGATGTTGCGGGTCAGGTTCTTCTCGGCAACCTTGAGCTTGACCAATACGGTAAGCCCATAAAGAATATCCAGCCCGACAGATATATGACAAGCTTTGCAAATCTTACTCAGGAGCAGGTAGATTACGCTCTCAACAAAGTTCCTCTTGATTTATATGTTGATATTGCAGGTCTTGACCATCTTTATTTCTGTTCATATATACATACCGGAAACATCAAGGACGCCGCCAAAGACCTTTATGACCTTATACAGATTGCTAAAAAAGAAACCGGTCACGATAAAGTGAATCTTGTTCCGCTCAGTCAGGGCGGCTCAATTCAGAATGCTCTGATGCAGTATTATATAGATAACGGTCTTGAATTTGCCGATGATGTCAACAGGGTATGCTATGTTGTTCCTGCTGCAGACGGTGCTTATGTTCTCGGTGATATTTACAGATACGGTTTTCTTGATGACCCTGAGGCACTTTACGGTTATCTGCTTCCCTCGATTCTCGGTGCTGATAATCAGGCACTCGCATATGGTATAAATCTCGCTCTGCGTATTTTCCCTGAGGCTGACCTCAACAATATGCTTGACATAATCGTGGACAGACTCATTGAAGACTATCTTGAATATTCAACCTGTCTGTGGGGCTTGATTCCGTCAAGAGATTATCCTGCACTCAGAGAGAAATTCCTGAGCGACCCCGAGGATGTTTATATCCGTGAGCAAACAGATTGGTACTATAATGCACAGCTTAATTCAAGACAATATATTCTTGATGCACAGTCAAAGGGCGTTGAATTCTTTGATATAGTTAATTACAACGCCGCCAATTACAAAATATTTGATTCGTGGAATACCGAAAACGGTGACGGTGTTATTCATTGCGATTCCGTGTCTTTCGGTGCAACGACGGTAAATGTCAACGTGCCTCTTGCGGACGGTTATAAGCAGGCAAATACATATTGTACAAATCCCGAACATAATCACATTGATGAAGACAGACTGATTGATGCTTCAACGGGTATTATGTGCGACAGAACATTTTATTTCAAAAATCAAGGTCATGAATCCACAGCAGATAACGACGTAATAATCCGTCTTGCAATCAGAATTCTTACCGATCCGACTTTTGAAGACGTATATTCCGATCCGGCATTTCCGCAGTTTAACTATGCCAGAACATCAAGGAAAATCGTTGCAAAGTATAACGAGTGGAAAGACTTCGACACATCAACACTCAGCAGTGAGGATGCGGCGGCTTTTAATGCAGCTCTTGAAAAGTTGGGCAAGGCAGTAGAAAGCACGTATATGCCCACAGAGGAATTCAATGCCGCAAACGATGAGTTTGATGCCGTGATTTACAAAATCGAAAACGGGAAAGAAAAGAAAGACAGCTTCGAAGATATTTTGAATAATGCTTTAATACAAATATTGAAATTTATCAGCGATACTTTCGTCAAAGTATTTGGCGCAAAAGGATATTCCGAATTTTGGAAGATTATTTTTGAGTTTAAAGTTTGATTGAATAAACCAATCCGTTTTGTTAAACAGAATAATGATATTAAGGGGTGTCACTTTGGTGATATCCCTTTTGTGATGGTGGTAATTTTAATAATTCATGGTATAATATTTGCCAACGACCTTCACCATGCCATATCATTATACGGTGTATTTTTAACACCTTTATCAAGCAAATCGGAAACCAGCTTATCAAGCGGTTTCTTCCACATAGCTTTAAACCATTTTGTATTGCCGAAGATTTTAACGATTGCGGGGCTGACGGCATAATATACTCTGATAAAAGCTCTGCCGAAAGCGGATTTTGAAAGAGTGCTGTCACGGAATCTGCGGAGAGTCCGGACTTCGGGACAGTCGTACGAACCGTAAACGCAGGTTGCAACATAGCATCCGCCCTCCGATGATTTTTCGCTGCTTTTTGTCTCTTTACTCTTTATTTTTTCATTAACTTTTTTATAATAAAGTAAATTTTCAAAGTAATCGGGCGGCACAAAATCCGTACTTTTGGTGTGGTTATCAGTGATAACACGGTACGCATGGGTATAGTCAAAATCTTTTTTGCTCATAAATTTCCCTCATCAGTATTTCGTTAATTGTAACATATCAAAAGTACATTAATCAGTACAGCACATATGTTATAATTGTTATAATTGAAAGAATGTAAGAAATTGATTTGGGGAAAATTTTCTGAGCAGAAGTTTTGTTGT
>CAZJOH010000153.1:0-3211 GCA_964547575.1 uncultured Clostridium sp.
CATGACATTTCGCCGCTCTTCTGTTCGTTGAACTTTTCAGCGGGAACCTTGCACTGAGGGCAGAATTCGGGAGCTGAATCACCTTCGTGAACATAACCGCAAACTGAGCATACAAATTTTTTCATAACATTTTTCCTCCAAAATATAAATTTAAAATTATTTTTTATTTATTACTATCCGAGCTGCTTTGAGCATTCGGAGCAGTAGCCTGTGAATAAAACGGAATGTGAAATTATTGTTCCGTCAAAAGCCTGTGCTGCTTTTTGTGTTAAACCGCAGTCATCATCAAGAAAAATATCAACAACGCCTGAGCATTTAAGGCAGGAGAGGTGATAATGCGGTGAAATGTTGCCGTCGTATCTTGCCGTGCCGCCTGAGCCTATACGGATTATTCTGCCGTCGGTTTCAAGCTGCGAAAGATTTCTGTAAACCGTTGCAAGGCTTAACGCCGGTATCTTTGGCTTTAGTGAAAAATACAAATCCTCGGCTGTGGGATGGTCGTACCGTGAACAGAGGTTTTCAAGTATTGCATCTCGCTGCTTACTGTGTCTTTGCATTTTGCTCACCTCCTTGTCAATAACGATAATCATTATCGTTATCATTATTATAGCGGCTGTTTTTTATTTTGTCAATAGGTTTTTTAAAATTTTTTTGATTTTTACCGAATAGTTTTTTAAAATTACCGAATAGTTTAAAAATATTGAAAAATCGGAATGAAAAGTATATTATGCAGCTGTAAGGAGGCTTCTTATGAAATGTATTATAACGATTGATAAAAACCGTGAAGAGGAGGTTTTGATTTTTGCACATAAAAGAACAAAGCTTGTTGATGATATCGAAGCTTTGATAAATAATAATGAAAAAGAGCTTATAGGTTATTCGGCAGGGGAGGCATACAGACTTCTTCCCTCGGAAATAAGCTGTTTTACGGTTGAGAATAATAAAGTATATGCCGTAACCGAAAAGGATAGGCTTCAGATTAAGCTTCGTCTTTATCAGATTGAAGAAATGGTCGGTAACGGCTTTGTTAAAGTCAATCAGTCCTGTATTGCAAATATAAAAGAAATCAAGAAGTTCGATACATCAATTTCAGGCACACTTACTGTAACACTCAAAAACGGATACAGAGATTATGTTTCAAGACGGAATCTGAAAACGGTTAAAGAAAGGTTAGGTGTTAAATAATGAACAAGTATTTTAAAGAGTTTTTACACAGAGGCTTGATATTCGGCGGATTTGGACCGATTATTTTGGGATTTGTTTTTTATGTACTCTCAAAAACAATTGCTGATTTCTCTGTAAGCGGCACGGAAATTCTTATCGGCATAGTTTCAACTTATATTCTTGCATTTATTCAGGCGGGTGCAAGTGTGTTCAATCAGATTGAAGAGTGGACCATAACGAAATCTCTGTTTTGTCATTTTAGCTTGCTTTATGTTACTTACATCTTTTGCTATACCCTCAATTCATGGATACCGTTTGAGTGGGCGGTTATAGCAATTTTTACGGCGATTTTTGTCGTGACATATTTTATAATATGGTTTATGGTGTATTTTATCGTAAAAGCAACGGGTAAAAAGCTTAATTCAGCTCTTAAATAACAAAAACGGACTGCATCGTTCTTGGTGCAGTCCGTTAACTTATTCAGCAAATTTCAAGAGTTCTTCGCCCGTCATGCGATAGATTGTCCAATCATCCAGAGGTTTTGCACCGAGCGAGAGATAAAAATCAATACTCGGCTTATTCCAGTCGAGGCAGCACCATTCAAGCCTGCCGCAGTCTCTTTCAACCGTAATTTTGGCAAGCTCTTTCAGCAGGGCCTTGCCGTGACCCTTGCCCCTGTATTCGGGAAGAACAAACAAATCCTCAAGATATATTCCCGCTCTGCCGAGAAATGTTGAAAAATTATGGAAGAAAAGCGCAAAGCCGACCTCTTTACCGTTTTCAACAGCAAAAATAACCTCTGCTTTTTTCTTTTCAAATATCCATTCCTTCAAAAGCTCGGAAGTTGCAACAACTTCATTTTCCATTTTTTCGTATATCGCAAGTCCGTTAATAAATTCGAGAATTAAATCCGTATCTTTTTCCGTTGCGAATCTTATACTGCTGCTCATTATTATCATCCTTAAAATGTTAATACAATAATTATACCATAATATATTATTATATCAACCTTTTCTTGCAGAATGAATAAGCAAAAGGCACCTTGCTGATTGCAGGGTGCCCATATTTTATATTATTACTTCTTCTTCAAGAATAGCTTCGCCGTTATTTGTGACGGTTTTCAGCTTTATTGTATTATCGTGCAGAGTAATCAATGCAGCACCGAATTTTCCTGTTTTTCCAAGTTTTCCGCATTCAACATAAACAGGAGGAGCGGAATTGATGAACTCCGAGGAGTGATGGTGACCACCGACTATAAGCTGCATATCAAGATTTTTGATGGGTGCATTCCAGTCTTTTCCGAAATGATTTCCGAGCTTCGGCGCATGGCTGAAAGCTATGCGATATTTGCCCTTAAAGTCCTCTTTTTTAAGTGAACAGAGCCAATTGTATTCCTGTTCTCTGTAATCCGAAAAATTAACAAGACCGCTGTATTCCTTGTGGTCATCGGTTTTATCTTCACCTGAATCAAGAACAACAGCCGAAAGTGAACCGAAATCAAAAGTATAATAAAATTCACCGGTTGAGGTAGGCATATATTTAATCATCTGCGAGGCAAATTCGCCTCTTGTTTCATGGTTACCTCTGATATATGCAATGGGGATTTTGCCGCCGCTTATGTTTCCGGCGTGCTTTAATATGCCGCAGATATATCTTTTTTTCTCAATCATAACTGAACTTATGTCACCAAGCATAACTATGTAATCCGGCTTTGTATTAAGATGCTTAACCGCCTCATACATCTGCTCAGCCATATCGTGAACATCGGAAACAGAGAGAATGTTCGTATCGCCCGAAGGTGCAACGCCGTCGAAATCAACCCAATCAGATTCAACGGTTTTGCCTTTTGCGGCAGAATATGCATCTTTGAAGTTTACTCTTTGCGAAATAACCTTGTATTTATGACCGATGATTTTTTCTTTCGGAATTTTTACGGTATGAACGCAGTCGTGAGTTTTGATAACCCCGCCATGCATATCCCAATATTTAAATCCGTCAATCAGAACATATCCCGAGCCTTTTGCGCTTGTTGCCCATACAACGGCAT
>CAZJOH010000154.1:0-3135 GCA_964547575.1 uncultured Clostridium sp.
ATTTTACAAAAACAACATTGTAATCTTCTTCATAATGAACTTCGCAATATTTTGTGTTATACATAAATAAATATCCTTTTACTCAATTGTTACAATATGTTCTATCCCTTGATATTCTTTACTCAAATATTCTTTCAGAAATGTAGGATACACAGTATGATTATCCAAATCATCAATAGGAATCCACGCCATATTTTCCCTTACACCTTGAGTATAACTGTCGCTATTTAAATCTTGGTTGCCTTTAGCTTTCATAAGAAAATACAAAGCTATTTCGTGACAGTTCAGATCCTTAAAAAACTCACTTGAATCAGTGAAAAAGTTTTCATGTATCACAGCTAATCGATCAATTTCATAGAGTATGCCCGTTTCTTCAAAAACTTCACGGACAACAGCATCCTCTGCTTTTTCTCCTATTTGCACACCGCCACCGACAGAGTAGTAATAATCAACCTTATCATTAGTTGCAAGCAATACACAATCGTTTTCAACAATAATTGCAGCCGCACGATATCTGAACCAATTATTTTCTTTTGTAAATCCGCAATCGAACATATATTATCACTCGCTTTCAAACAACTTTTCAAGATATGGAAAAACTGTCAGAGGGATAAACTCACTATTATTTTCCATCACAAGGATTTCTTCACTTGTAGCCCATTTTACATCGCAGGTTTCACCTTCCTGCAGAACAACAGTGTTTATGTCAATATCCTGATTGAATACCCACACATCAAGAAAATCAGGAAACGTTCTGTACTGACGGATAGCAGAAGTGAAAAGGTGTCCGTTTTCAGCTTTAAGTTCAATGCCGAGTTCTTCCTTTGCCTCACGGATAGCAGCAGTAAGACTATCTTCACCCGAAACAGCAGAACCGCCACAACACTCCCAAAGATTACCGTAATGCTTATTAGGTGAGCGTTTTGAAATAAGCCACTTACCGTCAGAGTTCTTAATCCAAACATTTACTACAATATGATATTCATCCTGCGACATAGGCTTTCCTCGTTCAACAGTTCTACCTGTTTTATTACGGTTAATATCATAAATATCCCAAAGTTCTGTTTTCTGCAGTTCTTTTCGCATATAACTTGGTTCATATTCCACATAACCGTGTTTGGGATAAAACTGCCATGATTCATAAAAATGCTCTTTATCACCGAGATGAACAATAGCCGCCTTTTTGCCGATAGATTTCAGATGTTCTTCGACGGTTTTCAAGAGAGCTGTACCGATACCCTGACGCTTAAGATTATACTTTACAAAAAGTCTGTGAAGCACAACATCATCACTGTTAGCAATAGAATTGTAACCTACGCTACCGATAACTCTGTCATTATCATCAATGGCAATCCAGAACATATCACCCTTGTCAAAATAGTTTTTCTGAATATCAAGCAAATCTTCATTAAGCCCCGGTACTCTGCCGAGGGCATTTTTCGCTTCAAGTATCATAAATATGAGGTCGTCACGGTATTTTGGTTCAAATTTGATAATGTTCATTTAATCACCTTCAATCACTTAGGTGTATTCTTTGTAGATAGTCATTATAACCCATATTTCTTTGTCAGTCAAACTTCAATTATGAATGGTGTTAAGGAGATTAATTAAATTTTATGCATATAACAAGTTTTGAATTGGTATACATAGCTGAAATATCTCCGTTCATTCTTTCCGCGAGCGTGCGGGCGATAGAAAGCCCGAGGCCTGTTGATGTTCTTGCATTTTCAACAGTATAAAACCGGTTAAACAGCTTTTTAACCTGTGTTTCATCAAGGCTTGAAGCGGTATTTGAAAAGAAAATCTCACCTGATTCATTAAGCTCTATCTGTAAATCACCATCACTATACTTGACAGCATTGCTTAAAATGTTTGAAATAATTCTCGAAAGAGCAATCTTATCAAGTGTTCTTTCAATTTTTTTATCTGTCATTTTAATTTCAGGAGTTATATTTCTTTTTTGCAGAGCCACATAATATTCAGCTATACATTCTTCAAGAACGCTATTTAAAGATATTTTCTCTAACCTGAGCTTTTCTTCTGCCGAAGTAACAACAGAATATTTAAACAGTTCATCGGTAAGCTGTTTAAGGCTTTTAGTTCTGTTTTCAATAATGTCTAAATATTTTTCTACTTCATCAGGCTTTTCAATTCCATTCAAAAGCTCAAGGTATCCGCAAATTGCAGTCAGCGGAGTTCGTAAATCATGCGAAATATTGGCAATTGCATTTTTTAGTTCAATATCTCCCTGTGTATAGCGGTGACGCAATTCGCGGATAAGAGCTAAATCTTTATTGAGTGTATCAGCCAATGAAACCATATCCTTATCACGGCAAGAGACATCAATAAGGGTATTTGTGTCCTGCCTCAATTTCTCTTTAAAGCTATGTTCGATTTCCCTCGCTGTTTTTTTTACGAGATATAATTTGACAGCAAGAAACACAACTGTCAAAGACAGCAGAATTATAGCGATAAAGAGAAAGTATTTCATGGCAAAGCTCCTTGATTTTTAATTGATGCTTTTTCTTTTAAAAAGGTAAACACCAAAAGCGGTTATAAATATTGAGAAGCATAAAGAATATATCGGATTTGCTACAGCTAATACGTCAAGCGGTGATACAATAGGCTCGTCGCCTTCACCTTTGGTAGAATACTGACTAACGATATATATGCTGTCATCTGTATTGTTAACCCAGATATTCGAAAGGGCAGAAAGTTGTGTTGTAGGTAAAACAGAATCAGCAAATTCCAAAACTACTCTTTTCGTTCCAGTAGGATAGTCGGGGTTCGGGTATTCACGGAAGGTTAGCTCTGAATTTTCAGGAATTATGCTAAATCCGTCGTATTCCTCGCCGTTGACGGTTGCTATCTCACGGTTGAACTCAGGTTTGCCAAGCTCTCCGCTGACATAAGATGTAGCAAAAAACATAGCAGCCGAAACAGCTATGCAAATAACTGCAGCAACAGCTTTTTTAGTTGTTAAAGTGGAAATAAATGTTGATACAGCACTGAATACGGTTGAAGTTACTAATGCAATAAGTATGAAAATCAAATAAATGCTTAAAGGTATTTTCTTCTGCAAAACAACGCCGATACCACAAAACAGAAATGCAAGTGTTATTGAAAGAGCTATAA
>CAZJOH010000155.1:0-3123 GCA_964547575.1 uncultured Clostridium sp.
TCACCGCTTGAATCTGAGAAAGTCAGCTTCATATTATTTACATAATCGGTTTTGCTTTTGTTTGTGAGAGTGATTGATATTTTTGCTGTGCTGCCTGCTTTGAGCTCACCTTCTGTTTTGTAATCAGTAACCATAACTTTCGGTTGTGGGGGCGTTTCCTCTGCAAAAGCGGTGGTCAGCGGTGTAAAACAAAACAGCAAACACATTATTATACTGAATATTTTTTTCATAGAAATTATAACTCCCTGATATTTTCAATAATGCTGTATTTCATTTGCTTTTTGATTTTTGAATAAAGGTTGAGCGAGCAAATTGCAAACAGCACAAGGCATATTGCGGCAGCTGTCAGAATTCGGAATTCAAACGGGAACATAATATGAATGCCGTACTTACAGATAAAATTTGCCGAGAAAAATACAACAGTGTAAATTCCAAAGCCGAGTCCGCATCCTATTCCGAACATTGAAAGAAGCTGATGAATATAAACCATCGTCAGTTCTTTTGCACTTGCGCCGACTGCACGAAGTGTTCCGATTTCTCGCTTGCTTTCACGGATTTTTGACGTCAAAGCATTATTGACAAGACTTGCCGCAATGCAGAAAAGGAGAAGAATTATCGACGAAATGCCTGAAACAAGTGTTTTCATCTCGGTTTTCTGAAGCTCCTGCATACGGTAGTTTGAATCAAAATCATACTCTGCTGCACGGAAGAAAGCTTCAATTTCTTCTTCAATTTCATGTGTCATTTCATCAACTGTATTTATATCGATAAATTCATATCGAAGCGGACAGCCGAATGCCGAAACACCCTGATTTGTGGTGAGAAACATTGGCAATCTGTTCCAGAAACCGCTAAACGGATTCTTTGAAATGATTGCACCAATTTTCACCTCTCGGTCGTATCTTTCGTATTCATAATCATAAGCTTTTTCATGTTCAAGAATTTTGTTTTCTTTTTTATCATAATTAAACAACATACTCAATTTTACGGTTTCGCCTGCTTTAAACGGCATTGTTTCACGGAGTATTTCCGTATATCCGGAATTATAGTTATCATAATATCCGTCGGTGATATAATCATGACCGTAGCTTGCATATGAGCCGTCGGAGTTATATTTTATGCTGTAAGCTATTTCATCGGGTACAACAAGAATAACCTCTTCGCCTGAATTGAGTTTTTCTATATTGATTTCACCGTCGAGAAGATATTGACTGAGAGAAAGAAGCGACTCCTCGCTCTGAGTCTGAATTTGTGTTCCGAAAGGTTCAGATTCATAATTCACCGTTTCTTTAAATTCAATATATTCATCGGAATAATCAGGTCCGTTTTTATAATATTCAACAATTTCTTCGGGTTTCAGATTTTCACCCTCACCGAAACCGTGTTCGTATTTGTCGTAGTTTACGGCTCTGTTGAATTCGGCAAGCTTGAGGAATTCGGGATATTCTCCGTCAACAAGCCAGTTGACGGCATATTCAAGCCTTCCCGTTGCGTTTACAACATGACGGTTTGACGAAATATCATCAACATCATTTTCTTTCAGCATAGAATCAAAATCATAGAAAAAGTTTGCAAAAGCATATTCGGGAGGACCGTATGAATGAACCCTGTAATCATATTCATCTTCTGTTTTTTCAGTGTAATATTCAAGAAGCGAAACGCAGAAACAACTGACTATAATCGTTGCAATCAGAATAAGGCTTACACTAACTTGTCTGAAGCGGTGGAAAGTAAGGCTCCTTTTTGCAATAAGTTTTTGTCCGTTAAAGACCTTTACGGTCTTTATTTTTTTATTCTTCATCTTTCTGCCGAGTTCGGTGTTTCTGATAGCCTGCATCGGAGTTACTCTTGCGGCATAGAAAAGAGGAATGAGTGCCGCCGCCATAACAAAGCAGATTCCTAGAATTCCGATACCGATTACCACATACCACTCGGGTTTAAAAATGAAAATTTCACCCATTAAATACGAGAAAATCCAAACAGTAAGATAACCGAGAGCAACGCTTATCGGTGCACAGATAAAACTGATTAAAAGAGCTTCTCTGCCGAAAACTTTAATTATCTGCCTTTTTGTTGCACCTACAGCACGAAGCATACCTATTTGCTTTCTTCTTTCCTGAAGATTTGTGTTAAAAGCATTGATAACGCCGAAGCACGATGCAATTGCAAGCACAGCGGCAAGAACAGTTCCGAGAGAAGTGATCTGCTTCATATCAGCCAAAGCCCAATCATTCATTATATGTTCACCGGCTGTTTCTATCCAATACCCGCTGTCCAAATATCCGTCGTAATTAACCGAATTTTGGTCTGAAAGAATCTTTGACTGATAATTCTTTAACCCGCATTGCACGAGATATTCTTTGTAGCTATTATAAAGCGGCTCAAAACTTGTTTTGCCGTCATAATTATTAAAATCAACAAGACCTATCGTCCAAGGTCTGCCGCCGATTTCAACTTCTGTGCCGTCATAAACAATTGCGGCGGGATATTCAGGGCATTCCTTGCCGAAGTTAAGGCTATACCATTCCTCATAAAGATATCTTCTGTCTTTGAGAATGCCGACAAGGGTATATGTTTTCTGAGTTTCTTTTTCGAGAAATCCGTCACCATTTGCCGCACGGAGATTAAGTGTTATTTCATCGCCTACAACCGCATCATACAAATTCATGCGAAAAAGTGCATCACTCTCGATTGCGATTTCATTTTCGGCTTCGGGATATCTTCCGTCAAGAAAATAGAAATGCGAAATCTCTCTCGATTTATCGTTATGCACAGCGATACCCATGCCATCCTCAAAATCGTCATCGGGCGAATAGCCGTAGGCAATAACCTCAAATGTTGCATAGTCAACAACAGAGCCATCCTGTTTAAATTGCTCAAGGTCAAAGCCGTCGCATTTTTTGAGAATGAAATCTTGCTTACCGAGAGAAATCCATTTTCTCTCCTGTCTTGAATCCTCATTGCATACTGCAAAAAACATTGCGGCACTCGTGAAAATCATCGCAAGAATGATACCGATTATCATTAAAGAATATTGTTTTTTTCTTGCTTTTAAATTGCCGAAAGCCAATTTATTTACCGTTAATTTCTTTCGTTTCATCTTTGTCCTCCTTTCTTTTATTG
>CAZJOH010000156.1:0-3036 GCA_964547575.1 uncultured Clostridium sp.
AGAAGCACGTTTCCTTATGCTCGCTGCCAACAACCTCCTCAAGCCCTCGGACGGACGCCCTGTTGCGGTTCCCACACAGGATATGATTCTCGGTTCTTATTACCTTACAATAGTAAATGATAATAACCCCGAGAATTCAGATTATAATCCCGATAACCCCTGCGAGCCCGGTGCTGCATGGGAAGCAAAGGATGAAAACGGAAATCTTATTCTCGACGAAAACGGCGAAAGAATTCTTGTTTATAAGACTTTCGGCAGCGTTGACGAAGCTATGATGGCTTATGATGAAGGCGATATCGGTCTTCACGTCAACATTAAAATCCGTATGACCAAGGAAGTTAACGGCGAAAAGATTACCCGCCTTGTAAAGACAACTCTCGGCAAGGTTATCTTCAACGGCCCCGTTCCTCAGGACCTCGGATTTATCGACAGAAGCAACCCCGACAACCTCTTCACTCCCGAAGTTGACGTTCTTGTTAATAAGAAGATGCTCGGCAAGATTATTGACCGCTGCATCAAGGTTCACGGAACAGCAGTTTCCGCTGATGTTCTTGATAAAATCAAGGCTCAGGGCTATAACTATTCAACACGAAGCGGTATTACCGTAGCTGTTGTTGATGCAACAATTCCTCCCCAGAAGAAGGCTCTTCTCGAAGTTGCAGAGAAGAAGGTTTCTAAGATTACAAAGAACTACGAAAGAGGTCTTATTACCAACGATGAGCGCTCTGAAGAAGTTATCAAGGCGTGGGAAGATTGTACCAAGGATGTTGCCGCAGAACTCAAGAAGAACTTCAAGAAGTTCAATCCCATCAACATGATGCTTGACTCCGGTGCCCGTGGTAACGACTCACAGCTTCGTCAGCTTGCAGGTATGCGTGGTCTTATCGCAAACACTGCAGGTAAAACCATTGAGGTTCCCATTAAGGCTAACTACCGTGAAGGTCTTAATATTTCAGAATACTTCATTTCTTCCCGTGGTGCCCGTAAAGGTCTTGCCGATACGGCTCTCCGTACAGCTGACTCGGGTTATCTTACCCGCCGTCTTGTTGACGTTTCGCAGGAAGTTATTATCCATCAGGAAGACTGCCATTGCACCGACGGTATCAATGTATATGATATTTATGACGGCGATCCCAAGTTCGGCGGCAGAAAGATCGTAGGTCTTGCAGAAAGACTTACGGGCAGATTCCTTCTTGAAGATTATGTAGACCCCGCAACAGGTGAGCTTCTTGCTTCTAAAGATAAGATGCTTAACGATTCAGTTGCCGAAAAGGTTGCAGCAAGCGTTCAGAGAGAAACCGATAAGAAGATTGCCGCAGGCGAGCTTCCCGAAGGCTCAAGAGCTCAGATCAAGATCCGCTCACTCCTTTCCTGCTGCTCCGACAGAGGTGTCTGCATCAAGTGCTACGGTGCTAACCTTGCAACAGGTGATCCCGTAACAGTCGGTGAAGCAGTAGGTATCATTGCTGCTCAGTCCATCGGTGAACCCGGTACTCAGCTTACAATGAGAACCTTCCACACCGGCGGTGCTGCCGACCAGTCCGATATTACCACCGGTCTTCCCAGAATTGAAGAACTCTTTGAAGCACGTAAGCCGAAGATGCTCGCTATCATGAGTGAAATTGACGGTGTTGTTTCCTTCAGAGAGATCAAGAAGAGCCAGCATGTTGTTGTTACTGCTGATGACGGCGAAGAGAGAACCTATCTCATTCCCTACGGCTTCCGTCTTAAGGTTACCGAAGGTCAGCGTGTTGCAAAGGGTGCTCAGCTTACGGAAGGTGCACAGAGCCCCCACGATATCCTTGCAATTCTCGGTGTTGAGGCTGTTCATGACTACCTTATCAGAGAAGTTCAGAGAACTTACCGTGGTCAGGGTGTTGATATCAACGACAAGCATATTGAAGTTATCGTTCGCCAGATGATGAGAAAGGTAAGAATCTCCGAGCCCGGCGATTCCAAGTTCCTTCCCGGAATTGTTGTTGAAAAGGCAGAATTCAGAGAAGAAAACGAAAGAATTACAAGAGAGGCTGCAGAAAAGGGTGAAGAACCCAAGCTTGCACAGGCAGTACCCACTCTTATGGGTATCACCAAGTCTTCACTTGCAACAGATTCATTCCTTTCAGCCGCATCCTTCCAGGAAACAACAAGAGTTCTTACCGATGCCGCCATCAAGGGCAAGACAGACCCGCTTATCGGTCTTAAGGAGAACGTAATTATCGGTAAACTCCTTCCCTCGGGCACAGGTATGAAGTGCTACAGCAACGTAAATGTTTTTTCAACGGGTAAATTCAGCAATACTGCTGAAAATGTTGAGTGATTTTTGTAGAAACTGTTGACAAACCGTGTCAACATGTGATAAAATACTAAATTGTGGTGTCCTGAGCTCTGCGCTTAATTGTCGCAGAGCTTGTGCACGATATAAAATTTTGAGAAAGGAGAGATTGTTTTTGCCTACCTTTAATCAGCTCGTTCGTAACGGCAGGGAAACACTTGAAAAGAAGCCCAAGGCTCCCGCACTTTTGAAGGGTCTCAACTCAAAGAAGAATGTTCTTACTGACCAGGATTCTCCTCAGAAGCGTGGCGTTTGCACCGCTGTTAAGACTGCAACCCCCAAAAAGCCCAACTCGGCTCTTCGTAAAATCGCAAGAGTTCGTCTTACAAACGGCATCGAGGTTTCAGCTTATATTCCCGGTGTTGGCCATAACCTTCAGGAACACTCAGTTGTTCTTATCAGAGGCGGCCGTGTTAAGGACCTTCCCGGTGTGCGTTACCACATCATCCGCGGTACACTTGATACCCAGGGCGTTAACGGCAGAATGCAGGCCCGTTCAAAGTACGGTGCAAAGCGTCCCAAGGCAGCCAAGAAATAATCCGCAACCAAATTTTGAGACAAATCTTCTTGCAGGCTGAAAAAGCAAAAATGCTTTTTGACCAATGCAAGGGTATATTATATATAAATAGTATGCCTCAGCGTTGGCGCCACGGGAATTTGTCACTCGAGTACCTATGATATCATTACTATGAAGGAGGGAAGCG
>CAZJOH010000157.1:0-2866 GCA_964547575.1 uncultured Clostridium sp.
TGCTTGCTGAAAAATTCGGTATGGAATATGTTGCGGCAGACGGCACAAAGAAGAATCCCTATATCATCCACAGAACCTCAATCGGCTGCTACGAGCGTACTCTTGCTCTGCTCATTGAAAAATATGCAGGTGCATTCCCGCTCTGGATGGCTCCCGAGCAGGTAAGACTTCTTCCCATTGCAGACCGTCACCACGAATATGCAAAGGAAGTTGCCGCAAAGCTTGAGAGCATGGGCATGAGAGTAACTGTTGATGACAGAAGCGAAAAAATCGGCTATAAAATCCGTGAAGCACAGCTCAGGAAGATTCCCTATATGCTTCTCGTAGGCGATAAGGAAATCGAGGACGGTGCAGTTTCGGTCCGTAAGAGAGGCGAAGGCGATATCGGTTCAAAGAGCGTTGATGAATTCATCGGCGCAGCCCTTGCAGACATCGCTTCAAAGAAAATCTGGTAATAATTTTTTGACGGGTATACTTCGGTATGCCCGTTATTATTATGCTGTTTACAAAAGCGTTTTTGTGTGTTACAATTGAAAATCGGAGGTGGGAATATGCAGTATGCAGCACCTGTAAAAAGTCTTTCGGGGAAATATATGTTCTGCCAGTTTGTAGGCAATGAGCCGGAGCAGGAAAGAATTCATTTTGCGGTAAGTGCCGATGGTTATAATTTTAAACCGCTTAATAAAAATCAGCCCGTAATTATTCAGACTAAAGGCAAAAAATGCGTGCGTGATCCTTATATAATGAGGGGAAGCGACGGTTTTTTCTATATAATCGGCACGGATATGAAATGCACTGAGGGCTGGACTTCAAACCACGCTCTTGTAACATGGAAATCAGCAGACCTTGTCAATTGGACAGACGAAACCATTATTGACATGCGTGATTTCGGCGGCGAATTTGCGAACACCACCCGAGCATGGGCGCCGCAGGCTATGTGGGATGAAACAAAGGGTGCATACATGGTTTATTGGGCAAACTCAACGGTCGAAAATGATGTTGCCGCCATGTATTATGCTTACACAACCGATTTCAAAACCATAACAAAACCGCAGCTTCTCTATGAACGCAAAGGCATCCAGACCATCGACGGTGATATTGTGTATAATGAGCATAACGGTTATTACTATATGTATTTTAAACACGATGAGGATCAGACAATCGCCTATGTAAAATCAAAATCGCTTACGGGTCCCTATGAGGATAAGCCTGTTGTTGTTTCGCTTTCAAAAGAGGGCGTTGAGGGCAGCTCAATGTACCCTGTAACCGGCACGGACTCATGGATAATGATAATGGATGAATACGGCACGGGCAAATTTTTCATGCAGATGACAACGGATATGGAAAATTTCAAGGCGGTAAACCCCGAGGATTACAGCTTTGACAACGTCAGACCCCGTCACGGTTCCGTTATGGCAATAACAGATAAAGAATATGACCGACTTGTTGCGGCATTCGGTGTTAAATAATAAGGAGGAAATCAGATGAACAAGGTTGCAATTTACGGCGCAGGCTCACTCGGTACCGTTCTCGGCGCATATATGACCAAAAACGGGGTTGATGTGGAGCTTGTAAACAGAAACAAGGCACATGTTGCCGCTCTTAATGAAAAGGGTGCACATATCACGGGAACAGTTGAAATGACTGTGCCCGTAAAGGCTATAACTCCCGATGAAATGAGCGGAGTTTACAGCGTTATTTTCCTTATGACAAAGCAGCTTTTCAATGCGGAAGTTTGCACCTTCCTTAAGCCTTTCCTTGCAGAGGACGGCGTTATAGTTACTCTTCAGAACGGTATTCCCGAACCGGGTGTTGCCGAAATAGTAGGCAAGGAACACACAATGGGCTGTGCGGTTGAATGGGGCGCAAACCTTGCCGCACCGGGCGAATGCGTTCTCACAAGCGAGCCCGACAGTCTTTCTTATCACATGGGCAAAATGGACGGCATCACCGATGCACAGGTGAAAAGAGTTACCGAGCTTCTCGAAAAGATGTGTCCCGTTCATTTTGAGGATAATCTTATCGGAACAAGATGGTCAAAGCTTCTTATTAACGCAACATTCTCGGGCCTCGGCACTGTTATGGGCGGTACCTTCGGAACGGTTACCGAAGATGCATATGCAAGAAAGGTTGCAATCCGCTGCATGAAGGAATGCATTGACGTAGGCCATGCTGCAGGTGCGGTTTTTGCTCCCGTTCAGGGTAAGGATATCACAAAGCTTTTCTATTATAAGAACGGCTTCAAGAGAGCAATCGGCGAATTCCTTATTCCCATTGCAATGAAGAAGCATAAGGATATTATCCCCTCAATGCTTCAGGATTTGCGCAACGGTAAGCCCTGCGAAATCGATGCAATCAACGGCGTTGTGTGCGAATGGGGCAGAAAATGCGGCGTGCCCACTCCCGTCAATGACAGAATCGTTGAGGTTATCAAAAAAGAACAGTCGGGCGAGCTTAAGCTTGAAGCATCAAATGTCAAGCTTTTCGACGATTTGCTGAAATAAAATTAAACCGCTCCGTGTTTGGTAACGGAGCGGTTTTTGCATGCTGATTTATTTGATTATTTCAGTAACGCCCGAGCCGATTTCGGTGGATTCACCGCCGAGGATAACGGTTGCAGTTGAGCCTTCGGGAACGGTGAAAATATAAGCTGTTTTGCCGTTTTCGGTTTTCCATTCGGATTTGACTGCGCCGTTTCTTGCTTCAATCGAAGCCTTGACGTATGTCAGGCGGCTGTCGGTAATCGGAGCAAAAATGATGTGTTCAAAAGCGGGCTTGCTTTCGTCAATTTTGATGCCTGCGGCATCGCCGTAAAGCCAGTCAGCAACGGAGCCGTAAGCATAATGGTTGAAGGAGTTCATCGAAG
>CAZJOH010000158.1:0-2797 GCA_964547575.1 uncultured Clostridium sp.
CTTCCATTGTTGCATCATCAAGATTTGCACTTACATAGTGAGTCTTGATGCCTGCATCCTTAAGAAGCTCAAAATAATGGATTGAAGTCTGGAGATTTGCCTTTCCGATGCCTTCAATGGTAAGACCAACGGTATTTTCACCGGGATCAAAAACGCCGTCTTTGCCTGTGCAGTCATCCTTGAACTTGAGCATTACGTTGCCGTTGTCAAGTGAATAAACGTCTTTTGTTTTGCCTTCATAAATCTTTTTCATGTGCAACACACTCCTTAAATATTTAAACAACAATAATTTATCACAATTTTTTTGATTTGTATAGATTTTTTCCGAAATTTTTTGACCCTTATTTATGATTTTTTCAAGTGTTACAAAAATCAAAAAAAATCAGGGCATTGATATATAAAATTTAACTATATTTCAACATAGCCTTTTGTTATCTGATACATAATTATCAATGCAATAATCATGGGAATGCTCCATACAAACGAAAACATCTTTCTTCCCTCGGAAAGTGCCGTGAATGACGGCATTATTCTGCGGCGTTTTTTGAGAATAACAAACAGCACAGAGCCGAGAATCGAAACCGTATAAAGTGCAATTGTTGTTATAAGATATACACGGTTGAGCATTGCCTCATCAGCAATATCTTCTATCATAAACTCGGTTATTACCGAATAAAGGTTGTTTACCGTGTGGATAAGCACGCCGGTCCATACGCTGTTTGTAATGCACACGGCATAACCGATTCCGATGCCTGCGATAAGCGCAAACGGAGCTTGAATGAGGTTTCCGTGAAGCACGGCAAAAACCAGTGAAGAAGCAACAATTGCAAATGCATCGCCGTATTTTCTCAAAGGCTGCATAACCACGCCTCTTATTGCAAATTCCTCAACAAGCGGAGGCACAACGGCAATTGCAACAATATATATAAATCTTCCGCCCAAATCCGAGGGCACGGCATATTCGGGAGATGTGAGATGCACCCCGATATTTTCCATAAAATTGACAAAAACACTCGTCACATAGTTACCCGCAAGACAGATAAAAAAGCCGAAGGGTACTGCCGCAAGCATAAGCTTTGTACTCACAGGCTTTCCGAGATTGAAAACATCGGTTTTTGTGCGTTTGTTTATAAAATATCCGCCGATTCCGAAGGGGATAAACATGCCCGTAAGCGAGAAAAATATAGCAACAACGCTCTGGAAATTGAGGTCGGTTGTATAAAGCGTGCCGAGAGAACCCGAAAAAATCAGAACGGAAAGAATATTTTGAATGAAGACATAGCATATTATGCATTTGCCCGCAATCTTTCCGATATATTTTATACCTTTTTTTTCTTCTTCCTCACGAAGATAAAGCTCGGAGGGGTCGGAGTAAAAATTGCTCAATAAAATCACCTTTATAATGCAGTTTGTTTAGTATTTAACACTTTTTACAAATTTTTTAAATATTATATCCTAATTTTCTATCGCTTACAAGTATTTTAAATTAACTATCTGTAAAAAATTTGTTGTAAAATTATCAATTTTAGTGTAATATTATAAAGTATGCTTTTATAAATTGGGATTTTGTTTATAGAAGTCATTGTTTTAGGAGGATGTAATCAGTATGAAAATCACAAAGAAGCAGCTTGAGGAAATGATTTCCGCAAAGCTCTCTCATCTTTTCGGCGTTTCCCCCAAGGATGCGACCAACGACCAGTTTTACAGGGTGCTTTCAATCATTGCCCGTGATATGGTCAGGGATTCACGCCGTGAATTCGATAAAATTTCGGCAGAAAAGGGTCAGAAAAAGGTTTATTACCTTTGCATGGAATTCCTTATGGGCAGAACCCTTAAGAACACCCTTTATAATCTCAATCTTACAGAAACAGCCAAGAGTGCACTTGCAACCTTCGGCGTTAAGCTCGATAAGCTCTATGACTGCGAGCCCGATGCGGGTCTGGGCAACGGCGGTCTGGGCAGACTTGCAGCCTGCTATCTTGATGCTCTTGCAAATCAGGGCTACAGAGGCATGGGCTACTCCATTCTTTATGAATACGGTATTTTCAAGCAGAAAATCATTGACGGCTGGCAGACCGAAATGCCTGATTTCTGGCTCCCCGGCGGCGAAGTATGGCTCGTTCCCAGAGAGGACAAAACCGTTGAGGTTAAGTTTGAGGGCGAGGTTGTTGATAATTGGGACGGTCCCTTCCACCATGTTGAAATGGTCGGCTGCAGAACAGTAAAAGCTGTTCCCTATGATATGATGGTTGCTGCAAAGGACGGCAAGGGCGCAGCAGTTCTCCGCCTCTGGTCGGCAAAGGTTGACGGCATTGACATGGCGATGTTCAATCAAGGCGATTATATGAGAGCCATGGAAGAAAAGGCTATGGCAGAGGTTATCAGCAAGGTGCTTTACCCCGCAGATAATCATCAGGAGGGCAAGAGCCTTCGTCTTCGTCAGCAGTATTTCCTTGTTTCCGCATCTGTTCAGGATATCGTTCAGCGCCATCTGAGAGATTACGGTTCACTCGAAAACTTTGCAGAAAAGAACGCAATTCATATTAACGATACTCATCCCACCCTTGCCATTCCCGAGCTTATGAGAATTATGCTCGACGAATGCGGCTACAGCTGGGACGATGCATATTCAATCGTTGAGCAGGTTTGTGCTTATACAAACCACACCGTTATGGCGGAGGCTCTCGAATGCTGGGGCGAGGATTTGTTCAAGCGTCTTCTTCCCAGAATTTATCAGATTGTTAAGGAAATCGACAACCGCTTCAGAAAGAAAATCTGGGACGCAACAGGCGATGCA
>CAZJOH010000159.1:0-2759 GCA_964547575.1 uncultured Clostridium sp.
GCCGAGAACCGTTTTGTTGGGTCCCAGCTGGTGGGTAGGGTAAAGCTCACCGTTACGATGCTGGAAGTTATAAAGTCTGCCGTGTCTGTTTTCTCTGCCGAGGCTGATTTCGTCACGCAGATCATGCTGATATCCGCCTGCCATATGTATAATTTCGCCGAAAACACCCTGCTTTACCATGTTAAAAAGAGCCATTTCGTTTCTGTCATAGCAGCAGTTTTCAAGAAGCATGCAGAATTTGCCCGTTTCCTCGCTTGTGCGAACAAGCTGCCAGCATTCTTCAATGCTTGCCGCACCGCCTACTTCCATTGCGACGTGAATTCCCGCCTTCATTGCGTCAACAGCAATTCTTGAATGGGTAATCCATGTTGTTGCAACATAAACGGCATCAAGATTTTCTTTTTCAAACATTTCCTTATAATCAAGGTAAACGCTTGCATCTGCACCGATCTCTTCCTTGACTATTTCGGCACCTCGATTGGCTCTGTCCTCATATTTATCGCAAACAGCAGGAACTCTTACGCCATCGCACTTGAGAAGCTCACGGAGCATTCCCGAGCCTCTGCCGCTCACGCCTACAATCCCGATATTAACAAATTCCTTCATAAAATACCTCTAAAAATTAATAGTAACCGTCGGACATTCTCCGACAGTTACCATTATAAAACAACTTTTTAAAAAAGGCAATATTATTTAAAATATCTTTTAAAATGTTTTTGCCATTTTATGAGATAAAGCGTTATCATTTTGGTCAGTGCAATATCATACATGATAAAAGCAACCGTACCCATACCCAGAAGCAGCGGATATGCCATCATACCGAATTCCTCTGTTTCGTCAATTGTTACACCCATGAGCTTTATCATCAGATAATACGAAGCCGCCATTGTTGATGCAAAGGTGAGAACTTTTATTACCCAACCGACCGCAACGTGAGTTTTCGCTTCAATAATCGATTTAAGTATCGGATAATACCCGAAAAAGGCGAGATACATAACCGCAACTTCTTTATCGGGAACAAGCAGCATTCCGAGAATTGCAACGGTGCAATAAACACCGAAAGCCCATTTTTTATCAATTTCTATTACAACAAAAACTATAAACAGACCTGCAACCGCAGGGAGTGCATATGTTAAGAAGGGAATTATTGCAACCGAAATCATCAGAACAAGTGATACCGCCGCAACAATTCCTCCTATGGCGCATTTTGAACTTTGTTTCATATTTAAACCTCAATCAGCAGCAGGGAATCAAGTCACCGCCGAAGCATTCGCAGCAGCAGTCCGCACAGATAAGACCCGTGCACATATCACAGCCCGAACAACCGCTTTTTTCTTTCTGTCGGCGTTCTGTTCTGTAGCCGCCGGAGCGTGCATTATTGACCTTGTTATATGCCATTTTATAGGTGTTGTTTGAAGGGTCAAGATTGCTTGCAGTTGCAAAATTCTTTGCCGCCTCTTCAAGCCAGCCTCTTTTTTGCTGAATCGTACCCTTAAGATAATACCACTGTGCATCTCTGCCGTACTCGGGCATACCGTCGAGAAGGGTCTGCGCATCGTCAAGCCTGCCTGCATTTATCTTTGCTCTTATATCGGAATAATCAGCATTGCCCGCATAAGACGAAGCTCCGCCCGAGCTGTATCCGCCCGACGAACCGCCCATAACAATTGCATCGTAAGCGGCGTTGATTTCGTCAACCATAATCTGATTGTTGGCATCCTGATATCTTCTGAGCAATTCACGGTAAGCAGCATTGACCTGCTCCATTCCCGCACCTTGGGGAATACCGAGAACTTCATAAGGATTTCTCATTCAAAACCTCACTCCACAGTATAAATATTTTTCTCTTTCGCTTCGGATCGATATTTTTTCAGCACTTTTTCTGCACTGAAGGTAAGCCCGTCTAAAACTATATTTTCAAGTATATCTTCAAATCTTTTTTTCTCAAATGCATCAAGAGCATCAAGCGCACCGCTCTGAGTCAGATTGAGCATCCCCTCTGCTCTTTGAGCAAATTCTTTTCTTATGTTTTCATCTTTTATTTCACAATATTCCGCTTTGAACGGATTAAAGCTTCCGTTTTTTAAATCTTCTTCAAGGTCATCTGCGGCATCAAGTATATAAACATATCTGCCGACCATATATCCGAGAGTGTAAAGCGAATTCTTTCTTTCATCTTCAAAGCCGAGCGAAAATATTTTTCCAAGGGCATCTGCACTCGGATGCGCCGCCTCGTCAATGCAAACATCTTTCTTTTTCTCTGCCTCATTCTGAAGCTTCATCGACTGACCGATTATTTTATCGATTTCGGGAGCGAGTCTCGCAGCTTTTTTACACATAAGCCATATAATCGGATAAAGAAGATATGCGATAAGCTTTGATTTTACACCGCCGTCATGCATATTGTCTAAGATTTTATAATAAACGGTTATAATTATTGCGTGAGAACAAAAATCGAGAGCTTCACGGCTTTGGCATATCATGCACTTTTTTGCCGGATTATAAGGACAGTTCTTTTTGACAAACGTACAACCGTTTTCCATCGCTGCAAGGCGAAGCACAGCCGCAAAGGCAAAATCGTAGCTTAAAAAAAGCTGGGCTATGGGAGAATAATTCCTGCCGAGCGCCCTGCAGAGCGAGCAATAAACGCCTCTGTAAAGCTCATAATCTTTTACTTTCATTTCGGGTTTGAAGGCCTTAACATATCCGAGCAAATCCAACCCTCCAATATCTAATCTATTATATTTTATATTATTTTT
>CAZJOH010000160.1:0-2678 GCA_964547575.1 uncultured Clostridium sp.
ATGAAAGTGAAGGGTAAAAAAAGAAGAAATTAAGGGGCTGTTTTCACAGCCCCTTAATTTTTAGAATAATCTTATAATTTCCTGAACGATAACGCCTGCTCTCAGACTCTTGAGAACCGTAAGGATATTCTCCCAGAGAGCTGCGATACCTGTTTTTTCTTCGTATTCAAGAAGCTCTGCGCCGCTGTCAATTGTGAGCGCCTGAGTGATTGTAATACCGCCTTCGCCGAAGATTTCAGCTCTTACATAGAGGAAATCCTCTGCGCCTTCGATTGTGTCGAGATCAAGAGTAACTTCGTTTTCGCCGATTTCGCAAGCTTTGATAACCTTGCCGTTTGCGATAAACTGAACCTCATCTGCATCCTTTGCAGCAACGGTAATCTTGTGACCGTCAACCTCAACCTTTGTGAACATGGGATAGGGAAGACCCATATTCATGACATCGATTTCCTTATCGGGTCCGATATCGTTAACAGTGTTTTCTCTGAGCTTTCTTGTTACCATGAAGAAATTGCCGTTCTGCATGGTTTCCTTAATGTTTTCAACGGTATTTTCTTCCATCATGAAAACGCTGAAGGAGGAGTCAACAGTGCCGGTGTGATGAGCGTCGGTATTGCTGAAGCCGATAACATTCTTGCCGTAAGGAAGAGTATACATAAGGAGGTTATCCCAAAGAATTCTGTCGTAGCCGGTTGTGCCGTTTCTCTCATTGAAAACCTCTGTGCCGAGGCATGAATCATATTTAAGAATGAGATCGCCGAAAATCTTAACCATTTCGGGGTCGTTTACAACATCGGGGTTTGCGTTGCTTTCAAGCCAGTCACCGGGGTGATTGATATGCGAAAGACCGCCGTTATCCTCGATATATTTCAGAGCCTGATTATAGCCCCATTCATCCTCGCAGCCGGGGAAACCGTTGCCCTTGTCTGCAGGAAGGAAATAGCCGTTAACGTGGTTTTTGGTGAGTGAAATAAAGTTGAATTCATTTGCACCGAGAACGGGAACCATTTTCTTGTTTCTTACCGTGCCGTCATAAAGAGCATATGTGCCGTTCTGAATAGCTTCATATTCTTCGGTTGTGAGATGCTCAAACTTATTGCCGATAAGAGTCTGGTATGTATAAAGAAGCTGCTTATCAGGCTCTTCGTCCCAATCAACGCCCGTAATACCGTGGTCAGCGTTTGCAACAAAATCGTAATCCTGATTATAGTATTCCTTCACCATAACGGAAAGGGATTCGTCTGCATCGCTGTAAGAGGTGTGTGTGTGAAGAGTGCCTTTATAAGCACCCCATGCGTTTTCGCCTTCCCAGATAACATCCTCATAGGGGGAAACGATGGTATATTCTCCTGCCGCATTTGCGCCGAAAGCCGCAAAAGGCACGATGAGCATAACGCTCAGGACTGCACAAAGAACCTTCTTGATTATCTTCATAAAAAGACCTCCTAAAATTTTATAATATAATTAAAGCACTTTTTTAACAATATGTCAATTGTGTTTCATCGGAACAGACAAAAAAAGGTAATAATTTTATTAAAAAATCCGTTTGATGAAATAATCACTACTGCCAGCGCAAGGGGCAACGAAAACCATTCCCAATGAATCGGAGAAAGCTTCTCGAGCATCGGCTGAATACCGATATTATAATAAAGTATATATAAAATTATATAGTGGAAGGCATAAACGGGAAGGGTTTTTTTGCCGATTTTTGCCGCAAATCCGAGGGGTGTTTTTGACGGAGTGAGAACTATAACCGCATAGCATACCGCCGAAGCAACGGCATAATAGCCAAAACGGATTAAAAAGCCGTATTCGGCACATGTTCCAAGCGATACAAACGGATTTGCACCCGTGACCAACGGACGCAGCCAATAAAACCTCTCGCCGAAGAATATTGCAGTTAAAATAAACGCCGCAATAATAATTACGGAAAAAACTTTCGGCAACGCTTTTCTGCAATGAGCCTCAATTTTTTCTGCATCGAGCAGATATCCCGCATAGTAAAACGGATAAAAAACGATTATTCTCGACAACGCAAGGAAGCTGTTGATATTTTCATCGTAACCCGCAAGGCAGGCAAGAAGTATGCTGAAAATCATAACATATTTCGGTGAAAAATCCTTGACGGCTATCGTAATAAGCGAATGTGCAAAGAGTGCAAGCATAAACCACGGCATACCCGTTTCCGTAAAAACGCTGAATGAGGTTTTGCCGAATGCAATCCAAAAATAGAGGAAATTTATAATTTTTAAAGCGAAACAGAGAACAAGATAGCCGAAAATCTTATCCTTTTTCTTTTCGTTGACGGTTTTTTTTGAAAACAGACCCGAAACAAAAATAAACAGCGGCATATGGAAGGTATAAACCGTAAGATAGAGTGTTCGCATATATTCGTTGTTGCGGGTACTGAAATCGGCTATATGACCGAGAACAACAAGAAAAATGAGGATAAATTTCAGTATATCCCATTTCTGAAGCCTTTCGGAAATTTCTTTTTTCATAACAAACCCCATTAAAACATAATAATTGATTTTATCATGTCTGCGGAAACTGTGTCAAGTATAATAAATTCGCTCAAAAAAACACCGTGAAAAATAAATCCACGGTGAAATTTAATCTTCAATATATTCAGCTATATCTTCAAGCCTGCATCTGAGAACAGAACAAAGCTTATTGAG
>CAZJOH010000161.1:0-2607 GCA_964547575.1 uncultured Clostridium sp.
GGTCGAGCACCTTGCCGATATCCGTTACCATATTGAAACGGCGTGCAATTTTGCCATCAAGAACATCGGTAAACGCCGAAAGAGCAACTGCAATTGCAGTCAGCAAGCCGCTTTCTTTTTCACAATAAGCCCATACAATAACAGGAATCAGCAGTAACCGCAGATAGCTTATCAGATTCGGTACTGAGAAAAAGTCTTTTGCTTTTAATTTAATGCTCATTACATTCGCCTCGTTTAAATCAAGCATTCAGAATATTCATAAACTCTTCGCCCGTGATAGTTTCCCTTTCATAGAGATGCTTTGCGAGCAAATCGAGCTTTGGTTTGTTTTCTTTTAGTATGTTCATTGCCTTGTCATACTGCTTTTTGACAAGCTCAACCACAAGGCGGTCAATTTCGGTTTGTGTTTCCACCGAGCAGGCAAGAGAAGAATCTCCGCCGAGATACTGGTTTGTAACTGTTTCAAGGGCAACCATGCCGAATTCATCACTCATGCCGTAGCGGGTTATCATCGCTCTTGCAAGCTTAGTAGCCTGCTCGATATCATTGGCTGCACCCGTTGATACCGAGCCGACCGCAAGCTGCTCTGCAGCTCTGCCTCCTGTGTAGGTGGCAATTTTATTTTCAATCTCTTCCTTGCTCATTAAATAGTGATTGCCGTCATCAACCTGCATCGTATATCCCAATGCTCCCGATGTTCTCGGAACAATCGTGATTTTCTGAACGGGTGCGGAATTTGTCTGCATGGCAGCAACAAGTGCGTGACCGATTTCGTGATAAGCAACAATCATTTTTTCTTTATCGGTCAGCAAAGAATTTTTCTTCTGATAGCCTGCAATAACAACCTCTATGCTTTCTTCAAAGTCTGCCTGCATAGCAGCTTTGCTTCCTCGGCGTACCGCACGCAGCGCTGCTTCGTTGACGATATTTGCAAGCTCAGCACCCGATGCACCCGATGCCATTCTTGCTATAACAGAAAAATCAACATTCGGTCCTACGCAGATTTTTCTTGCGTGAACTTTCAGAATTTCTTCTCTGCCTTTTAAATCGGGCAGCTCAACGGGAACACGGCGGTCAAATCTGCCGGGTCGTGTGAGTGCCGGGTCGAGTGTTTCGGGTCTGTTGGTTGCGGCAAGAATAATAACACCCGTGTTACCCTCAAAGCCGTCCATTTCAGTCAGAAGCTGGTTGAGAGTCTGCTCTCTTTCGTCATTGCCGCCTATGTGGTTATCACGCTTTTTGCCTATGGCATCAATTTCATCAATGAACACGATACAAGGGGCTTTTTCTTTTGCCTGCTTGAAAAGGTCACGGACTTTTGAAGCGCCCATACCTACAAACATTTCAACGAATTCCGAACCCGAAATCGAGAAAAACGGAACGTTCGCTTCGCCTGCGACAGCCTTTGCAAGCATTGTTTTACCCGTACCGGGAGGTCCGACAAGCAAAATGCCTTTTGGCATTGATGCACCGATTGATTGGTATTTGTCGGGATTATGAAGATAGTCAACAACTTCAGCGAGGCTTTCTTTGGCTTCGTCTTCGCCTGCAACATCGCTGAATTTTATTCCGTTTGAAGACTGAACATAGACTTTTGCATTGCTCTTGCCCATGTTAAACATCATCGAGTTTGCTCCGCCGCCCGCCTTATCCGTGAATTTCTTCATTACGAGCTGACCGAGTCCGACCATCGCAACCATTGGTAAAATCCAACTTAAGAGTATGCTCAGAATCGGTGACATTTCCTGAACTATTTCTGTTGAGAATTTTGCCCCTGCGGTGTAAAGTCTTTGAGTTAAAGCAGGGTCATCCATAAGTCCAGTTTTATAGAAATTGCCGTTCTTATCACTGAAAACAATCTGATTATCCTGAATTTCAACCTCGTCAACGTTAAGCTCCGTTGTCATTCGGATAAATGTGCCGTAGTCAACCTCTTTAACTCTCATATTGTTAAGAAACGGCATCACAATGGCGTTAAAAAGAATAATTACCGCAAGAAAAATGCAGTAGTAGAATATCATCGGTTTTTTCGGTGTTTTAACTTCGTTCATATAATACCCCTTTATCAGTTTATGCTGCAATTATAAAACACTTTCTTCAACTAAATCTCAACTGAAGTTCAACAATTGTTGAAGTAACACACTATAATCTTTGTTTTAAAATTTTGCCATTGTGAAAACATTTTAGATAATGTATAATGAAAACAGCAGACAGTAAGAAATATAAATTCGGGGTGTTATTTTGAAAAAAACGACAGATGTTCACTCACTTTCCGCAACTGCACCTTCGGTTATTGGGAAACATCACATTTCATGTTCCTTGAAGATATAACAACCGAAAATTGCATATGGAGCGAAGATTACATGTATCCCGAATACGGGTACTGACTTTTATGGCATTTGTCTTAACGAGCAATGGGTTTGTCCACTCAAATCCGTAATTAAGGGGTTTTCACCCTTGATACCCCGAAGAAAAAAGCAGAAGCAAAAAAAGAAAATCAGGTGCAGCAGGAGTATATCCCGTTGCACCTGATTTGGTTTTTTAGAAATGATTATGCTTTATAAATCAACTCATGATTAACAATCTCTCTTGCCCGGGCTTCAATGT
>CAZJOH010000162.1:0-2586 GCA_964547575.1 uncultured Clostridium sp.
ATGCAACAATCCGCAGCTTTGTTCTCAAACTTGAAAAGCTCGGACTTCTTACATCGGTCAAATACGGAACAAGAACTAAATATAAGGTTATAGAGTAAAACAATAGCCGTCCGAGATAATCGGGCGGCTTTAGCATTTATACATATATAAGCTCTGCGTTGATGATTTCGGTAGCACGGTGGCGGATGTTATTCATTCGCTGTACCCATTCGAGTTGGTTTTGTTCTTTGAGTTGTTCGGTGATGCCTTCGGCATTTGCCATTTGTTCAACCAGCCGAGAGAACATTTCCTCTGACTGACTGTCAATTTCAGCAAGGTGAGAAAATAGCGTGCCGGTCATAAGCATTGTGTTGAATTTTACACTTTTGTTGTGCCTGAGATAATCACGGTGAGCGATTCCCCATCTTCCGATGGGTTTGCTGTCTTCGGGTGAAAGAGTGATGTTAGGGATTTTGTAATCGCCAACGGTACGGTAACTGATATTCATTTTGTTCATCCTTTCCTGTCTTTGATAAAAGTGTCGTAGGTGAATCTTGCGCCGAGTCTGAAGCCGACGGTGAAGCTGTCTGCATTGCTCACACAAAGAAACTCGCCGGATTGAGCGGCATGTTTCATAAACAGTGCTTTTTCTTCGGTTAATTTTGATGTTAACTGTTCTTCTGTTTTAGTAAGCAGGTCAAGCTTCTTTTTTAGTTCAAGGCTGTGTTCAGTGCTAATTTCCTGCGGCTCGATGTTTCCGTAGTAAAAATCCTCAATAAAGTATGACACGGTATCACCCCTTATCGCTCGGATTTGCTGATGATTTTAATGAGCAGTTCGTCAACATCTTCTGTGGTTATGCCCTCTGCGAGAAGCATATTGCGAAACTCGTTCATTCCGTTGATTAAAAGGTTACACTCGAAGTCCGTGAGCTTCAGTTTTGTTTTCTTATTAAACATAAAAATGACCTCCTTGTATTTGGTAATACCATTTTACAAGGAGGTCTGTGTTTTGTCGAATGTGTGGGAATTAGAATTTCAATTTTTTATTTTTCTACGGTAACTTCAATCTGTCCGTATTCCTTCTCAGCTTCAACGAACAAAGCTATAATTTTTTCAACCTCGTTACTTAAAGCTTGTGCAGCTTTGGTCTCGGGTTTAAAAATAATCTTTATTTTTGCAGGAACATACATAAGACCTGTAACGGAATCCCACAAAGCATCAAGGTTTGCACCATACCATTCAGGTAATTCCAATTCGGTTTTTATAATTTCGTGGATTTCACCAAGGTATTTGCATGAAGAAAAATCCAAAGTTCTGTTTTTAGAATACAAATAATCTATTGTGTTCATATGTTGTCTCCTTAATGAATTTGTATGAAAGTTTCATAATGATCGTATGTAGCAAAAATCAATTCGTCATTTGAGTATATAAGCCTGTGATGGTTTCGGTATCCCGACTCATAATTAATATCAGCTTCATACCATATTCTTCCCGGTGAATCGGGTAAATGTCCATTTCTATTGTAATAAACATCTCCACCTATAACCTTATCCGGAGCGACTCTGCCTAAATTACCAAGAACGCTAATCCAGCCTAATTTTTGTGCTTGTTTCTTTGTTATGTAATAACCAGGCAAATTTCCATTTATTGAAACATATACATCTGCACCATTTATCCCGTCTTTAGTCGCTGTTCCGATAAAAGCAGCATCCATATTTTTGATTACACATCGGCAACGTTCGTGAAGAGGCGGTTCGGATTCAGGTATTTCTTCCAAACAGTAAATCTTTCCATGCAGGTTTCTGCATTCTGAACAAGTTTTCAAATCAAGAATCGCAATCCAATTCTTATAATCTGAACTCGTATGTGTTGATGGTCTATATAAAGAATCAATCAACCCTTCCAATGATTTCTTTAATGCAAGATTATCATAACAGAAAGTCTTGTTTATTACAACAGACTTTAATCCATCATAATCCACATTATTTTTTAAATTTTCTTTTGACATTCATAACCTCCATAAATAGTAAAGTAGAGCGAACAAATGTTCTTCTTTACTCTTATATTCTATACATAAAAATCAAATTTGTCAATACACCAAACAATTATTTTTCGCAAACATAAAAACTCCGCTTACCGATTGCTCGGTAAACGGAGTTCATTTTAAATATAGAGTTTTACTTCAATATCGTGCCAACCTCTTACACGCTTTGTCGGGGATATGGAATAGACATATTCCTGTGCATCCTCGAGCGTGAGAGTAAATTCAGCAAACTTGAAGAAGTTCTCCCTTAGTTCTTGATAGCTGCCTGTGCTGCTGCGAGGCGAGCGATGGGAACACGGAAGGGTGAGCAGGATACATAGTTGAGGCCGATCTTGTGGCAGAATTCAACTGATGAGGGATCGCCGCCGTGCTCGCCGCAGATACCGTAGTGGAGGTTCTTACCGCTTGCCTTACCCTTAGCAACTGCCATTTCCATGAGAGCGCCAACGCCTGTCTGGTCAAGCTTTGCGAAGGGATCGTTCTCGAAGATCTTTGTATCGTAGTAAGCGTTGAGGAACTTACCTGCGTCATCACGGCTGAAGCCGAATGTCATCTGAGTAA
>CAZJOH010000163.1:0-2521 GCA_964547575.1 uncultured Clostridium sp.
AGATAAGCCAATTGCGGCTCATGGTTTCGGCAGGGGCTTGGCGGTAGATTTCCTTACTGTCCTCACCTGTGGCGAAATGCCAAAAGCGGTAGAGGTAGCCTGCCCAGTAGAGCACCTCTTTATCGTACACGGTGCCGCCCTTGGTGAGCTCGGCGTTATCAGCGATCTCCGCAAGGAGATATTCTTCGCCTGCCCATTGCATGCGGTTGAACTTGGAGTCAAGTCCTTTGGCAACCTCGCTCGTCATAAACGCCTTGATGAAGGTCACGCTATCGTAACCGACAGCACCCGACAGCTCAAAGAGCCTGCCTTGTATATCACACATTTTCAGTTGCAATTCATTCATTAGAGCCTCCACTTGTCGATTCATCGACACTTCTGTTAGAACGAGCGCTATAAACAAATTCTGTTGCCTCGATATCATATTTAATCAGCAACGCATGAATGATACACATAATGTGATATGCAGAAAAACCTACACTTTCATAAATCGATGTTCCTTTAATCTGATAATCACCGGTTGTTTTAGCTGAATCATACGAAAACATTACATTTTGTGACCAAGATACGAGTTGCTCATCATTTCTTGCCATATTCTCAATGATTGTGCTATCAATCGCATATAGTCTTGAAACCACAGAACGGAGCATTTCCGCGTAATTATTTACAGAAACACGCTCTCCTTGTAATATGTAATAGTTTGGCGTTTTGTATGTTGCATCGTCGGGATTGGTGCACGAGTATTCTTTGTATCTTGGATCGGAAAAATCAACAATAACCTGAGGTGACTCTACAGAGTATAATTTAGCAACCTTTTTAGAGAGTACATCTGCTCGTGCTTCAATAGTCGCGGCATTCCATTCGTCACAACACTTGATTGTTTCGTACAACTTAACTACTTTTGTATGTACTTCGGAAAGCAGTTCCTTCTTTTCAACAAACGGCTTATCACCCAGTTCACTATTATATCCTGTTAAAGTTAAATTGCCCAGTGTGTGCAAATACCGATCTCTATCGGCTTGCCAGTTTTCTCCCAGCATTTGTTGCCATGCGGTAGAGAGGTTTTTTGTTTGAGGTAAAACATGTTCAATTGTTAAATTGGTTGTTACAAGTTGTTCTTTGCCTTCATTCTCAATAGATACAAGCAAATATTTGCAAAGTGCATTCTTTCTGTAAAGATTATTTTGCTTAAGTGCAAGTATAAAGCTGTCATCATCCGGCAATGCATCTTTGGATGTAAGCTGTTGGAAGAAGGAAACTATAGAATCATAGTAATGCTGTTTGTTTTCCCTTCTTGCAAATACTCTGGAATAAAGGGTTTTATATAATCCTCGGAGAGAGTTGGATCCAATCTCGCAAATTAGGCGGCGAATACTGTAATTCAGTAAAAATCCAAGAACTTTCTCTAATTCAGTTTGGGAAAGAACACTATTCTCATAATCGTCAAACACTCTAAACAAAAACAGGAATATGGTGGTTTGATTTAGTTTCTGTAAGCTGATGAGAGAATTATTTATTTCATCGCTATATGTTTTATCTCCATACAAAAATGCGTGATAGAACGTTGCGTAATGCAGAATTTCTTCGAGCATTGTTGCATTAGTATATTTGTTATCATAAAATACTTCTTTGAAAATATCGTAAGCATCAGATTCTTTTGCAAAGCCGTCGATTTTAATGTTGAGATAATCCAAGAAAAAGGCGGTCATGTGGTTTCGACCTATAAGCTGTTCGGATTTGAGCCAATAATTCTCATATAGCTTTTCTTGATTTGCGTCTGTCATCAACACAAAATTTCTGATTTTATCCGCCAGAGTGAGAGGAACGCCTGTCGAATTGATACGCTCGAATATCTCTTGTGCATTATCATCGGCATCAAGTTTAATTCTTGCACAGGTTAGCTTTTCAAGTCCTTTGTATATTTCTTTCACTGTCAAGCCGTAACTTGTTTCCTTTTTTATTAATTCGCTAAACAACTCATAGTTATGCCAAATGCCGCAGCTTTTATCAATTTCACTATACTTATTATCCATAAGTAATGCGAGCTGCTGATTATCAGTTTTTATTGGTTTCAATTTAAGTTTGCTTGCCGTATCTACATCGTAGGTATCAAACTTATCAACATTGAAAAGTGCTTCTTCAATGAGTGCCTTCGCAGATTCTGTATCTGCGTGATCAAGTAAAGCTTTAAGTAAAATATAGATTGTTGTGAGACGCTGCTGACCATCAATTATGATATAGTAATGAATGTTATGCTCTTCCTTCATCAGAGCGTAAACAACAGAACCGCAGAAATGGCTTTTGTCTTTTTTATATGCTTGAACTATATCATTAAACAATTTTATACATTGTTCTTTAGACCATTCATAATTTCTTTGGTACACAGGAATGGCATATTGACGCCTATTAGGCTCTATAAAATCATTTATGGGAACCTCTAAAAATTCCCACTCTATTGCAATAAAGAACAAAATATGATATAATAGAGGCAGAACAAGGAAGGATGGTTCAAGCATGAAAC
>CAZJOH010000164.1:0-2478 GCA_964547575.1 uncultured Clostridium sp.
GCAAGTGCATCATCGGATGAATACTGCATTGCCAGCATTTTGTCTTTGTCAAAGCTGCCGAAATCGAGCGGATAATACTTGCCCGTCATGAATTCTCTCTGCTCTTTATGGTAGCTGAAATCAGAATGTGTATGTGAAAAGAAATCCATGAGCATCAGAGGCATAATAGCTGACCTTGCAGAGTATTCATCCTGCATATAAAGTGCAGTTCCCGTAATAGGAAGCCAGAAGGAAATGCCGTATGTTTGTGACTGCGTTGCATCAAAAAGGTCTGTATGATATGCGCAGTTATAGTCGCTTCTCCAGAAAGGAATACTGCGATAAGTCATTTCAAGGTCAAGACGTTTGCCGCCTGAAGCGCAGTTATCGATTATAAGTCCGTCGATGTTTTCGCAGAGATAATCAAGATATTTGTAAAGATTGGTCACATAATGATTTTCGCAGATGCCAGTTCTGCCACCGTAATATTCCGCATCGGCTTTTTGCCAATACTCCAAAGGTGCAAAGTTGAAATCCTGACGGTAAACAGTTACGCAGTTTTCTTTAAGGGAATTAAGTATGTATTCGCAGTAATAATTGAATGCATCCTCATTGGCGAGATTCCACATGATATTATCTCCGCTGTCGACGGAGATCAGCCATTCTTCGTGCTGTGAGCCGACATTATGGAACTGTGTGCCGGGATAAACTCTTTCGGGTTCATACCAAAGAACATGACCGAGACCTTTTTCTGAGGCATAGCCGGACAGCTCGGAAATGCCGTTATCGTATCTTGATGTATCAACCGTCCAGTTGCCGACTCCGTCATACCATCCTTCGTTATAATTGTACCAGCCTGCATCCATCCAGAAAGCATCGGTTTCGTTATAAACAGAATCGTCTAAACCGTCGAGGATTTCAATGATTTCATCGGAGGTTCTTGTTGACATAGGACCCGCAACTTCCATTACGGTATAATAATTCTTTGTAACGTTTTCGGGATATACGCTGTCCGTAATCCAATCTCTGAAAATGTTAAAGCCCTTAAGCGGATTATCGTTTTTATAAAAGCTTATTGAAACAAGCGGTGAGCGAACTTCTTCATCGGGAAGCAGATATGCCTCAAATTTCTCTTGCTTTACTGTGATATCTGTTTCGCCCTTTGTTTCTGATAAGGACGCAGCCCATTGGCCCGTCCAGCCGATGCCGAGAATCATGCCGTAATTCTCGCCGCTGATATTGAAATAAGGTAAATATTTTTCGGTAGGCTTACCGTCAGAACCCGAAAATTTCTTTTCGATAAAGGATAAATTATTTTTAATAAGCGAGAAATCGCTTGCGGCAGTATTGCTGCCCATTGAATAATAAAGCTCTGCATTGCCCGTTGCAAAGGACGAATCAAGTGCATAAAAATCGCTTATAACACCCGAGTTGCCCGAGCCGATATTCTTAATATAAACAGTCCATTGGCAGGTTGCGTTTTCTGCAAAAGAGGTTGTTTCAACCGTAACCTCAAGACCCTTTTCTTTGCTTGACAAAACTAAATATTCCGTCTGTCCGCCTGAATATATTGAACCGAATTCGGGTGACTCGGCATAGCTTTTCTCCCATTCGTCAGGGTTGAATTCTTTACCGTCAACTTTAAATGTAAACGGATAATCACCGCTTTCGGAGAAATTGTATTCATACCATTCAATACAAAGATTTTTTTCGGCTTCGTTAATGTTCATTTCTTCGGCGCTGATGCTGTTAAACTGAATGTTTCTTTTATATTGAATTGCTCTTATGTTTTCGGCGTTGAAGTTATAAAATCCTCCGCAGGAAACAGCAAAATATACGATAGCGAGAATAATATTTATAACTCTGTTTTTCTTTTTAGCCCTTAAAATAAACGTAATAAGGAGAAGAATTGCCGATAAAGCAAAGGTAACGGTAAATGTTTTAATAACAACATCATCGTTATCTGTGCATTCAGAGTTGATTTTTGCGTTAATTCCCCAAATTAAAACATGAAACAAAGCGTTTCCTGCTAAAAATGCAATGAGCTTTTTTATCCACCCTGCATTTTTAAACACAGTCTGCGTAAAGAGCATGATGAACCAGCCCAGAGCCAAGCCTGAAAGACCTGTATACAGATGAACATCGGGATTGCTTTCTGTTCCGTAAAATATGTACCAGAGTGAATAAGCCGCATAAACCAGCAGACCCATAAGCACCGTGGTAACAATGCTTTCAACAATAGGTTTGTTTTTAGCTTTTTTCATATATTTTCACCGCCAAAATATATTAAGTGATAAATTGATTGTAACATAATCGGGTTGCTGAATCAACATATAAATAAAAATCAAAGCCGTCATACAATTTTATGTTGTATTTCTAACCTTTTCCATAGTATACTATATTTGTTAAATATTTACGGAAGGGGAGATTAAATGAAAGTTTCCGAAATGCCGTATCAGCGAATTACCGTTGAGGAATTCAAAGAGCAGGCTGAAAAAA
>CAZJOH010000165.1:0-2425 GCA_964547575.1 uncultured Clostridium sp.
CCGAAAAACGGTCCCGAGGGTTGGCAGACGGAAATTTATTCTTTTGATTACGGCAATGTTCATTTCAATGTTTTCGGCGTTAACGAGCCCGAGCTTATGAATGAATGGGCTAAAGCTGATATTGCAAAAAGCGATAAAAAATGGAAGCTCGGCGTTCAGCATTTTCCGGTTTATTACGCAGGTCCCAACCTTGCAAATGATGATGATTATCCCATGATGCGTGAGTCAATGGAGATGCTCGATATTCTTTTTTCGGGTCATGAGCATAATTTTTCCCGTTCATTTCCGATAAAGAACGAAGAAATTTTTGACAGACCCTCACAGGGTACGGTTCACTATGAGCTCGGCAATGCCAATTTCAATCCTCCCGGCACGAAGACCACCGATAAGGTATGGCACGCATCGTTCTATCCGCATGAGGAACAGGTTGCCTCCTTTGCTCTTGTTGAGGTTGACGGCGATAAGGTAACCATTATTTCTGAGCTTAATGACGGCAGGATTATCGATGAATTCTCGATTGATAAAGAAAAAGATGAAATCAGGCCCTACAGAGTTGCTCCGATTTTCGGAGAGGGCAGAACAAGAGTATATTACAAAGGTGTGGATTTAGGTCTTTGCAACATGTCAACCCCTGCAGTCTGTAAGGACGGTGAATGGTATATAGCCTTTGCAACGCTTATAAGATTTGCAGGCGGCGAGGATATCCGTGAAAAGGGCAAGGTTACTCTTAAGCTTTACGGAAAAGAAGTAACCTTTACCGAAGGCAGCAATATTGCCGTAACAAATAAAGGTGACTTTGAACTCGGCGCAGAGGTTTTCAGAGGAAACGAAGGTCAGCTTTATATGCCCGTTGACGGTGCCTGCAGGGCATTCGGAATGAAGTGGGCATACGCAAAGAGAAATAATTTTATAACAATCGAGCATGTAAGCGAAAATCATCCGATTGTTCCGCAACCATAAGGAAAAGAGGTGTCGAAAGACACCTCTTTTTCAATGAATAGTAGGGGCGATTCATGAATCGCCCGTATATTTTATAAATGTTTTATTTCAACAACGGCAAGCGTTTTGTCTGCTACGGTAAACCTCACATCAAATCCTGCAAACTCTATGCCGTAAATTCTTTCGGGGATATCCTGATAACCCGGTCTGGGGTCTTGCGCCAGAACAGCAATCAATGCCGCCTGTTTTTCGGGCGGTATTTTTTTGAGCAGCTTATCGGAGAATTCAACAGTGAGTTGCCCCTTTTTTTCGTCAAGCGCAAAACCGTTGCTTGCCTCGGGATGTGAGTCAACATAAGGAAGATACGGTTTTATATCGTAAATCGGAGTGCCGTCAAGCAAATCTGCGCCTGCAACACGAAGAACACAGCCGTATTTTTCTGTTTTTTCAACGCCGATAAGTCTGACGCTTGAAAGACCTATCGGATTCGGCCTGAAAGGGGAGCGGGTTGCAAAAACGCCCATTCGCTTGTTGCCGCCGAGCCTCGGAGGTCTGACCGTCGGAGTCCATTCCTTGTCCGTGCATTCCGAAAATTGCCACAGAAGCCATAAATGGGAGTATTCATCAATTCCCCGAAGTGCATCGGGGTTTCTGTATTCGGGCTCAAAAATGATTGTTGCCTCCAATTCTTCAACCAATCCGCTCTGACGGGGAATGCCGAATTTTGAAGTGAAATCGGTGTGAATATGAGCAATTATATTTATTTCGGATTTCATTTCGTCACCTTTTGTTTTGTAAATATTTGTAATTTAATCTTAATATTTCCGTAATACAATACTTTTGTAGATATGATATGATTAAGATAAGGAAAGGAGTGAAAAACTATGGCAAAACTTAGCAGAAGCAACAAAAAGCAGTTTTTTAAAGGCTTTTTTACGGTTTACGGGTTGTGGATTATTGGTATTTTGACATCGGGATGCATATCTTTTGTGGAAATGATAAAATTCTATAATGCTCCGTCATTTCTGAGCGTTATATTTTCAGCACTTTTTCTGGTGTTTCTTGTTGTTTCTTCCGTGAAGTGTGCGGTAAATGACCATAAAAACTTTTTTGCGGGAATGATGTTTGCAGCAGTTTTTCCTATAATTTCACAGCTTGTCGCTGGGGGGATTTTTACTTTAACGGAAAAAATCGGTTCTATGGGTGCGGGTGAATTGATTCTTGTGCCGCTTACCGTTGTTGCGTTTTTGTTTATTGCACCTGCATTTCCGATAAGTTCTGTAAATTACAAATGGGCAACGCTTGATATCGGTGAAGAGTGGCCTGAATATGCTTTTATAATTGTTATGGCATTAACAATCGTTTTGCCTTTAGTTATTTATTTTACTGTCAGAAAGAGAAAAAGCAAAGTTTGAAAAACATATATTTATAAAAAGACCACTTCTTTCGAAGTGGTCTTTTTGGAGCTGCTAGGCGGAATTGAACC
>CAZJOH010000166.1:0-2376 GCA_964547575.1 uncultured Clostridium sp.
CCTAAACTTTCAGCCTTGCCGTGTCCTGAAAACCATTCGCCACAAATTGCGACAACGGGATGATTGTTGATATGTTTCATTTTATTTGTTGCGGCATTTGTAATTGTATAAAATGCTCCGTCAATATAAATAGCATCAACAATTCTGGCACATGGATTTCCCTTTTCATCAACGGTTGCAACGGAAACAAGAGAGTCCGTGCTGAAACGCTTCATTAAAATATTGTCAAATTCTTTATTCATAAATATACTCCATAGCATCGCCGTCTTCATGGGTGTAATGATATTTAAAACCTGCTTTTTCAAAAGCTTTTTGTGATGCAGTATTACTCGGATATATAACCGCTTCTGCCCTATGAATTTTCTTACCAATTATAGACTGACTTTCATTCAGAAATTCTTTAAGCACTTTAGTTCCAATGCCCTTACCTCTCATTTTAGGAGCAATTACATATTCGCTGATAATAAAAGATTCTTCTGCATATCCGATAACCATAATTCCGATTATTTTTGAATTACCCAAAATAACCTTTACCCAAAAATTCTCACCGTATTTTGTTTCAGGTTCGTTTATCCAATAATCATAATAATCTTTAAATCCGTCATCCATACCGGTGCTTCTTCGTGCAGATTTGTCAAGCAATTTTTCTATTGATTTCAAATAGGTTTCGTTATAATTGTTCCACATAAATTCCATATCAGCACAAAATCCTTTCAAACTCTTTTCTCAAACTCTCAATATCTGTATAAACAATTCCGTGTACGCCAAATTCTTTTGCGGCATTGATATTTGCAACCGAATCATCAATAAAAACACATTCATCGGGATTGAGATTATATGTTTCCAAGAGATATTTGTAAATTCTCATATCAGGTTTTGCAATTTTTAAATGTGATGAAACAACAGCACCCTTTGCTTTTTTGAAGAAATCAAATTTATTGCTGATGTATTCATATCCGTCCTTTGAGAAATTGGTCAGCAGATAAATATCATAACCCTGCTCATAAATCTCGTCATAGAATTTTACCGTATCTTCGTATGTAACATACAACTCCATCCAATCTTCGGCAAAAAATCTTCTGAGTTCAGGCTCTAACTCCTTATGCTTTTCAACATAGATTTCAATAATATCCTTGAAGCTCTCATACTTTGCTACATCCATATCTCCCCAAAGAGAATCTGTCCATATAGCATCGAGCAAAGCCTGATATTTTTCTTCATCATAGCCGTATTTTCTTAAATATTCACTCGGGTCATTGTTGATTAAAACTTTGCCTAAATCAAATATTACATTTTTAATCACTAAAACAACCTCCTTTTTAGCATCGGTAACTGCTCATTAATTATTCTTTATCGCCATGCCTACTGCTTTAAGAAGCGAATCCTCGTGAGATGAAGGAAGGTCGCAGTTATAGTGCCAAATCATAACTCCGCCGTAACCGTTATTATAAGCAAACGCTGTTTTATTTTCTATGACATCGGGAGTGTTAAACCAGAAATCTTTACCTGTGTTTTCGCAATGATACCATCCGTTTTCATCGATTTTTTCATAACATCCGTTATAACCGTACCAATATGTTGACATATCTGTCGGGCGTGAATAAAAAGGAAGCCCGACATTCACTTTTTCGGCAGGCATTCCGTAAAGACCGACTTTTTTCACCAGTTCCGCCGTGCCTTCAAGGGTTGCGTGTCTGCCTTCGCTGTCAATAAAATCATAGGTCATCAGTTCAAAAGTATCTATTGCAGCTATTGCAGCAGTAGAAAATTTGATGTTCCAATCATTACCTGCAACTCCGAGGGTATATTCTCCAAGCTTTTTATCGAGAGAAACAAGAAATTTATTATAATAATGCCACGCTTTAAGAGAAATAGGATATTCATAATCAAAATGAACGCCGTCAAAGTCATATTTATCAAGAACGGCAATTATGTTATCTTCCAGAACACCGCTCATAAACGCTTTGTTGTGTTCATCACTCTGAGCTTCCATTTGTTCTTCCCAAATATCCGAATCTGTATTCCCCCAAGGTCCGAGAAGGTTGAGAGTAATACTTACATCTCTGTCACCGATTACGTTGCGAATATTTGAAAGTGCGGTTTCGAGTTTGTTCTCGTCATAAATGACCTCACCGTTACTGTTAAATGATGCACACTCAAAAAGAATGACATCGGTAATTATATCAAAATCCTCCGGATAAAGACTTTCTTTGGTCTGAACATAGTCTCCTCTTATGTAAGCCGTAACCCTGAAATCATTAACCTTATTTACAATTTCAAGGTTCAAGCCAAACAAACCTGTTATAAATGTTATAAGTGCAGTAAAAAAAGCAATTATCCTGTCCATAAAAACATTCATCTTTCTTACCTCTTTTC
>CAZJOH010000167.1:0-2357 GCA_964547575.1 uncultured Clostridium sp.
AGGCGAGTCATAGTAGCTTTCTTTTCGGAGGGATCTGCCAAGCGAATCATCAAATCGCCGTTGTCCATAACTATGCAGGAAGTTCCGAAATCAGCAATGATTGCATCGGGCGTTTCTGTTTTTACAACCAAGCGGTCACGGGGATAGTCACGCTTGATGTCGTGCAAATCACCGTGCAGAGCAACCACACCGTTATTAAGAATAGCGATGCTGTCACAAAATTCTTCTATGTAACTCATTTGATGGCTGGAGAACAGAACAATTTTGCCTTTTGCGATCTGTTCCTTAACTACGTCCTTTAAGAGCATTGCATTCACTGGGTCCAGACCGGAGAACGGCTCATCCAGGATAACAATGTCGGGATCGTGAGCAAGTGCAGTAATAAGCTGAATTTTCTGCTGATTTCCCTTTGAAAGAGTATCGAGTCTCTTGTTGCGGTACTCGGTCATGCCGAGCCGTTCAAGCCAATAGTCAATTGATTGCACGGCAGCTTTACGGCTCATGCCTTTCAGCTCTGCAAAATAGGCAAGCTGATCAATGATAATCTTTTTCGGATATAGACCTCTTTCTTCGGGAAGATAACCGATACCGATTTTGTTGTAGTCGATAGGCTGACCGTCAATCAGCACCTCACCACTGTTTGCGGGAAATACATCCATCAAAATACGAATGGATGTGGTTTTGCCGGCACCGTTTCTGCCAAGCAGACCGAAGGCTTTGCCGCCCTCAGCTTTGAATGAAACTCCGGTGAGAACTTTTTTCTCGCCAAAGGATTTTTCTATGTTTTTCAGTTCTAAAATCATTTTCATATTACTCCCGTATGGTTATTTTGCGTTTTGCAATCTCCATCAAATCTCTTTCGGATTCGATATCTTGCGAATAAGGATAGGTCTTTGCAACCTTTTCAAATTCACTTCTGATCTTTTTCGCCTTCTCGGTGTCATTCTCAAAAAACAACGCAAGTGCATATTCGGTTCGAAGCACGGATGGGAACTTTTTCATTGCTTTCATAAACTTCATTTGTTTTTTAGTCAGCATATCTTGGATAACTTCCCGGCGATTTTCTCCGATCAGCTCCACATAAATTCTATCACACATCAGAAGGTCGTGATGAAGTCCAACAATGCCGCTTTCGATTTCAAGCAGATGTGCCATAAGTGCATCCGCTTCTTCAAACTTTTCTTCATCCATAAGTCGGTTGCAAGTGAACACACATCGGGTAGCAACCATACTGTTTTTCATAGCTTCATCTGTTGGCATTGCAAACCATTCAGATGGCATATCTTTAAGCCGAATACCTTTTGAACTTTGCTCGCCAACTTTGAGCTGAACCCAAAAGGCTTCCACCGCTTCTTTATTTTTTGATAAAGCAAAGGCATTGTATCCATCATTGTCAACCGTTCCCATACGCATCGGTATGCCATTCATCATAGCAGTCATAAATCCAACTACTGCAAACATAAGAAGAAGCGGTGAAAGGAATGGGACATCGGAGCAAAGCAGATATCCTGCTAAGATCAAAGCACCAAGAATGATATTGATAAATGAGCCACCAAGGTTATATAACACAAGTGGTATTTTACCGTCCTTCATATCGGGGGGAATCATAAGACATTGACCGCCCGTTCCGGCTAAACTAAGTCGTTTTAATTTAAGCTTCCCGTTTTCCTTCAGCCACATAAAAGAGGCAATGCGGAAAGAACTAAACTTATATCCCGTCATCAAGCCGAACAGAAGGTGTCCTGCTTCGTGCACGATCATATGGAAGAACAATGCAACGTACATGCCAAGGAAAAGTCCTGCAAAGGAGAGAAGTTCTTGGTATAACGGTGTATCTGCTGGGGATTTGTCAAGGTACGAAACCATCACAACACCGCAAATTGCTCCAATCAGCATCATAAATGCCATTCCTATGTACTGTTGCCAAACTATTTTTTCTTTTTCTGTTTTTTACTCATTTTTTACCTCATAAGCGCATTTGATAAATTTCCAATTTCCTATTTCAAACTTCTCTGCTGTGATGCGTTTTGCAAGCTGACGAGTTTCTATAAATTCATCCGTTATGGTAACAAGGAATTGTTTTCCGTCCTTTTCAACAAGATAAAATTCCTTATCCATATTCTTAAAATTGTTAATAAGCTCAGGTGTACCAAACGGTGCGTCGGTAAAAAACCCGAGAAGATTATCAATGACTTTTTCACTCTTGGTCAATTTGAGTTTGCCAAGTAAAGTATGTATCTGGGCATCGGGGAACTTTTCACGGATCACACGGTCTTTTTTCTTTTTCTTGATACCTTTGCCATAATCGGAAAGGTTGTAAGGCTCACGCATTACAACTTCGTCGATCACTTCTCCAT
>CAZJOH010000168.1:0-2355 GCA_964547575.1 uncultured Clostridium sp.
GAAGGAATCCTTCTTATACTTTCTGTCCATGGTTACAAGACCCTTATGGTTCTGACCGTTTTCGCCGCCCTCGCTTCTTGCATCTGCACCGAAGTCAAACATATTCCATACATGAGTTGCCCACATATATTTTCTTGAGAAGAACTGCTTGATAAGCTCTTCGTGATAATATGCCTGATACTCCTCGGTATAATCACCCTGAATGGGCTTTGAGGTATGCCAGTTAAGAGCTTCACAACCGTATTCGGAGCAGCCGATGGGAATATCGGGATTCTTCTTACGGAAGTTATCAAACCACGGTCCGTTCATGTTTGTATCGCCGCCGTACCAACCGAAATAGTGGTTATAGGATACAAGGTCAGGAATCTGAATATAGGGACTGTCAATTGAGCAGGGCGATACCGCAGCAACTGTTGTAAGACGAGTCTTATCCATCTCATGGCAAAGATCGTTGAGAATATTGTGGTTTTCAAGAAGGTCGGGATCATCGTCACCCTTCATTGTAATTTCGTTTGAAAGACCCCAGCAAACGATTGAGGGATGGTTGTAGTTCTGGGTAACAAGCTCCTTCATCTGTGAGATTGTGTTTTCTCTGCCGGTAGGCATATGCTGTGAAATATAGGGAATTTCAGCCCAGATAACAAGACCGTACTCATCGCAAAGATCATAGAAGTACTGATCATGCTGATAGTGAGCAAGGCGAATTGTTGTTGCGCCTACCTCGCAGATAAGCTCGATATCTTCTTTATGATGTTCGGGAAGAAGTGCATTGCCGATACCCCATCTGTCCTGATGGCGTGAAACACCTCGAAGAGGATATTCTTTGCCGTTAAGGATAAATCCGCTTTCGGGATCGACCTTGAAAGTGCGGCAGCCGAAGCGTGTTGAAACAGCATCAATTACTTCGCCGTTATCAACAAGTTCTGCCTTCATTGTGTAAAGATAAGGATCTTTTCTGCCGTTCCAGAGATGAACATTTGCAATATCAAGAGCGGCCTTTGTTTCGGAGGTTTCCGCCTTTGCAATTTCATTGCCTTCCTTATCGGTGACTGTGTAACGGACAGTCTGGTCATCTTTTGCATTTGTAAGCCATACTTCTGTTGTGATTTTTGCATCTGCGCCGATAATTTCGGGAGTTACCGCAATACCGGGACCTCCGTTATATTCAAGGTCAAAGTGCGATTCACTAACACAGATAATATTTACATTACGGTAAAGACCGCCGTAGAAAGTAAAGTCTGCTACCTGGGGATAAACTGTCCGGTTGGGCGAGTTATCAACGGCAATAACAAAAAGGTTTTCTCTTCCAAGAGTTTCGGTGATATCAACTCTCCAGGTTGAATATCCGCCGTCATGGTGAGCAAGCTTTTTGCCGTTAAGATAAACATCTGCAGAGGAATTTGCGCCATTGATTTCAAGATAATATTTATCTGCCTCAGGCAAATCCATCTTATCAAGTGATTTTGCATAATAGCAGGTACCTCTGTAATAATCGTTACCGCCGTCCTGACCGTCAATTGCGTTCCATGTATGAGGAAGATTTACCCAATACCAGTCCATGGGAAGCTCAGAAGGAATTTCGCTTGCCTGCTTTGTAAATGCCCATTTGGCATTAAAATTAACAACGTTTCTCATTTAGTATTTCTCCTTGATATTTAATAAAACAGCCGGCAGAATATACCGGCTGTATGTATGCCTTCAATTATTTTGTAACCATCGCATGTCTTTCTTCAAGCTCAGCCGTCATTTTTTCAAGAGTTTTCTTATCAAGATTATAAACAACTGCTACTCCGATAAACTGAACAACAGCACTGAAAAGATATAAACCTGCAACAAGCCAGCACATATTATGTGATGTTTCAAAGCTCTGACCAATCGTACCGAGTTCTGACTGATAGCCGAGAACACCCATTATTGCAAGAACGATTGAGGGACCGATACCCTGTGCAAGCTTACGGAAGAATGAGTGAAGCGAATAAACCGTTCCTTCTTCACGAGTGTTAAATTTCCATTCATTATAATCAATTGCATCAGCCATCATAGCCCATGACACACAAGTATAAACGCCCATACCGATACCGAATACAATAAGACCTGCAAGATATACAACAAGAGCTGTATCTCTGTTTTCAACTGTGGGGAAAATCATCATGATAATACCACCGACTACCGAAAGAAGAGTACCTGCAACAGATGCTTCTTTTTTACCGAACTTGTTTACAAGCTTTTTAATAAACGGAAGAAAAAGAACCATCGGCAGGAAGCCTATCATCTGAACAATACCGGACATTGAAGCCTTATTAAAATAAGTAGCAAACATAATTGTGTTTGCAGTTGTTGCAGACTGCATACCAA
>CAZJOH010000169.1:0-2317 GCA_964547575.1 uncultured Clostridium sp.
TGAGACTTCCTGAATTTAAATTTGCCTCAGACGGCACCCTTGTTTGGGAATTTGACGTAATAGCTGGCGAAACTTACGGAATTGCTCTTAGAGACTACGAAAGAACCGATAACTGGTTGTATTACTACTTTGAGGTTGATTCGGGTGTTGTTACCCCGACTAAGGTTGAGGCTGCTGAAGCTTCTTATTGGACGGAAGGTCGCAAAGAACACTATACTTTGACCGATGCTATGGGTATAGTAACTTATTATGAAGATGTTTACTGCACAAAGCAAACAACTAAGGAAGAAGTAATTTCTGCTCAATTTGAAATTACGTTGACAACAGAAGCTGACGTAACTTATTTGTTGGAACGCCTTGAAGTTGGTAAATATGCTGTAAAAGGTATTGTTCTTTACAACGGTTTAACTCACAACTTTGGTGTAAGATTTGATACTAAGTTTATCGAAGAATATACCAATGCAAATTATGACACAACAAAGGTTATTATAAAAATCAAGTCTGGTGACAAGGAAATCAACTATACGTTGCAAGATGTTCTTAACATAATAGAATCCTTCTACGTATTAGACGAAACCACGGGTGAGCCCGTATTGTCTGAAGTTCCTTATATCCTCTTTGAAGGTAATGCGGCTTTGTTGAATGCTCAATTCACCTTCTCCTTTGTAAATCCTGCAAATGCAGACGATTGGATGACCTATGAAATTTCAATGGATCAAGAGCTTAAGTGCCCAATCTTTGTTGAAACTGTTGCCGCAACTTACTTTACGGTAGGTACAAAGGAACATTACAAGTGCTTGAGAACCAACAAGATGTTTGTTGATGAAACTTGCACAACGGAATACACCGCAGATGAATTGTTGATTGAAAAAGTAATGCCAGAATTGCAATCAGGTAGCTATGACTTTGACAACAATGCATTTACTGCAGGTGGTGTCTATTACGTAGCTGAATTGAACGATCAAAAAGTTTACATCGTAAACGGTACAATCCTCAAGACTAATCCGATGCCCAACTCTACAAGCGAATACAAGTTTGTCCTCAGATTTAATGATAATTTTGCAAAATGGTATGAGGCTCTTGCTGACGACGAAGTCGTTCTTAAGGTAAAACTTGCTCCGGGTGCAACGGCAAATCACAATGATCCTGCTTATGAAGGATACAATATCTTTACAAAAGCAAGCGCGTTTGAAGCTGATGGATCTATCGTCTTTATCTCTGACTCTTTCAGAACAGACGTTATGGAAGTATGTTTGTGGAATACAGAATCCAATTCTTGGGAAACCTACAGTATTAAGATTTCTGACACCATTGCTCGCGTAGAATTCTTGGCAAATGCTCAAATTGGTACGATTGTTGACAACGTATTTAAACTTGGTGAATATTTTGATATTAATAAAGACGCATTTGAGGCTCTCAATTGCACAGTCACTATTAATGAACTTGGCGTATACGTAATCAGTGGTATTGTTCCGAGCTTGCAAGATAAAGAAGGAATGGATACGCAAGAATATCAATTTACTCTTAGATTTAACTACGATTTCAAGAGTGTTTATGCAAATACTCCTGACAACACTGTAGTTATCAATTACTTGTTGCCTGACGGAAGTGTATATGCATCCTACACCAAAGCTCAACTTGCAACTTTCTTTGCAAACGACAACTCCTTGTTCTTTACGGGTGACGCTTTGCAACAAGGTGCGCTTAAGTGTCAAATTATGACCGCTGACGGTGCTCAAGTTTGGTTGGAATACCAAATCAAAGTTGCTGACGACGTTGTTTGTCCGTACTTCATGCACGAAAGAGCAGCTGACTATTGGAACCAAGGTTATGCTAAACACTATATCAACAACCGTATGCCTGGCAAGTACTTCAGAGACTATGCTTGCACGGATGAAATCAAGCCTGATGAAGAACCTTTCTTTGTTGAAAAACTCGTATTTGACGGAATGCAAGCAGGCGCTTATGTTGCTGACGCTGTAAATGGTGGTTACAAGTTTAGTACTTATGATCATATCGAATACGCTATCGGCAATGAAACAGGAGCTTGGCTTGTGACTGGTAGAGTATCTTGTTATCTCAACCAAGAAGATCAAACACTTAAGGGACAAAATGCATTTGTCATCAAGATTAAAGGTAACTTCTACAAGTACTTCTTCAATAATGAAGAAAAACGTGATGGTAGCTGTGTTGTAATTAAACTTACTGTAACAGATGCTAAGGGTGATGTTACAACGCGTGAATACACGAGAGACCAAATTAGATTTGATGTTGATGGTTCTATGATCTTCAGTTATCAAGCTATTCCGGGTGCAAC
>CAZJOH010000170.1:0-2294 GCA_964547575.1 uncultured Clostridium sp.
CAACACTTCCTTGTATAAAAATAGAATACAAAGAGCGGATACATTATGTATCAATACGGGTGGCACCGCGGGTAAAATAACTCGTCCCGAGAATTGTGATGATTCTCGGGGCTTTTTTGTTTTTATAATCAAATTCTTATCATATATTACAATGTAATTTCAGCATCGGAGGTATGGAAAATGTATAGAACTCATCGTTGCAATGAAATAAGAGAGGCGCATATCGGTCAGACTGTTCAGCTTGCAGGCTGGGTAGAGGTTATCCGTGACCACGGCGGCGTTCTTTTTGTTGACTTGCGTGACGAAACCGGCGTGACACAGGTTGTTGTTCACGACGAAAATCTTCTTAAGGGAATAAGCAAGGAAACCGTTATTTCCGTTACGGGCGAGGTAACAAAGCGTGACGAAAATACCGTTAACCCTAAAATAGAAACGGGTTTTGTTGAGCTTGTTGTTGATACTCTTGAGGTTCTCGGTGTATGCAGCAGAGATTTACCCTTTGAAATCGGCTCAAAGGATACCAACGAAAATCTTCGTCTTAAGCACAGATTCCTTGATCTGAGAAATTCCGACCTTCATAATAATATTATTCTCCGTTCAAAGGTTATCGGTCATATGCGCCGCCTTATGGAGGAGAGGGGATTCCTTGATATTCAGACTCCCATTCTTACCGCTTCATCACCCGAGGGCGCAAGAGACTTCCTTGTTCCCAGCCGTAAGCATCCGGGTAAGTTTTATGCTCTTCCCCAGGCACCTCAGCAGTTCAAGCAGCTTCTTATGGTGTCGGGATTTGATAAATATTATCAGATAGCCCCCTGCTTCAGAGATGAGGATGCCCGTGCTGACCGTTCACCCGGCGAATTTTATCAGCTCGACTTTGAAATGGCTTTCTCCACTCAGGAGGAGGTTCTTAAGGTATGCGAAGATGTTGTAAGTGACGTTTTCCGTACCTTCTCGGATAAAAAGATTACCGAAACACCGTTCAGATGCATTCCTTACAGAGAGGCAATGGCAAAATACGGCTCGGATAAGCCCGACCTTCGCAACCCTCTCGTTATTTGTGACCTCACAGAGCTTTTCACAAAAGTTGCATTCAAGCCCTTTAAGAACAAGCCCGTAAGAGGCATTGTTGCACCCTGCAAAAACGAAAGATGGTTCTTTGATAAGTCCCTCAATTTCGCAACAAAGCAGGCAAAAATGGCAGGTCTTGCCCATATTACACTTCTTAACGCAGAAAATTATGAGTTTAAGGATGACCCCATCGTAAAGGTTCTTACCGACGACCAGAAGAAGGAAATCGTTGAACTTACAGGCGTTAAGGAAGGCGAAACAATCTTCTTTATCTGCGATACCGTTTCGGATATTGCAGATAAGAACGCAGGTGTTATCCGCACATGGCTCGGCAATGAGCTTGAGCTTATCAATAAGGATTCATTTGAATTCTGCTTCGTTGTTGACTTCCCCATGTATGAGCGTGATGAAACAACGGATAAGATTATATTCACTCATAACCCGTTCTCAATGCCTCAGGGCGGTCTTAAGGCTCTTGAAACTATGGACCCCTGTGAAATTCTTGCTTATCAGTATGACCTTGTATGCAACGGCATTGAGCTTGCATCGGGTGCTGTAAGAAACCACAGCCCCGAAATTATGAGAAAAGCCTTTGAAATCGCAGGCTACAGCGAGGATGAGGTTGAAAAGAGATTCAGTGCACTTTATAACGCATTCCAGTTCGGCGCACCTCCCCATGCAGGTATGGCACCCGGTGTTGACAGAATCGTAATGCTTCTTGCAGATACCGAAACCATCAGAGATGTTATCGCATTCCCGCTTGACGGCACAGCTCAGGATCAGATGCTCGGCGCACCGGGCGAAGTAACCGAGCTCCAGCTTTACGAGGCTAATGTCAGCATCAGAGGCAAGGGCAGCGTTGAAACTCTCGGCTCAGAGGGCGGAGATGCATCTGCGTTTGCTTCAACCGTTAAATCCTCAAAATCGGGCACTGCTTCAACAAAGAGTAAGCTCGATGCTCTTGAATCGGTTAACGAAATTACTTTTACGGCTGACGAAAAGAAGGCTATGGAAAAGATTTTCGGCGATATGAAGAAGAACGAAGAAGCTCTTGAAAAGGTTGATACGGAAAATGTTGAAGCTATGATTTACGTTATGCCCATGACCAATGTTCTCCGTGACGATAAACGTGAACAGCCGTTTGAGCGCAAGGACCTTCTTGCAGGCGCTCCCCAGAGTACTGAGGACAGCTGGCAGGTTCCCAGACTTGTAAAGTGAGGTGC
>CAZJOH010000171.1:0-2292 GCA_964547575.1 uncultured Clostridium sp.
TCCGCTCCAGAAAAGCCCTTTGTCTTTGACAAAGGGCTTTTATTTTGCCTTATAAATTATTAACCGCCGAAGTCTCACGACCTCAGCGGTTATTTTTTTACTGTTTTCTGACATCGCCGCAGCAGTTTTTATATTTCTTGCCGCTTCCGCAGGGACAGGGATCATTAGGCTTAACCTTCTCTTTTTTTCTCACGGGCTGCTTTTTATCGCTGCCGTCGGTTGAGCCGCTTGTTGCGGTTATTTTTGCGGTCTGCTCACGCTTTGTATCCTCCTGACTCTTAATCATAACAGTCAGAATCTGTCTTGCTGTATCCTCACGGATACCCTCTGTCATGCCGTCAAACATCTCGGAGCCGACATTTCTGTAAGCCACAACGGGGTCTGTCTGACCGTAGGCTCGCAATCCGATACCTCTGCGAAGCTGGTCCATTGCATCAATATGGTCCATCCACTGTCTGTCAACATTGCGAAGAAGAATCTGCTTTTCGAGCTCACGCATAATCGGCTCGCCGTTTTCGCCGATACCGAAAAGCTTTTCACGGGCTTCATAGCTCTTATGCGCTCTGTCAAGAAGCATTTCACGGGCTTCTTCTTTATCGAAGCTCTCGGTAAAGTCATCCTCTTTTGTAAGCCAGCCCTTGAATTTATCACGAAGGCCGTCAATATTCCAATCATTCTTTGAAAGGCTGTCGGAGCAGAAGAAGTCAACTGCTTCGTTGATGCTGCCTTCAATCATACGGGTGATAACGGGCTTTAATTCTTCACCGTCAAGCACCTGATTACGCTGCTTATAGATAAGCTCTCTCTGGCGGTTCATAACATCGTCATACTGAAGAACGCTCTTTCTGATAGCAAAGTTTCTGCCTTCAATCTTCTTCTGTGCGCTCTCGATGGTATTTGTTATCATCTTCGCCTCAATGGGCATATCCTCGGGCGTTTTGAGGGTGTTCATTACCGTTGTGATTCTATCGCCGCCGAAAAGACGCATAAGGTCATCCTGAAGCGAAAGGAAGAAACGGCTCGCACCCGGGTCGCCCTGACGGCCTGCACGGCCACGGAGCTGGTTATCGATTCGTCTTGATTCGTGACGCTCGGTACCGATTATGAACAAACCGCCTGCATCACGCACTCTCTGTGCCTCGGGTGCAATTTCTTCGTCATATTTCTTTTCAAGAGCCGAATACTGCGCTCTTGCATCGAGAATTTCTTCGTTATCTGTTTCGGCAAAGCCTGTTGCCTCTGCAATAAGCTCCTCGGTGTAGCCCATTCTGCGAAGCTCGGATTTTGCGAGATACTCGGAGTTACCGCCGAGCTTGATATCCGTACCACGGCCTGCCATGTTGGTTGCTATTGTTACGGCATTTAATTTACCTGCCTGAGCAACGATTTCCGCTTCCTTCTCGTGGTGCTTTGCGTTGAGAACCTCGTGCTTGATGCCCTTTCTCTTAAGGAGCGCACTCAGAAGCTCGGATTTTTCAATCGAAACAGTACCTACAAGCACGGGCTGACCCTTGGCGTGACACTCCTCGATTGTCCGGATAACGGCAAGATATTTTGCCTGCTCTGTTTTATAAACAACATCCGCCATGTCATTTCTTATCATGGGCTTGTTGGTGGGGATTTCGATAACATCGAGATTATAAATCTGATTGAATTCGGTTTCCTCTGTCATCGCAGTACCCGTCATGCCCGAAAGCTTCTTATAAAGACGGAAATAGTTCTGGAAAGTAATTGTTGCAAGGGTTTTGCTCTCGTGTTCAACGTTAACGTTTTCCTTTGCTTCAATCGCCTGATGCAGACCCTCATTATAGCGTCTGCCCATCATGATTCTGCCCGTGAATTCGTCAACGATAAGAACCTGATTATCCTTAACAACATAGTCAACGTCACGCTTCATAACGCCGATAGCCTTGATAGCCTGATTGATATGATGCTGAATTGTCATGTTTTCGGGGTCCATGAGGTTTTCGAGGTTGAAGAAGGCTTCTGCCTTTGCAACGCCGTTCTTTGTAAGAGTTGCGGTCTTTGCCTTTTCGTCAACTACAAAATCGCAGCTTTCGTCAACAAGGTCATCAACCTCTTCCTTTGACTGCACTTCCTTGATTCTTGTGCATTTAAGCGAAAGAGCAAAGCGGTTTGCCATTTTATAAAGGTCGGTAGACTTTTCGCCTCTGCCCGAAATGATAAGCGGAGTTCTTGCTTCGTCGATAAGAATGGAGTCAACCTCGTCCACGATAGCGAAGTTATGACCTCTCTGCACCTTATGCTCTTTATATACAACCATATTATCAC
>CAZJOH010000172.1:0-2284 GCA_964547575.1 uncultured Clostridium sp.
CTTTACCCTACCCATCAGCTCGGACCCATCACAAAGGTTCTCGGCATAAACAGAGGTAACAGATTTGTTTCTCTTGTTTCAATGGCAAGCAAGTCCAGAGGACTTAACGAATGGATTAAGAAAAATAAGGGCGAGGATTATGACCTTGCAAACTATAATTTCAATGAGGGCGATGTTGTAACAACAATGCTTAAGTGCGCCAACGGCGAAACCGTTGTTCTTACTCATGACTGCTCTCTTCCCAGAAACTATTCAAGAGCTTACCGTGTTCAGGGCACAAAGGGTCTTTATATGGAAGACGGTGAGTCAATCTATCTTGAGGGCAGAACAAAGAATGAAACCGGCAGTTGGGCACATCCCTCAGAGCCTTTTGAGCCTTACCTTGAAGAATATGAGCATCCTCTTTGGAAAAAATATCAGCAGGACGGTGTTCACGCAGGTCACGGCGGCATGGACTATCTTGTTCTCAGCGCTTTTGCAGAGAGCGTAAGACTTGATGCAAAGCCCCCCATCGATGTTTATGATACAGCGGTCATGATGGCCGTAACCTGCCTTTCCGAGCAGTCAATTGCTCTTGGCAGCGCACCCGTAGCATTCCCTGATTTTACCAACGGAATGTGGATAGACAGAGAAGAAACCAGAAGAGGCATGTTCTGCCTTGACGAGGTTTGTGAAGAATTTTTTGAGTAAGTAACCGCTGAATAAATCTCGGTCACGATTCTCAACGGTTACTAAAAAACAGCAAGGAGATAAATATGAAATATTATATCGGTGTTGACGGCGGCGGAACAAAAACCGCATTTGCTCTTTTTGATGAAAACAAAAAAATGCTCGCATCCGTAACAGGACCCGGCAGTAACCATGAAAATATTGATACCGCATTTGAAGGCGCAAGCGATATTATCATGGATGGCTTAAAGGCTCTTTGTGAAAAGGCAGGAGTTGAGCTTTCAGATGTAAGCTTCACTCTTATGGGTCTTGCAGGTATCGACCATCCTTATCAGTATGATATCATGTGCGGAATGCTCCGTGATAAGGGTCTTTCAAACTTTGAGGTTTTCAATGACGGATTTATCGTTGTAAAGGCAGGCGCAACGGGCAAGAGCGCAATCGGCTATAACTGCGGCACGGGCGTTTGCTGCAACGGCATTGACCTTGACGGCAAAATGCTTCAGCTTGCAGGTCTCGGTGATTTCTCCGGTGATATCTCGGGCGGCGGAAATATCGTTATTGAGGCTTTCCGTCTTGTTTATAATGAGCTTTTCCTCGGACTTGAGAAAACACTCATTACCGGAATGGTTATGGATAAATACGGTTTTAAGGAAAGAGGCGAAGTCCTCGGTCTTATCGAAAAAATCGAAGGCGAAAACGGCGGCGAATATATCAAGGATATGGTCGGTTTCTTCTTCGAGGCTGCAAAGCAGGGTGATAAGCCTGCTTGCGACTATTGCGAAAGAATGGCAACAAGAGGCGCACAGCTTATTTCAGCCCTTGCAAACGAGCTTAATTTCGGCGACGGTGAGGTTGAAGTTGTTCTTTCAGGCTCAATCAACGTTAAGCTTGATAACAAGCTTTATCTTGATATGCTTCTCTCAAAGGCAGAGGCAATGAGCGGCAAGAAGCTTAAGTTCATAAAGCTTGATGCACTTCCCGTAACAGGCTGCATCAACTGGATTATGCAGGAATATGCATGAGTAAGAATTGAAGGAGACAGATTACAATGAGAGAAATTAATGTAGCAGTAATCGGTTCGGGCAGCACATATTGCCCCGAGCTTGTTGACGGTTTTCTTAAGGCGAAGGACAGCCTTAAGCTCAAGAAAATATCCTTCATGGATATTGACGAAAGAAAAAGAACAATCGTAGGTGACCTTTGCGTAAGAATGCTCAAAAACGTAGGCGATGACTGCGAGGTTGTTTTCACCGATGACCTTGACACAGCTTTGCAGGGTGCGGATTTCGTTGTTACACAGATTCGTGTAGGCAAGCTTCCCTGCCGTCATCTTGATGAAAGCATTCCCAAGAAATATAACCTCATCGGTCAGGAAACAACCGGTATCGGCGGCTTCTTCAAGGCGCAGAGAACAATCCCTGTTATCAAGAATATCTGCGACAGAATTGAAGCTATCTGCCCCGATGCATGGCTTATCAATTTCACAAATCCCTCGGGTATCATTACCGAGTTCATTCTCAACCACACCAACGTTAAGAACATCGGTCTTTGCAATGTTCCTATCGATATGCTTGACGATGTTAAGGAAATCACAGGTGAGGACAGCGAGATT
>CAZJOH010000173.1:0-2281 GCA_964547575.1 uncultured Clostridium sp.
GCATTACCTGCCGCATCAAACTGATTAAGATTATTAACTATAAGCTCCAGCTTTGATACATCGCCTTCAAGTTTCATCGAAGCACTGATTTTTTCCATATCCTTCTGAAGAATAAGGACAAGTGCATTCTTGGGACAGGTTATTGTTAAATCGGCTGAATCGGATGATGTATCTGCATATTGAAGCAATGCACCGTTATTGAAGCGAAGCATTATTTTTTCATTAGTATCGGTAAGGTTTACATTAATAGCAAAATCTTCTTCTGCAATCGCCTGCTTATCAAGCATAATTCCGATATAATCAAAAATCATTTCCGCCGTCATATTTTTAAGAACACTACCGTCGGTTTTTGCGTTTTGTCCGTTTTCTGCAGCATTACCGTTACGAAGCTCAAGGGCGGCTGAAAGATAAGCATTTCTCCATGCGCCCGATTCTGACTGATAGCCGAGCTGCTCAAGTGCATCGGCACAAAGGAGCCTTGCTGCGGTGTTTTCGGGGTCGGCATAAACCAAAACGTTTGTGACCTCTGCAACCCACTGATACTCACCTTTATCAAAATCTTCTTTTGCTTTTCGGAGAACTTCGTCGGTATCGCCGAGATATTCAACCCATTTCTTTGCGCTTTCCGTAGGTTCAAGAGGGTCGAGATTTACGGGATTTGCATCGTACCAGCCCATATATTTTTGATAAACCGCTTTTGAATTATGGGCTACCGTGCCGTAATACTGACGGGTATACCAATTCTTTGCAAGCTCATCGGGAAGCTCAATCATATTTGAAATTTCATCGGATGTATAACCCTGATTGATATATGTGAGTGTCTGGTCATTGATAAACTTATAAACCGCCGCTGTATCGGCAAGATATTCGTTTATAAACTCATTGCCCCAATGAGGCCAGTTATGTGACTGGAATGTAACTTGAGCTTCATCTCCGTAAAGGGTAATCGCTTCGGTTATATATTTTGCCCATGCATCGCCGTCACGAACCTGTGCACCTCTGAGAGTATAAAGATTATGAAGCGTTGCGGTGCAATTTTCAGCAACCCAGAGAGCTTTCATTTCAGGGAACCAGATATTCATTTCAGCAGGTGCTTCCGTGCCCGGAGTCATCTGAAACTCCATTGTTACACCATCAATAACGCAGCTTTCTCCCGTCGCCTTAATTTCATATGTAGGACGGATAAAAGAAACCGTGCCGGTTGACTGACCCATGCCGATGCCCATTGCCATCTTGCCTGTTTCGGACTGTTCAAGGAATACGCCGTACTGATAAGAAGCTCTTCTGCCCATACCCTTGCCGGCATAAACATTTTCGCTGATAGCGTGCTCTGTAAAGCCTTCGGGAACGATAATGGGAATATTTCCGCTTGCAAGCTGTTCTTCAAGCGAAAGTGCGCTGTCTGCCGCCTGTTCATCGGTCATTACACCCTTGATTCCGCCGTAATGGTCAACATGAGGATGAGAAATTATAACTGCTTTAACAGGAAGCTTGCCGAGGTTCTTTTCAACAAGCTGCATTGCCGCCTGCGTACATTCAACACTCATAAGCGGGTCAAAAATTATCCAACCCGTGTCACCCTTGATGAGTGTGAGGTTTGCCATATCATAGCCTCTTACCTGATATATGTTTTCACACACTTCAAAAAGACCGTAGGCGTGGTTATTCTTTGTGTTCTCCCAAAGGCTGGGATTAACCGTATCGGGACATTCTTCATAATTATCCACAAAGCTGTAAGCCTTCTGGCTCCAGATAACGTTTCCGTCGGCATCCTTCAGCTCAAGCTCTTCGGGAGCATCAATCAAGCCCCTTATTGCAAACTCATATTCGGTTTTATCTTCAAAATCCAGCAGTGAATAAAGTGCGGAATTAATTTCAACGGTATATTCGGTCGCTCCCTTTGTTTCCGCTGTAAGCCCAAGTTCAGAAACCATATCGGTTGCCTCATCTGAACCACAGGCAGCAAAAGATAACATTAACGCCGCTAAAAGCAGGATCGTAAGGATTTTTTTCATTTTCTGACCTCCTGTTATCACAAAAATCAGTATATTATATAATCAAACTGAAAATCAGCGCTTTCGCCTGCAATTCTAAGAGCTATATAACCCGACGGATTTTCAAGCGTATATGTCTGTGTCAGTTCATTGAGTTTGAATTCATGAACTATTTTATCATCCTCAAGCAAAACAATTTTGAAATTTCCCGAATCCACACGAGCATGATTGATTGTGATATCAAAACGGTTGCCAACCATATTGGTTCCGTAAATCTCTGCAACACC
>CAZJOH010000174.1:0-2277 GCA_964547575.1 uncultured Clostridium sp.
GCACAAAGAAGAATCTTGAAATGAGAGTTGACGCTGAAAACGGCGCAACAGCAGGCAAGTTTGAGCTTGCGAAGATGGCTAAGGAACAGGGTCTTGACGCTATCCACGATACCGTTCACGAAATGGCAAGGGACGAAGCAAGACACGGCAAGGCATTCCAGGGTCTTCTTGAGAGATATTTCGGTTAAAACTTGAAGAGAGGGTTATTGCGCCCTCTCTTTTTGTTATACTAATGATGTAAAAAAAGGAGGATTAAAAATGAAAAAATATCTGGTATTATTGGCATCAGCCGCACTGCTTTTTGCACTTCTTGCCGGCTGCAATTCAGAAAACAGCAATCCCCCGCCCGTTGAAACAACGACATCAGCACCCGAAACACAGACTACGGAAACAATTGTTGAAACAACCGAAATACCTGAAGAACAGACAACAAAAGAAGAAACAGCCGTTCAGCCTGTTGAAAAACCTACCGAGCAGCCAAAAGAAGAAAAAACTGCCGCAGATAATAAAACAGAAAAAGCTGCCGTTACACCCGAAAACTCAACCGTTCTCAATGTTAAAATAACAAAAGAAGAAGCAAAGAAAACCGTTCTCGCTCATGCAGGACTCGCCGAAGCCGATGTGAAATTTTACAAAGCCGAGCTTGACAGAGAAAGAGGCACACTTGTTTATGAAATTGAATTTGATTCGGGAAAATATGAATATGATTATGAGGTTGATGCAGAAAGCGGAAAAATCTTAAAATCAGAGAAAGAATTTAACGATTAACAAGCAAAAAGCGCAGGGCAGATGCCTTGCGCTTAATTTTTGTATTCGATTATTTCACTTATTTATTTCGGGATTATCCGTGCGACACATGATATAATCCATGCTTACATTATAATAATCTGCAAGAATCATAAGTGTTTCTGTCGGCGGAACTCTTTCACCTGTTTCGTATTTTGAAATCAACGCCTGCTCAATTCCCGTTGCCATTTGCAAAGCAATCTGAGTTATCCCCTTTTTCTTGCGTAAAAGCAAAAGATTGTTTTTCATAACATCACCTATATGACATTATGTCATTTTTTACTGTTGACAATTATGACATTTTGTCATATAATTAATTTAACAAATTTACATAAAGGAGAAAGTTATAATGAGCAGTATTTCTTACAGAGAACAATCAGATGGCGGCATATGGTATAATCTTTCATTTGGCACAGTTACTATTTATGAAGATTATCTGATTTGGGGAGAAGGAACTTTTCATCAAGCTGAGACTCATATAAATTATTCGGATATTATTTCTGTAAGCGCAAGTGACGGCGGATTTTTCGGAAATGCGTTTATACAGCTTAATACCGCAGGAAGAACATACACGATATCATCATTGGGTAAGGTAAACGGTTTTTATCGTTTAAAAGAGATAATTGAAGAAAAAGTAGCTTTAGCAAAAAAGAAAGTCGCTTCCAATGCAAGCACAATTTCTGCAGCTGATGAAATTGCCAAATACAAGGAGTTGGCAAATCAAGGCGTAATCAGTCAGGCTGAATTTGAAGTTAAAAAGAAACAATTGCTTGGCTTATGATAGGACGCAGAAAACCATTTCACGGCTTCTCCTTGAGGTGAAGCTCCACCATAGACGGTGATGAGATGTAAATTCATAGTTAAAGGGGAACAGATCAATTTCTGCTCCCCTTTTCGTTATATTTTGTTTTCCGCTTCTGTTATCGCTTTCAATGCTGACTGTGCGGCTTTATTAAGTGAACCCTCTTCAAACGGTGATTTGAGTTCTGCACCTTCAATTAACTCACCGAGGGATATACCGCCCGTTTTCTTAAGAAAATCAACATATCTTTCAAGTGCATCATCAAAATTTTCTCTTGAAAGACCGAGGAAACCGAGCGCAACGCATTGTGCAATGCAGTAGTCAATATAATAAAACGGACTTTCGTAAATATGCATCTGATACTGCCAGCGTGTACCGAGTTCGAGATAAGGAATGCCCTCAAACGAAAGATAAGGTCTGTATTTCTTTTCGAGTTTAAGATATTCCGACTTACGTTCATCGGGTGTCAAGTCGGGATTTTCATAAACAATGTGCTGGAATTCATCAACAATCGTTCCATAAGGAATGAATGAAAGCGCATCAACAATGTGCTTATAGCGATATTTATCCGCTTTATCGCCGAAAAAAACATCCATATACCTATGGCAAAGGAATTCCATACTCATGCTGTGACACTCGTGAGTTTCCATGCCCGTCGGATAATCGGGTTCGGCAAATTTGAACATATA
>CAZJOH010000175.1:0-2269 GCA_964547575.1 uncultured Clostridium sp.
TGTCTTTCTGAAAAGACGCTGGCGCTTTCTTTCTTCGGGTGCGTTACCCTTCTGAACCTCTGCGCCGCAGTTTTCAAGTGACTTGAGATTATGTGACTTTGATGAACCCGTTGCACCGCCGCAGCCGTCACGGCCTGTACGTCCGCCGAGAAGGATAACAACGTCACCGTCCTGCGGACATTCACGGCGTACATTCTCTTCGGGAGCTGCTGCGATAACAGCACCGATTTCCATTCTCTTTGCAACATAGCCGGGATGATAGAGTTCATCAACAATACCTGTTGCAAGACCTATCTGGTTGCCGTATGAGCTGTAGCCTGCTGCAGCAGTCTGCACGATTTTTCTCTGGGGAAGCTTGCCCTCGATTGTTTCGCTTACGGGAACCGTGGGGTCGCCTGCGCCCGTTACACGCATAGCTGCATAAACATAGCTTCTGCCTGAAAGGGGGTCACGGATTGCGCCGCCTATGCAGGTTGCAGCACCGCCGAAGGGCTCGATTTCTGTGGGATGGTTATGTGTTTCGTTCTTGAAGAGGAGAAGCCATTTCTGGGTTTCGCCCTCAACATTAACGTCAATTTTTACTGTGCAGGCATTGATTTCTTCACTCTCGTCGAGCTTGGGAAGAAGTCCCTGCTTTTTAAGATATCTTGCGGCAATTGTGCCGATATCCATAAGATTTACGGGCTTTGTTCTGTTGCAAGCCTTTCTTGCTTCTATATATTCGTCATATGCCTTCTGGAGAAGCTCATCCTCAAACTTAACGGAATCAATGTTTGTAAGGAAGGTTGTATGACGGCAGTGGTCTGACCAATATGTATCAATCATCTTGATTTCGGTGATGGTCGGATCTCTCTGCTCGCTGATGAAATACTTCTGGCAGAACTTGATATCGTCAAGGTCCATTGCAAGACCGTAGTCATCAACAAAAGCCTTAAGACCTGCTTCATCAAGAGCGATGAAGCCGTCAAGAGTCTTAACGGTTTCGGGAACAACATAATCCATTGCAAGAGTTTCGTATTCTTCAAGTGAAGCTTCTCTTGATTCAACGGGGTTGATAACAAACTTCTTTATCTGTGCAAGCTCATCATCGCTGATGTTACCGTAAAGGCAGTAAACCTTTGCTGTTCTTACGAGAGGTCTTTCACCCTTTGAGATAATCTGAATGCATTCTGCACAGGAATTTGCTCTCTGGTCAAACTGACCGGGGAGGAATTCAACAGCAAAAAGTCTGTCGCAGTCAAGATTGGGATTCTCGCTGATATCATCAAGCTGAGGCTCGGAAAGAACGGTGCCTTTTGAATAATCAAAAAGGTCCTTTTCAATATTTTCAATGTCATAACGATTGAGAACTCTTACCTTCTCAAGGCTTGCAATTCCGAGAAGGGAAACAAGCTCATTTTTGAGAGAACGGGCTTCGTTATCGAGTCCGCTCTTCTTTTCAACATAGGCTCTGTATACCATATTATCAAACCTCCAAGGCTTTTTTACCGATATCTTTTCTGTAATAGGCGTTTGCAAAGTTAACTGTCTTAACCGTTTCATATGCCTTTGCGATTGCATTTTCAAGAGTATCTGCGGTTTCGGTTACACCGAGAACTCTGCCGCCTGCGGTGAGAAGCTTGCCGTCGGAAAGCTTTGCACCCGCAACATATATATTCTTATCAGCAGGCATTGTTATTTCAAAGCCGCTTTCGTATTTCTGGGGATAACCGTCGGACGCCATAACAACACAGCAAGCACTCTTTTCGCTGAACTTAACCTGTTCTTCGGTAAGAGTTCCTGCGGCAACACTCTTCATGATTTCAAAAAGGTCGCTTTCAAGAAGAGGAAGAACAACCTGTGTTTCGGGATCGCCGAAACGGCAGTTATATTCGATAACCTTGGGACCATTCTTTGTTATCATAAGTCCGAAGTAGAGGCAGCCCTTGAAGGTTCTGCCTTCCGCATTCATTGCGTTGATTGTGGGAAGGAAGATTTCCTTCATGCATCTTTCCGCAACATCTGCGGTATAGTAGGGGTTAGGAGCGATTGTTCCCATACCGCCCGTGTTAAGACCCTCATCGTTATCCTTGGCCCTCTTGTGGTCCATTGATGAAATCATGGGAACAACTGTCTTGCCGTCGGTGAATGAAAGAACGGAAACCTCGGGGCCTTCAAGGAATTCCTCAATAACTATCTGATTGCCGCTTTCGCCGAACTGCTTATCCTGCATAATAGACTTGACTGCATCCGCCGCTTCTTCACGGGTCATGGCGATGATAACGCCCTT
>CAZJOH010000176.1:0-2193 GCA_964547575.1 uncultured Clostridium sp.
CGGTAAAGCAGATTAAAGCAACTCTTGCCGCAACCTACGAGAGCATTCCCGTTACAGTGAATTATATTGAAAAAGACGGCAAGGCATGCGGTTACGGTGTTTTTACCTCGGATATGAGCAGCGATGTTGACGTTTATTCATTCGCATTCGTAAAGCTCACTGCAAAGCCCTCCGGCTACGGCGAAGGCTATCTTCTTCTTGCTGATTTTGACAAGGATAATTTCTATAAGGCAGATAAGCTTTATTCCGAAATCTATAATTTTGACCTTGCAAGCGGTAAGACTTCAACGTATGTTTCAAATAACACCCGTCTTATCGATAAAAACGGCTCATTCCGTCAGGACTGGACAATGCTTACCGATGATTTTATCAAAAATCTCGGAAATGCAAAATATTTCATTTCTTCAAGATACTATAATGAGAGCGAAAAGGGTACCCGTGCCGATATTATGGAGCTTTCCAACGCATACAAGCCCCAAATTATTGTTGAGGATATCCTCGGCATCTGGTTTGTAAACGATGCAAACGGTATGCACTACCTTCGCAAGAATGAAAACGGCTTTGCAAATGTCTATAACAACGGCACGGAGCAGGTGCTCACTCAGTTTGAAGGCGATTATTTCACCGATTATCTGCAGAGCGGCAAGTATCTCATAAATAAAAAGAGCCTTGAGCTTATTGACCTTTTAACGGGCGAAGTCAAGACTCTTAAGGATATAAATATTGCATTGGCTGACGCTTTTTCAATCAGCCCCGACGGAACAAAGGCAGCTTTTGCTTCAAACGGCGAAATGAATTCCAACGGCGCATCAATCCAGACCGTTATTTATTGCACCGTTGACGGCTCAGCTGACCCCGTTATCTATACCGAGCCCATGCTTTTTGTTGAAAGTGCAGGCTTCACATGGGTTGATAATTCGAGCGTTATGAGCGTGCGTGCTCTTGACGGAACAGGCGCAAAGGTCGGCTCGGTTGTTTATGCGTTTTAACTGAAAACAAAAGACAGCCGTAAGGCTGTCTGTAAGTTATATATTTTCTTCTCTGAAATCAACCGTAAGCTCTTTTCTTTCGGGTTTGAGCTGGGTATATTTTATTCCTGCAGAGTCAAACATACGCTTTGAGGCTCTTGTGCCGGGTGTTTCGGCATACTTATCGGAAAGATAATAAACTTCTTTTATTCCGCACTGAATGATAGCCTTGGCGCATTCGTTGCAGGGGAAAAGAGCAACGTAAATTTTGCAGCCTTCAAGGTTTGAGCCGCCGCTGTTGAGAATGGCGTTAAGCTCGGCGTGGCAGACATAAGGATATTTTGTGTCGTATGTTTCTCCCGTTCTCTCCCAGGGGAAATCATCGTCGCTGCAGCCCTGAGGAAAGCCGTTATAACCGACGGACATAATCTTGTTGCGGTCATTTACTATGCAGGCGCCAACCTGCGTATTGGGGTCCTTGCTGCGGTAGGAGGAAAGCATGGCGATACCCATGAAATATTCGTCCCACGAAATATAATCTTCTCTTTTCGGCATGTCGAAACTCTCCTTGTTGTTTATTCCGGAAAAATTCTACCATAAAAAAATAAATTTTACAACATAAAAATAATTACGAAATGCGAATTAATTAAACAGAGGTGTATTATGGGTCTTTTGAAAAAAATCTTCGGCGATTATTCCCAGAAAGAGGTTAAGCGCATACGTCCGCTTTGCAATAAGGTGCTTGACCTTGAGGAGGAGTATTCAAAGCTTACCGATGAGCAGCTTCAGGCAAAAACTCCCGAATTCAGAGAGCGCCTTGCAAACGGCGAAACTCTTGACGATATTCTCCCCGAGGCATTTGCTGCCTGCCGAGAGGCATCGTGGCGTGTGCTCGGTCTTAAGCATTTCCCCGTGCAGATTATCGGCGGCATCATTCTCCACCAGGGCAGAATAGCCGAAATGAAAACAGGTGAAGGTAAAACTCTTGTTGCAACCCTTCCTGCATATCTCAACGGTCTTTCGGGCAACGGCGTTCACATCGTTACCGTAAACGATTATCTTGCCCGCCGTGACAGCGAGTGGATGGGCAAGGTTTACCGCTTCATGGGTCTTACTGTCGGTCTTATTATTCACGAAAAAGAAAATGCAGAACGCAAGGAAGCATATGCGGCTGATATTACCTACGGCACAAATAACGAGATGGGCTTTGACTATCTCCGTGATA
>CAZJOH010000177.1:0-2126 GCA_964547575.1 uncultured Clostridium sp.
GGGGCCATGGACATTTTATCACCTCCAAGTTTGTACGTTACGTACGTTGACGTTTTATTAATCTTGAGTTATAATTAATACGCAAACAGAACAAATGTACGTTTGCTAAATTATTTACGAAAGAAGATGGTTTTATAGGTAGAATTGAAAAGAGAGGAGGCAGCTACCGTTTCAAGGTTTATGACGGTTACAAAGCTGACGGTACACAGAATATTGTTACTAAAACATGGGTTCCCGAACCTGGAATGACTCCGAAACAGATTGAGAAGGAATGTCAAAGGCAGTATGTGATGTTTGAGGAAGATGTTAAAACAGGTTCGTTTGTATCGGCTAATGTTAAGTTTGAAGTAATGGCCGAAATGTTTCTGGCACAAGCGGAACTTGAAGGAAACCACAAGCAGCTTACGCTTGAACGTCTTAAGGACTGCAAGGACAGAACATATAAAGCAATCGGTCATTTAAGGCTTGACCGCATTACAACGGCTCATATTCAGAAATTCATCAACAGCCTTGCTCAGGACGGTACAAATAAACACACAGGTAAAGGGCTTTCAGTCAAAACACAAAAGCTCTATAAGGGCTTTATATCTGATGTATATGATTTTGCTGCAAGATATCATAATATGTATTTGAAAGACCCTTGCAAGGGAGTACACACTGTTAAGGTTGAAACTAAAAAGCGTGAAATATATGATATGAAGGAAATGCAGACGTTGGTAAATCTCCTTTGTGAAAAAGCACCTTTGAAATATAAAGTGTTTTTCATCATCGCAATGTTTACAGGCTTCAGAAAAGGCGAAATTCTCGGGCTTGAATGGAGCGATATTGATTTTGAAAATCAAGTTATCAGTATAAACAGAACTTCGGTTTATTCTAAAGAAAAAGGTATAATAACGGGAACTCCGAAAACCGAAAACGGTTACAGAAGCCTGAAAGTTAATGATGAAGTAATAAACGCAATACTGGAACTCAAAGAAGAACAAGACAAAAACATAGCTGAACTCGGCGATGCCTGGCATAAAACAGACAGACTTTTCACCGCTTGGAACGGTTTACCTATGGGTCCCGATACTCCGAGACATTGGCTTCAAAAATTCTGTAAAAAAGAAGGGCTCCGCTATGTGAATGTTCATAGTTTCCGTCACTTCAATGCTACTGCCTTGATTGAATTTAACTGCAATGTTAATCAGGTTTCGGCATCGCTCGGACATTCCGATCCTACAACAACTCTTAATATCTACGCTCATGTTTTTGCAAAGGTTCAGGCTAAAGCCAGCGAGGCATTGTCCAACTCTATTTCACTCAATGTCGGCGGTTAACCTGCCGACATTATTTTTAGTGCGATAAAAGATACGACTGCACCGTGACGTTATTTCTCCAGTGAGCCAAGTGGAAGACCGAAACGGCAGCCAATGCAAGATTGTTGTATTCAGTCGGCAAGCCGTATTTGACTGCCAACGCTTTATTCTTGCCTCTGATTTTATATGTACCCTTGATCAAATTTTCTTCAAAAGGTTTGTGAACTATTGTGCCGTCTTTAAGTTTCTTTGTGCAGTACAAATTCCAACGCAGACGGATTTCATCTGCAAGTTTTTCTGCATAGCCTTCTTCATTATTAATTTTGTTGAGATAATACTCGTAACAGCGTTTTGCGTTTTCTGCCCTGATGTGGTGATAGTCAATAGAATTGGAAAGTTCGATCGGCTGAAAAACTTTTTCTTTTTCGCCGACATTAAAATATTCGCTGATGAAAACTTCATCTTCAGGCAGGATTCTCTGAAGTGAATCCTTGCCACCCTTTCCGTCTTTAACAAAAACGCAAAGGTGTCCCGATTCATCCGTGACAAGGTCACGACCCTCAAGTTTGGCAAGCTCGGATGCTCTTATCCCCACAACCCTCTGAAACGAAACCGAGCGTTCATAACGAGGATTGTCGATGTTGTTATCTGCACGAATTGTCTTTCCGTTATCCGAACGGGATTTTGTGTATTCGGCGGTATGACGAATAGGCTTAGTAATCAAATCCATCGGAACATTATAGAATCCGCAAACCGCCGCAAGATAGCTGTGTATGGTGGATGCACTGTCCTTACATTGACGATAATCCGAGTAATCTTGGATGTGCA
>CAZJOH010000178.1:0-2122 GCA_964547575.1 uncultured Clostridium sp.
TTTTCGGTAGACTTGTAGCTCTTTTTTATTCAGACTGTTTTTTTACAGCCCCTTTACTGTTGCATATTCACCGACAATCGCAATGTTTTTCTGCGTGCTCGGCATCTTCTTTTGTGCGGTGGATTGTGCCGAACGAATGCTGGGGCGGTGCGTAAATTGAATATAGCTTCAGCGGAGAGTTACCCGTGTTGACAATATTATGCCATGTGCCTGCAGGCACGATAACCGCAAAATTCTCATTGACATTCTGACGGCAATTCAAATCGCATTCGCACTTACCCATCATTACACAGGCGGAACCTGATTCAATACGTATAAACTGGTCAAGATTTGAGTGCATTTCCTTGCCGATTTCACCGCCGACAGGTATGCACATCAGCGTCACCTGCAAATGTTTGCCTGTCCATAAAGCGGTACGGAAATTAGTGTTATTTTCTGCAAAACACTCTATGTTCAGAACAGCAGGCTCGACACCGTAATCCTTAATATTCATAAAATCACCTCAGGATTATTATATGCCACACCCTGACGGTGAGTGAAAAATGTCCCTTCGTACGAAAAACTTATAAAAACCCCTTGACTCTCACGTTACGTTATGGTTTATAATCATATCAGAGGTGATGAGAATGCACATCAAAGATTTTGGGAAACTGACGGGTGTCAGCGTGCGCACGCTGCACTATTACGATGAAATCGGGCTGTTGAAGCCTGCGTTTATTGACGAGCAGAACGGTTACAGAGATTATGACGAAAAATCGCTTGGTCGGATGGTCGAAATTCTGTTTTACCGTGAGCTTGACTTTCCGCTGAAAAGCATACTCGAAATTCTCTCGTCACCCGATTACGACAAAGCGGCGGCAATCCATAAGCAAAAAGAACTGCTGACACTCAAAAAAGAGCGTTTGGAACGGCTGATTTCCGCACTTGACGAAGCTGAAAAAGGAGAGATACCGATGAATACATTTAATAATAATGAATACGAAGTTGCACGCAAGCAGTATGCTGACGAAGCAAAACAGCGTTGGGGAAACACAGATGCCTACAAAGAAAGCGAGCAGAAAACCGCAGGCTATTCTGCCGATAAGTGGAACGATGTCAACGCAGGCCTGAATGCAGTTCTTGCCGAATTTGCAGTTGCATTAAAAGACGGAGCTGCACCCGAAAGCGAAACCGCACAGTCACTCGTCAAAAAGCTTCAGCAATATATAACCGATAATTTCTATACCTGCACTAACGAAATTCTCGCAGGTCTCGGACAGATGTATGTTGCCGATGAACGCTTTAAATCAAACATCGACCAAAACGGTGCAGGCACAGCAGAATATATATCTGAAGCAATCAGAATCTATTGCAAATAATAATAAAAATGAAACTCGGAGTGCAACCGCATTCCGAGTTTTTGCAATCATATTTTCTTTTTCATAAGTCCGTGTTTGTTGCAGTAAATATACAGATACCCTCTGCCGCGTAGCTGAAGGCGTGTTTCCGCGTTGCCTTCGGGATAGAACTTGACAAACTGCACTCTGTCCGATGTGAGATGTGCGATAAACGAGATGAAATGTGTCTTTGTCATTTCGTGGTTGACCGTTACAAAATGCTCATCCTCAACTTTTTCAACGGTTATTTCGTGAGCATCGTCAACTTCTTCCGCTTCAAGCGGCGGCAGAGTGATTCCGCAGCAGCTGATAACCGTATCACCCGTTGTGCGAATCACATTGCCGCACACGGGGCAAACATAAAACTTTGAACGCAGGATATTTGATGAAATATTTTTGTTTATAACGGTATCGCCTGACATCAGCTCCATAACCGAAACACCGAGAGCCTTTGCCAACGGCTCAATCAGCGTAATATCGGGTAAACCTTTTGCGGTTTCCCACTTTGACACAGCCTTATCGCTGACACCTATCTGCTCGGCAAGCTGAGTCTGAGTGATTCCCTTTGCCTCACGCAAGCGTTTGATTGTTGTACCTGTAATATAATTATCCATTTCTCTGTCTCCTTTCAGATTCAGTATAGTATGTTTTTGGGGGGAAGTCTACATACCGAAGGTTGAGTTGTGTTCTTTTGCAAAAAACTTTGGATTTTTTTATATTATAACATAAAAATTCCATTTTTAATA
>CAZJOH010000179.1:0-2026 GCA_964547575.1 uncultured Clostridium sp.
CGAGCCTCAATTGACCGTATGTGGCAAGATTGTGGATGCGGTTATGCAGAATATCCCTACCCATCTTCATGTGACTATTGATCGGTATGTGATTATGCCCAACCATGTACATTTGATCGCTGTCATTACGGAGAAGGATGTTCTACAGGAAATTAGTGAATCCCCCAAACAAAGCAGATCCATCATGTCAAAATTGATTGGATATATCAAAATGAATGCATCCAAGGCCATTCGGTTGCATTATGGTGATATTGCCGTTTGGCAGCGTGGCTATTATGACCATGTGATTCGCAACCAGGCGGATTATATAGCGCTGGCAGAGTATATTCAAACAAATCCTCTACGCTGGAAGTTGGATAAATTATACACGGAAGAATAAACAACAGGGAGGAAACACCGCCCGACGAAAGAACCCCGGCAGTTCACACAGTCTGTCGGGGTTCTTTTTTGTGTTGCGTTCACGGGCGATTCGTGAATCGCCCCTACGAGGTTATCTTTCTGCTTCGTCATTCTCAGGGTCGAAGTGGATGACCAGATGGACATTCAGTTCCGTCAGCGCCCGGCGTTCGATGGTGTCGATGATACTGTGGCAGGCCACCGCCGACTCCTCCGGCTCCAATTGGGCATGGACCGACGCAAAGCACTGGCCCGGGCCGTAATCGTGGACCAGCAGGTCATGGATGCCCACCACCTTTTTCTCTTCCAGCACCAGCTCTGTGATTTTTTCCACCAGTTCCGGCGCTGCCTGCCGGCCCAGGAGCAGCGACACCGTTTCCTTCGCCATGGTAAAGCCGGAGGCCAGGATTAGCGCCGCCACCGCAAGACCCATGATGCCGTCCAGGTCTACCCGGAACAGGGCGCCGGAAACAAAACCCGCCAACACCGCTCCCGTAGCCGCCACATCGTTGCGGCAGTCCGCGGCGGCGGCTTTCAAGGGAGCGGAATCGATGTATTTCCCCAGCTTTCCAAAAAACCGGGCCATCCAACCCTTTACGGCCATGGCACCCGCCAGAATCACGCAGGACAGGGCCGTGACCTCCACCGGTTCCGGCCGGATGATCTTCAGAATGGAAGACCGGCCGGTCTCGATACCGATGACCAGAATCAGTACGGCCACCAGCAGACCCGCCAGATACTCATACCGGGCGTGGCCGTAGGGATGTTCCCGGTCTGCCGGCCGTTTTGCCAGCCAGAAGCCCACCAAAGTCACCACCGACGAAGCGGTATCCGACAGATTGTTGACACCGTCCGCCACAATGGACACGGAGCCGGTGGCAAGGCCCACCGCCAGCTTCACGGCAAAGAGCAGGCAGTTGCACACAATGCCCGCCATGCCCGCCAGACGACCGATGTCGCTGCGCACCGCCGGGTCTTCGGGATGCTGATAGTTCGCCACAAAGCGGCGCAGAAGCAGATTGGTCATAAATAATACCTCCAAACAAGATTTTTCGGCAGCTGCCTCCCATAAGCGCAAAAAACACCCACGGAATAGTAACCTTCATTACTGTCCCGTGGGTGAAATAACCACTGTCACATTTGTGACCCGGCTCCGGGCTGCGCCCCGCCTGCTCAGTTTGCGGTATATTGCAGTGCTAAGTGTTGGGCCATTATAGCATCCCGGAACCTTTTCGTCAAGTCCTTCCGGCCTTTCTCCCTAAAACACCTGTTTTCCATTCTTTTCCAGGAACAAACCGTCAAAAGTGACAGTCTTTTCCACAATTCGTTACAAAAATAAACATTGACTTTCTACACAAAATGTGGCAATATATTGTAGGAATACAAAACGGGCGACACAATATATTGTGTCGCTTCTGTTGACAAATACAACCGCTGACCATGCGGAAAGAAAGCTGGGTATTTACTTATGATTCAGAGCATCATCAAGCGGGACGGCCGTGTCGTCCTGTACGACCAGAATAAGATCGCTGCCGCCATCCTCAAGGCCCTGGAAGCCTCCCACGAGGGCAACGCCGCTGACGCTGCCCGTGTTGCCAACGATGTCCAGCGGGAACTGGAGAGCAAGTTC
>CAZJOH010000180.1:0-2012 GCA_964547575.1 uncultured Clostridium sp.
GGACTTTCCTGTATTAATCCTATTATGGAAACAGGTCTTTCTGTTTTTAATCAGGCGCTTAAATACTTGGAACTTGAAAGAACGGTGAATTACGGCAGCGCAATTATGAAATACTATGACCTTAAAAAGGACGACCTTTTGATTGTTTTTCATAACATAGGCATAAACCCCGCAACAATAGATGCGGTTATGGAAGCCAAGAAAAACGGGGTTAAAATTATTGCGGTATCGAGCAGTTATTGGCAAGAAGAAATGCCTGCAGACCACTTTATCCGTCACCCAAATAAGACTAATCTTTTTGATTATGCCGATGTTTGCATTGACGATTTCAACCCTGTTGGTGATGCGGTTGTTACCGTTCCCGGTCTTGAAACACCTATAGCTCCTGTATCAAATATCATTGATTTTTATATTGCGCATTTATTAGAAATCGAATGTGTTAAACAGTGTATTGACAGAGGTATAACACCACCTGTTTGGTCGAGCGCAAATACCCCAGGCGGAGACGAAAAGAATGCGGCATATTTGGAAAAATATAAGCCACGTATTAAAATGTTGTAAATATATCGTTAAAGGGAGCTACTTTGTGAAAAAACAAATTTGCGAATTCGAAGGAATGAAATATATTATCAGTTATCCAAACGGATACGATGAAAATATGAAATATCCGATAATATTTTTTCTTCACGGTGCAGGTTCAAGGGGAGACGATATAAAATTACTTGAAAGTAATCCGTATTTTCATATTACAGAAAAATTTTCAACATTTCCGTTTATAACAATTGCTCCATTATGTCATAAAAATACATGGTTTGATATTTTCGAAAAACTACAAAAATTGGTTCTTCATTGTATGAAATTAGAGTTTGTGGATAGAGACAGATTTTATCTAATGGGTGCAAGTATGGGTGGATATGCTACTTGGCAATTAGCTATGTCTATGCCCGAATGTTTTTCGGCTATAGTTCCTATTTGTGGTGGTGGAATGTATTGGAATGCTAGTCGTCTTGTTAATGTGCCTGTTTGGGCGTTTCATGGTGAAAAAGATACCACTGTGCTTGTTGACGAATCAAAGAAAATGGTAAAAGCGGTAAATAATACAGGTGGTAAAGCTAAACTTACAATATATCCTGAAAATGGTCACGATGCTTGGAGTGATACATATAACAATCTTAGTGTATATGAATGGTTGTTATCAAATGCAAAGGATCAAACAAAGGATTATGTTGATATGTTTAATGATAACAGATTATTTGGTTAAAAAAGGAGAATATGTTATGGTAGATTTACAAAACAAATTAGAGTTTCTACTTGATAAGTATTCGGTAGAAACAAAAGCAGTTTTAAAAGACTGCGCAACTACAGTAATCGACGGAGTAGAAACACCTATTCTTTCTCACAGACTTGAGAGAAGATTTATTGAACTTAAAAACATCGTGCAGGGCGGAACATTGCAGGGAATCAGCGTTATGCGTGTTGCACGCATTGTAGAAAGAGGCTCTGATATTTATGCAGAACTTTATAGAGAATTGGATATTTGTCAGTACATATTAGGCAGAAAAATCGTGGCAATTACTGCTATGCAGAACGATAACACACTTAACGTTATCGCAACTGCAGAAGATGATATTGTTTGCACGATAGAAATTTCTGCAACTCTTGCAAAGGGTGAAATTGCGAAGGATAAGCACGAAATAATCTCACAGAGAGGTATTGCTTGTGATGTTGTTGTTGATGCTCAGTTGAAGCAGGATTCTATATATGTGTTCGGTGCAGAAAATAAGAAGTTTACAGACGTTGACTTTGAACTTTATGGTTTATCTATAGAGGATATTGCGGTTGTTCGTTCTGCATTTACTGTTGCTCAAAAAGGTACAAAGAACGAAATGATTGCAATTGATGAAAACCTTAAAGTTTTAGTTGAAAAAGCAAAGGCTTCTGTTGAATCAGGGGAAAGGCAGGTAATTTAAGATGAAACCTTTAAAGATTGCTATGATGAGTATGACTCACGG
>CAZJOH010000181.1:0-1952 GCA_964547575.1 uncultured Clostridium sp.
CGAATGGGCTGTATTGCTGTTTTGTTCCGGGTTCAAAATCCAGACCGTTTTTTGAATAGAATTCAACCGAAGAAGCAATGGTTTTTCTGTCATTGTCGGTCATTTTCTGCTCCTTCAAAGGGTCCGTGCCGATTCCCGAAGTATGCGTAAGCAGATTGCAAACGGTAATTTCATTCTGCGCTTTACCCAGATCTGTCAAACCGTTCTGTGTGATTTGTGTGATGTGAATATCTTTGAATTCAGGTAAATAATTGGACACTTTATCATGCAGAGAAAGCAATCCGCGATCCACGAGAATAAGTATTGCAGCCGCTGTAATGGGCTTTGTCATAGAAGCCATGCGGAATATTGTGTTTTCGGTAACGGGCTTAGCATTATCTGCAGAAACCGTTCCGAAACATTTTTTATAAATCACATCATCGCCTTGGATAACACAATACGCCGAACCGAATACTTTGTTATTCTCAAAGTCATACAGAGCAGCTTTTTCAATATTGTTTTTCAACAAAGTAATATTCAAATTGCTCATCTCCGTCTCTAAATTTAACCTTCAAATAAGAATTCCGTCGCAATGGTCAACTTCATGCTGAATTATCTGTGCAGGGAAGCCTGTGAAAGTTTTGATACGGGTCTGAAATTCAGCCGTCTGCCATTGCACTTTGATAGTCTGATAACGCTTGCACTTTCGGGGGCCTCCGAGCAGAGAAAGACAACCTTCTTCTGCATCGTAGGGTCCCGATTTCTTTATTATTTCGGGATTAAACATAACCATATATGTGCCGTCGTTATCAAAAGCAATAATGCGTTTTTGTACACCAATCATATTCGCTGCCATACCAACACAGCCGTCTTTGTGGGCAAAAAGCGTATCAAGCAAATCCTGTGCGACCTGCAAATCTTCTTTTGTTGCGACTTCCGATTTCCTCGCAAGCAAAATCGGGTCGTGAATAAGTTCTTTTATCATTTTAGCTATCCTTTAAAATGTTTTTATTCTGGAAAAACATCTATCCAGTTTTCACCGTTATATTCGGAGATTTGCCGTGCTTTTTCTTCAGCATATGCACAACCTTTTTCATCTGTCGGAAACCAGATCATTGACTGACCGAATCCGAATCCGTTCTTTTTTGCAACCTTTGCCTGCCATTTGTATATATGCCTGTCGCATTTAGGAATAAGAACACAGTCTTCTTTTGCGGCAATGATATTATAGGATTGATTATATTTGCCAACAGTTTCATTTTGATAATTTCTGAATACCTTTGCGTGGTTATACCAGCCAACAATAGATGTTTCGTTTAAATCTGTAGTTGCACACCAAATAACTAAAACATCTTCAGCAAAAGCTTCTTTTTTTAAGTGTGCACATTCTGCGATTCTTTCAATATGAAGCTCGTTTCTTTTTCCGTATCTGGAAGATTTGGTTTCAACAAATCCAAGGCAGACGCAATCGCCGTTTTCATATTTTACAGGATTGAAATTGTGTTCTTCGTGTCCGTATCCATTTTCGTCAACAAAACTTCCGCCGTTATACGGAATATCCTTGTCGCAAGCACCTTTGTAATATTTCATACAAGAGATTTTACAGAATAATATCTTCATAGTTTCCTCCGCAAACAACATCTTGTTTTCTCGTGTTTATAATAAAATAATTATATAACAAAAAATTTATTCTCACAATAGATTTTTGTATAAATATTATGTTCTCATCAGTTTTTATTCATATGCAGATAAAAACACTCAAGTTTAATACAATAGAAACTCAAAATCGAGGGTACAGATCAAACTATACGCACCCGTCAATTACAGGGTCTTGAAACCATTGATATACAAGGGTTTCAAAGGCTCTGTTTTTCTAATTTTTGCTTTGTTTGAGTATCAAATCGCTTGGTTATGCCGAGGTTGAATGAAAAACTAAACGCAACCAAAAACACGAAAAAATAAAAAATATTGAG
>CAZJOH010000182.1:0-1920 GCA_964547575.1 uncultured Clostridium sp.
TTTTCCTGCATTTCCTGAATTTTTTTCATCATGTTGCCGCCCTGGGGAGCGCCGGGAATTCTTGCTTTCATATTATATCCTCCAAAATCAGTTATTGTTGAAATTATTTATTTTAGCCTTTAAATTTTCAAGAGGGCTTTTTTCCGTTTTAGCTTTTTCAGGGTTTGAAACCGCAATTTTCATTCTTCTGCCCATTACCTCAAAGACGGCTCTTGCAAGCTCTTTTGAATGGGTATCCGTACAGATAAAATCAAAAAGAGTCGGATTTTCGGAGCAGATAAGCACTCTTCCGTTTTTGATTACCGCCGTTGAATTTGCGAGAATTCCGAAAAGCGGAATATCGTAAAGCTTGATTTTATCAAGAACATCGGGCCAGTTTACAAACGGGCCGTCGGGAATTGCACCTTCCTCTGCAGGGGGAGCAGGAGGCGGAGGAGGCGGCTCGGGAGCGTTTTCGCTCTCACGGATTTCGGGCTTCGGTTCTTCCTTTACGGGCTCAGGCTTCGGCTCGGGCTTTACGGGAGCGGAAACAGGAGCAGGAGCAGGCGAAGAAACGGGAACAGAAGGTCTTACGCCGTTTTTAAGAATTTCTTCTAATTTTGAAATACGCTCTTCAAGTCCCTCAGGAATTGCCGCACCTGATGAAGATGACGGTGCGCACATTTTTATAACAGCCGCTTCAAGCTGAATTTTCTTATTGGCGGCATTCTTTATGTTTTTGGCAGTCTGTTCAAGAATTTCAATGCATTCAAGGATTTTTGAAAGCTTAAGGCTTGCCGCTCTCTCTTTAAGGCTTGAAAGCTCATCCTTTGAGCAGACTATCAAACCTTCGCAGTCCTGAACGGTTTTTGCAACCATAAGATTGCGAAAATGAAGGGTAAGCTCCGTGCAGAGGCTGTCAATATCGCAGCTCTCGCTGTGGAGCTTTGAAACAAGCTTTAAAGAGCTTGTAAAATCTCCCTTTGCAACATATTCCGAAAAGGAAAAAAGATGAATGGTGCCTGCAATGCCTGCCGCATCGCTGACTGCATTTTCATCAATATCCGTTCCCATTGCAAAGCAGCGGTCAAGAAGCGAAAGAGCATCACGCATACCGCCGTCGGCTATTCTTGCGATGAGGTTTGCGGCGTTTTCGGTAAGATTAACGTTTTCTTTTTCTGCAACATAGAGCAGCCTTGAAGTGATATCCTCGGGTGCAATACGCTTGAAATCAAATCGCTGGCATCTTGAAAGAATTGTTGACGGCAGCTTATGAATTTCTGTTGTTGCAAGGATAAAAATAACATGTGAGGGAGGCTCTTCAAGGGTTTTGAGCAACGCATTAAAAGCACCGATTGAGAGCATGTGAACTTCGTCGATTATATAAACTCTGTATTTTGCGTTGGCGGGAGTAAAGTTTGCCTCTTCTCGCAAATCACGAATATTATCAACGCCGTTATTGCTCGCTGCGTCAATTTCAATAACATCAAGAATTGAGCCGTTGTCTATTCCGCGGCAGATTTCGCATTCGTTGCAGGGATTGCCGTCAATGGGCGAAAGGCAGTTTACCGCTTTTGAAAGAATTTTTGCACAGGTTGTTTTGCCCGTACCTCTTGAACCCGTGAAAAGGTATGCATGGGAAATTCTTGAGCTGCAAAGCTGATTCTGCAGGGTTTTGGTAACATGAGGCTGACCGTAAACATCGTTAAAATTCTGCGGTCTCCATTTTCTGTATAACGCCTGATACATCCTTTCACACTCCCTTTAAAAAAAGCATTTCCTTAGTCATATGGCGGCAGGCAGACTGTGGCGCACAAGACTGTCCGCTTAATGCTGCTCGGTTCACCCGCCTGACATGGTTCACGGTGCCCTGTCGCACAGGACCCACACGCCACATGACCAAAACAAAGCTTTGCTCTTTATATTATATAATATATTTAT
>CAZJOH010000183.1:0-1918 GCA_964547575.1 uncultured Clostridium sp.
GGCAAAGGCACTCCGTAAGCTCCGCCATCCCAGCAGAAGTAAGCGTCTTAAGGATTTCCTTGATTAATAAGCAAACAACAACCCCCGATTTTTTGATGAAGTCAAAAAATCGGGGGTTGTTAAATTTCAGTTATCTCTGAACTCTGCCGGAGCCGTCGCCGCCTGCAAGCTTTTCAACCTCGGCAACGCCGATTCTGTTGAAGTCGCCTTCGATTGAATGCTTGAGTGCCGATGCCGCAACAGCAAATTCAATAGCGCTCTGTGTATCCTTGCCCGAAAGAAGAGCATAGATAAGACCGCCGCCGAAGCTGTCGCCGCCGCCTACTCTGTCAACGATATGAAGGTGGTATTCCTTTGAGAAGCAATAGTTCTCGCCGTCATAGAGCATACCTGCCCAGTCATTATCGCTTGCGGAGATTGATGAGCGAAGTGTTATTGCAACCTTTTCAAAGCCGAACTTGTCGGCAAGCTGCTTTGCAACGGATTTATAGCCCTCTTTGTTGAGCTTACCGCCGTAAATATCGGTATTCTCGGCTTCAATTCCGAAAACATCCTTTGCGTCTTCTTCGTTGGAAATGCAAACGTCAACATACTTGCAAAGCTCGGTCATTGCCTCTCTTGCCTCAGCTCTTGTCCAGAGCTTGCCTCTGTAGTTGAGGTCGCAGGAGATTTTAACGCCCTTTGCCTTTGCTGCAACGCAAGCCTGCTTACAGATTTCAACAAGATTTGCGCCGAGTGCGGGAGTGATACCGGTGAAATGGAACCAGTCTGCGCCTTCAAAAATGCTGTCCCAGTCAAAATCAGCGGGGTCAGCCTCCTGAATTGCTGAATGAGCTCTGTCGTAGATGCAGACGCTGCCTCTCTGCGAAGCGCCCTTTTCGAGGAAATAAATTCCCACTCTGTCGCCGCCTCTTACGATTTTGCTTGTATCAACGCCGAAATAGCGGAGTGAATTAACAGCCGCCTGACCGATTGCGTGAGCAGGAAGCTTTGTAACATAAACGGACTCCATGCCGTAGTTTGCAAGCGATACCGAAACGTTGGCTTCGCCGCCGCCGAAGGTTGCCTGAAGCTGGTCATCCTGGAAGAAACGGTAATATCCGTTGGGAGCAAGGCGAAGCATGATTTCGCCGAAGGTTACTACTTTTGCCATTATCCTCTCGCCTCCTTAACAATTTCAACCGACTTTTTGCAAAGGTCGATGATTTCATCCCACTTCTGATTGTCAATAAGGTCTGCGGTTACCATGTATGAGCCGCCGCAGGCTGCGATAACGGGGCATGAAAGATATTCGCCGAGATTCTTAAGCGAAATACCGCCCGTGGGCATAACCTTGAACATGGGGAAGGGAGCGCTCATAGCCTTGATTTTTGAAAGTCCGCCGCTCTGCTCTGCAGGGAAGAACTTAAGTACGTCAAGACCGAGTCTGTAAGCTGTGTGGTAATCTGTAGGAGTTGTGCAGCCCGCATAAATGGGAATGTTTTTGCTCTGGCAGTACTTAACGATTTCCTCGTCAAGACCGGGAGTTACGATAAACTTTGCACCTGCCTCGATAGCTTCGTCAACCTGCGAGGTTTCAAGAACCGTTCCTGCACCTACAAGCATTTCGGGCACGTTATCGCTCATGAGCTTTATTGCCTTTGCTGCACCTGCCGCACGGAAGGTTACCTCTGCAACGGGCACGCCACCTTCAACGAGAGCCTTTGCAAGAGCAACCGCATCTCTTTCGGGATTATTTAATTTAATAACCGGCACAACGCCGATTGACATTATTTTTTCTGAAATAGGATTCATATTTTCCTCCTCTATTTAACTGCTTTTTCGCAGGCTTCGAAAAGTCCGTTGATATATGCTGCACCGAGCGCACGGTCATAGAGTCCGTAGCCGGGCTTGCCGGTTTCTCCCCATATCATTCTGC
>CAZJOH010000184.1:0-1881 GCA_964547575.1 uncultured Clostridium sp.
TTGCAGGCTGTGTTGCTCCCGAAGCAACAACAGAGAAACCCGCCGAAGAAACAACGGAAACTGACGGTGAAGGTGAAAATGAAGATGAAACCGAAAACAAGAGTAAAAGCGGTATAATCATCTTTGTTATCATTGCATTAGCCGCAGGCGGATATGCCGTTTACCATTTCAAATTTAAGGGTAAAGGCACAAACGATAACGGCGGTTCTTCCGACACATATACCGACCCCGATGACGAGGAAGAATATGTTGTTGAGGAAGATGAAGTAACCGAAACAGAGGAAGAATAAAAAGAACCTGCCAACCGCAAAGGCTGGCAGGTTTTATATCTGATTACAGGAACATTGCCATATATAAAGGCAAGTGAATAATGTTATTTGATACCATTACATCTTTTGGATAGAGAATATATGATTTTCCAAGTTTTGAAGAGAATTTTGCATTAAATTTATCTAAGGATGAATGACTTTTATAGTTTGAAGATTTTACTTCTATAGGAGAGATCTTTTTACCGTCTGTGATTAAAAAATCTATTTCCATATGGTTCTCGCGATTTAAGTTATCTGAACGTGAATAGAAATATAATTTATGTCCATTACAACGTAAGGTTTGAGCAACGATATTTTCTGCAAACATTCCTTCATTAATATTTAGTTTATCAAACAGTATTGCTTTATAAATCTCATTATCTATGTAAGGTCTATCCATAAAAGTATGAGTGACAAGCAGACCCGTATCTCCCATATAACATTTTTGTGTTGTATTATCACGGTTCAAAGCTAGTCCTATTGTTGGGTCAGTTGCATTAAAACAAGTATTTACAATCATTGCTTCATTAAGCCAAACAAAAGAATCTTCATATGTTCTGAATCTAGCAGCTTTATCTATGGATGATAAACGATATTTCTTTTCTTTTTTTGAAAGCTGTCCCGGTATTTCATCAAAAACAGCATAAACTTTATCTTCATAACCATCTGCAAATTTTGAAACATCATCTCTATAAAGGTTTAGTATTCGTCTTTTTACAGCGTCAACTTTTTCAAAATCTTTGTTTTGAGCATATTCTAAAACCGCTTGCGGCATTCCACCTACAAGAATATATTGACGAAAATCATTCATTATTTTTCTATGTAATGTCTGACCAAGTGGAGTTAGGGTTTCAAAACATTGTTTTATGAGAGGAACGGTTGAGTTATCTCCCATAGCCCATAAGAATTCTTCAAAATCTAAAGGGAAGAGTTCAAAATGCTCTTCCTCTGATGGGATGATAATGTCTTTAACATTCTTTTTAAGACTGATGAGAGAACCTGTTTCAAGATAATCATATCTTCCGTCTGCAACAAGATATTTTATTAACTGTCTTGCACGAGGGAATTGCTGTACTTCATCAAAAATAATCAAGGATTCTCGTTTATAGAGCGTAGTAGAATAAAAAGCTGAAAGTTTTGCAAAAAATAAATCTAAATTATAGCTTTCGTTATCAAATAGGTCTGTGATTTCTTTGGGAACATTACCAAAATCAATAGTTATATGACTTTTGTATTCTTTTTTTGCGAATTCTTCACACAAGAAACTTTTTCCTACTCGTCTTGCACCATCTATAAGCAAGGCTGTTTTACCATTGCTTTTTGCTTTCCATTGAGTAAGAGCATCGTATGCTTTTCTCTTTAATACCATCATCGTACTCCTTTCTATATTTTACACACGGAGTATAACACAAAAATCACGAAAAAGCAACATTGCAATGTCGCAAAAATCACGAAAAAGCAATTATATTTTACATTTTTATACACGAAAAAGCAACAAAAGACGAAAAAACAACAAAAACAAGGAGAAAAACCAATGTTCAAATTAGTTATAGCTGAAAAGCCTTCGGTTGGT
>CAZJOH010000185.1:0-1867 GCA_964547575.1 uncultured Clostridium sp.
GCCCAAACTTCCATTTCACCGAAACGCTGACCGCCGAACTGAGCTTTACCGCCCAGAGGCTGCTGAGTAACAAGTGAGTAAGGACCTGTTGAACGTGCGTGAATCTTATCGTCAACAAGATGATGCAGCTTAAGATAATACATAACACCGACTGTTACGGGGTTGTCGAACTTTCTGCCCGTTCTGCCGTCGGTAAGAATTGACTTGCAGTCAAGACGAAGCTGAGGAACGGTTGAGGGATCGAATTCAACACCCTTTGCGGCTGCTTCCTTTTCTGCCTCTTCCATTGCAACTCTGTTTGCTTCCTTGAATGCCTCGGTGATGTCCTCTTCGTGAGCACCGTCGAATACGGGAGTCATCATCTTGTATCCGAGAGCTCTTGCGGCAAAGCCGAGGTGAACCTCAAGAACCTGACCGATGTTCATTCGGGAAGGAACGCCGAGGGGGTTAAGAACAATATCAAGGGGTGTGCCGTCGGGAAGGAAGGGCATATCTTCCTGAGGAAGAATTCTTGAAACAACGCCCTTGTTACCGTGGCGTCCTGCCATCTTATCGCCGACTGAAAGCTTACGCTTCTGGGCGATGTAGCAGCGAACAACCTTGTTTACACCGGGTGAAAGCTCATCGCTGTTTTCTCTTGTGAAAACTTCAACGTTAACAACGATGCCGTATTCACCGTGAGGCACTTTAAGAGAAGTATCTCTGACTTCCTTTGCCTTTTCGCCGAAGATTGCACGGAGAAGTCTCTCTTCAGCAGTAAGCTCGGTTTCACCCTTGGGAGTAACCTTACCTACAAGGATATCGCCCGACTGAACCTCTGCACCGATTCTGATGATTCCTCGCTCGTCAAGGTTGCCGAGAGCATCCTCGCCGACATTGGGAATATCTCTTGTGATTTCTTCGGGGCCGAGCTTTGTATCTCTTGCCTCGGTTTCATATTCTTCAATGTGAATTGATGTGTAAACATCATCACGGACAATCTTTTCGTTAACGAGAACGGCGTCCTCGTAGTTATAGCCTTCCCATGTCATGAAGCCTACGAGAGCATTTTTACCAAGGCTGATTTCGCCGTGGTCTGTTGCGGGACCGTCTGCGATAACCTCGTTCTTTTCAACTCTCTGACCGACTTCAACGATGGGGCGCTGGTTAATACATGTGCCTTGGTTGGAACGCATGAACTTGATAAGCTCGTAATATCTGCTTGTACCGCTGTCACCCATAACAGTGATGCCGTCTGCGCAGACCTTTGTTACTATACCGCCTTCTGCTGCGAGAACTGTTACGCCCGAGTCAACGGCAGCTTTATATTCCATACCTGTACCGACGATAGGAGCATCAGTCTTGAGAAGAGGAACAGCCTGCTTCTGCATGTTTGAACCCATGAGAGCACGGTTTGCGTCGTCGTTCTCAAGGAAGGGAATCATTGCAGTAGCAACGGAAACAACCATCTTGGGTGAAACGTCCATGAAGTCAACTGTGGTGCTGTCAACTTCCATGAATTCGTCTCTGTATCTTGCGGTGATCTTATCTTTAGCGAAGCGGTTTTCGCCGTCAAGCGGTGCGTTCGCCTGAGCAACTACAAACTCGTCTTCTTCGTCAGCTGTCATATAAACAACTTCGTCAAGAACCTTACCGGTTTCCTTGTCAATCTTTCTGAAGGGAGCTTCGATGAAGCCGTATTCATTAATTTTTGCAAAGGTTGCAAGGTAAGAAATCAAGCCGATGTTGGGACCTTCGGGAGTTTCGATGGGGCACATTCTGCCGTAGTGTGTATAGTGAACGTCACGAACCTCGAAACCTGCTCTGTCTCGTGAAAGACCGCCGGGACCGAGAGCCGAAAGACGGCGCTTATGTGTAAGCTCTGCAA
>CAZJOH010000186.1:0-1837 GCA_964547575.1 uncultured Clostridium sp.
CTCGGTCTTGTTGCGTTCATCGTTGATACCTTCGGCGGTATTATGATTGCAAAGATTATGAACCTCTTTACCAAGAATAAGATTAACCCCATGATCGGTGCCGCAGGTATTTCCGCATTCCCCATGTCTGCAAGAGTTGTTCATAAGATGGGTCTTGCAGAAGATAACCAAAATTTCCTTCTTATGCATTCGGTAGGTGTTAACGTTTCGGGTCAGGTTGCTTCGGTTATCGCAGGCGGTCTTATCCTTACACTCGTAGGCGCACTTGTTAACTGATAGGAGGTAATAATATGGAACTTACAACACAGCTTGCAGAGCAGATTGTTGAAACTACAGCAGAAGCCATGCAGTATCATTTTGCTATCACTCCTGATAAATTTGTAGAGTCTCTTCCTATTATGGGAACAGGCATGCTCGGAATTTTTGTTGTAATGGGAGTTATCATTCTTTGTGTCGGCGGTCTTAATAAGATTTCAGACCCCAAGAAAAAGAAGGATAAAACACAGCAGAACTGAATGATATAACAGTAACGGCACCGGAAAATCTCCGATGCCGTTATTTTTATTTGCAAAATGTTTTTCTTAAATATGATACGGAAGCTGCTGCATCTGCATCAAGCATTTCAACGCTTGCACCGTGGGACATATCTCGCCAGATGGAAATATCTTTTCCAACCTGACCGCCCATCTGAACAAACGGCTCCATAACAACATATCCGTCATATCCTATATCACGCAAAGCCTGACCGATTGCCTCCCAGTCCATTCTTCCGTTGGGATTCGGGCATCTTCTGTTTGCTTCTCCGACGTGGAAGCTGCCAAGATAACCTTTGGTGAGCTTTATTGCTTCGACCATTGAATCCTCTTCGATATTCATATGGAAGGTATCAAGCATCGCTTTGACATTAGGCTTATCAACGGCTTTTACATAGTCAACATCTTCATAGGCTTCGTTTATCATATAGCCTTCAAATCTGTTGAGGGATTCCATGCAGAGCGTTATACCGTGGTCAGCAGCCATATCGGCAAGCCTTCTCATGCTTTTTATGCTTCTTTCAGTATCGGCTTTTTTATCAAATCCCGAAGCAAAGTCAACGGGCCAATATGAATAAAGAGCGCCGCCGATTCTGTCAATGCCTGCAATTTCCATTTTTTTGAAAACATCGGCATAAAAGGTAAAAGCCTTTTCAACTGCTGCGGAATCTGTAGATGCAAGATTATGCTCGGGTCTCGGACCGTAGCCTCCGGAAAGGAGCATACCGTTATATTCTGCGGCTTTTTTCAGTTCTTTGAAGTATGATTCGGGCTCACGGTCAAATGCACCGCATGCAACCTCTAAAACATCAAAGCCGAGCTTTTTGCATTTCTCTATGTAAGGCAGAAAATCTCCGCCCCACTCTTGCTCCCAGTATGCATAATAAATGCCGAATTTCATAAATTATCTCCTTTATCGGAAACGGGTACGGAAAACCGTACCCGTTAAGTTATTAGATAAGCGAATTGTAAAGAGCGGTGATTTCTTCAACGCTTGTATCTCTGGGGTTGCCGGGACGGCATGCATCGTCAAATGCAGACTGTGCAAGGAAGGGGATATCCTCTGCCTTAACGATTTCCTTAAGGTCAGCAGGAATGCCTACATCAATCGAAAGCTGCTTAACAGCCTCAATAGCAGCCTTTCTTGCATCCTCAATGCTCATAGCATCTGTGCCTTCAACGCCCATAGCCTTTGCGATATCTCTGTATTTTTCGCCGGTTGCAGGTGCGTTATATTCCATAACTGTGGGAAGAATGATGGCATTTGCAACGCCGTGAGGTGTGTCGTAAAGAGCGCCGAGGGG
>CAZJOH010000187.1:0-1795 GCA_964547575.1 uncultured Clostridium sp.
ATGTCAAGTTTTTCATAGCTTTCAACTGATTACAACTTTGTTACAAATGCAGCATTCCAAACATTTTTCGGGACGGGTGTTATTGCATTGGGTGCAACTGATTTCTGTTTCGGAGAAGGTGCATGTTTTATATTCCGAGCTGCCGCAAAGCTCTGTCAATGCCCCTGCAAAGTCAACGGTTTCTATGTCGGGAGAAATAATACTTTTATGATAATCGGAAAGCTCAACTCCGCAGCCGCTGAAACGCACCTTTCCTCCGCTTTTTCTTTTGGAAACGAACACCGCCGCTTCGTTCATGGAGGATAAAATTGCACCGTCGCAGCATATGACGATTTCGGGCTGCTTTGCAGGCTCATATCCGCTGCGGATCACGAGCGATGCACCGTAATTCTCATAAGCGTCTGCAGCTGCAGGGGCGAATCTTTCAGGATGGGAGGTAATCACCCTTACCGTTGAAGCAAAGGGCAGAAGCTCGCATATTCTTGAAGGCATGACTGCGTTTCTGTCTGTTAAAGTGACACAGATTTTATCTGCTGGCAAATCCGAGTTTCCGATTATTTTCAGTGCCGTGTTGAAAACGAGAATTGCGTTCATGGAAATCGGAATAAATCTTTTCAGACCCGAATTATCGGGCAGGGATATACCGTGTGATGCTACTATGCGTGAGGCATACCTGCCGCATTTTTCGGCTGTGAGTGTCCAGTCTATTCCGCTTTTTTCTTCAAGCACTTCAAGAACATAAAAAGGCAGACCCATTTCGGTTTTACAGACAAGTGCAGGAGTTTTTCTGATTATTTTTGCTTGCTTTCTGCGTTTTACAAAGCCTTTTTCAGGCGTGACCGTTTTTAAAACAACAAACACATTATTGCACCTCTCAAAGCAGTTTATTACCAAACTATGCAAGAGATAAAACAATAATGTGTTTTATTTTTTATTCATCTTTAAAAACAAGCTCAAGCTCTTCTGCTGTCATCTCACGGCACTCGCCCTCTGCAAGAGATGTGTCGAGCTTAAGCGATCCTATCTGAATTCTTCTCAGATGCTCAACATTGTTGCCGAGAGCATGAAACATACGCTTAACCTGATGGTATTTACCCTCTCTTATTTTTATTTCCGCAGCAGGCAAGCCATTATCCGTCGTAAAGGCTTTTACCTTTGCAGGCAGACATTCGGTGCCGTCGCCGAGGGTTATCCCTTCCTCCAATTTTCTGATATCATTTTCGTCAATCGGAAAAGAAAGTGTGGCTTCATATGTCTTGAAAACATGATGTGCAGGGCTCATTATTTTATGGGCAAAAGCACCGTCATCCGTTATGATTAAAAGACCTACGGTATCTCTGTCAAGCCTTCCGGCAGGAAAAAGACTGCGTCTTTTAAGGTCGGGCGGAATAATATCGATAACTGTCTTTTTGGCAGGGTCGGTGGTTGCGCTGATAACCCCCTGAGGCTTGTTGAGCATAATATAAACATGCTCCTTTGCTGTAAAGTTATATCCCTTTACATCTATATCATCAACCTCGGGGTCAACAAGCTCCTCCGCACGCAGAACAACTCTTGAATTCACCGATACCGCAGCATCCTTTATGAGCTTTCTTGCATCTTTTCGGGATACGTTACAGTTGAGTGCTATCAATTTGTCAAGGCGTTTAAGACCCATAAAAACCTCTCCGTTCATTAATTAAAAGGACCGGCTGAAACAACCGGTCCTTGATTGAGTTTAGCTTAAATTATGCAAGCTCTGCGAAGTACTTGATTGTACGAACCATCTGGCTTGTATAGCTGTTTTCATTGTCAT
>CAZJOH010000188.1:0-1786 GCA_964547575.1 uncultured Clostridium sp.
TGAATCACTGTTTTTTCCTCCTTTTTCCGCAAGCCTTTAACCTGCGTACTGGTTTAGTGATGTTAATTATTTTGCCTTTTCGATAATCTGAACAAGTCTCCATCTCTTGGTCTTAGAGAGGGGTCTGGTTTCCATTACCGATACAGTATCGCCGATACCGCACTCATTCTTTTCGTCATGTACGTGAATTTTAACGGTTCTCTTGATAATCTTGCCGTACTTGGGGTGACGAACATTGTCTACAATAGCAACAACGACGGTCTTATCCATCTTATCGCTGACAACTTTACCTACTCTTACTTTTCTAAGTTTACGAGTCTGTTCCATTTCTGTCTACCTCCTTTAAGCATTCTTCTCGCACAATACAGTCATAATGCGAGCAATGTCACGCTTAACCGCTGTGATCTTGTGAGGATTGTCAAGCTGGTTTACTGCAAGTTGGAAACGAAGATTGAAAAGTTCTTCTTTAAGCTCAGCAAGTTTAGTGTTAAGCTGTTCAGCAGTCATTTCTCTGAGTTCTTTTGCCTTCATCGCTTAAGCCTCCTCTTTGTTTTCAAGGTCCTGCTTGGTCACAAACTTGCACTTGATGGGGAGTTTGTGAGATGCAAGACGCATAGCTTCTCTTGCCTGCTCCTCGGTGATACCGTCCATCTCGAACATAACGCGTCCGGGCTTAACAACGGCTACCCAGTATTCGGGAGAGCCCTTACCGGAACCCATTCGAGTTTCCGCAGGCTTTTCGGTGATTGGCTTGTCAGGGAAAATCTTAATCCAGACCTGACCGCCACGCTTTACATATCTGGTCATTGCAATACGGGCAGCCTCAATCTGGTTGGCAGTAACCCAAGCGGGTTCAAGTGCTACAAGACCAAAGGAGCCGTGAGTGATTTTGTTGCCGCGAAGGGCTTTACCTTTAAGACGGCCGCGCTGTACGCGTCTGTGCTTAACTCTCTTAGGCATTAACATTATTTGTTGCCCTCCTGTCCGTTTCTTCTGGGGCCACCGCGACGAGCACCGTCTCTGTTCTGGGGACGGCGGTTATCGCCGTTTCTTCTCTGGCGTCTTTCCTGGCGCTCGGGTCTTTGTGCATTCTGACCCTCGGCAAGAACTTCGCCTTTGTAAATCCAAACCTTTACGCCGATTTTACCGTAGGTGGTGTTAGCCTCCCAAAAACCGTAATCGATATCGGCTCTGAGAGTCTGAAGAGGAATAGTACCCTCATGATAATGCTCGGTACGAGCGATTTCCGCACCGCCAAGACGGCCGGAGCAAGATACCTTGATACCCTTTGCGCCAAGTCTCATGGTTCTGCCGATAGCAAGTTTCATTGCACGGCGGAAAGAAACTCTCTTTTCAAGCTGCTGGCAGATAGACTCTGCAACAAGCTGTGCGTTGAGGTCGGGATTCTTGATTTCAATAACGTTGACTACGACGGGGCGGCCAACCATCTTCTCAAGCTCTGCTCTGAGCTTTTCAATTTCAGCGCCGTGGAAGCCGATAACTACACCGGGCTTAGCGCACTGAATAAAGACACGAACGCGGGATGCGTCACGCTCGATTTCGATGCGGGGAACGCCTGCGCCCTGAAGTTTGGTTTTTACATATTCACGAATCTGATAGTCGGATACGATGTTGTCGCCGAAACTCTTATCAGCAACGAACCATCTGGAATCCCAGTTCTTGATTACGCCTACACGAAGACCGTGAGGATTTACCTTCTGTCCCATTGTCAGCCTACCTCCTTCTCTTTTACTACAAGTGTTACATGGCTGGTTCTCTTAAGAAT
>CAZJOH010000189.1:0-1659 GCA_964547575.1 uncultured Clostridium sp.
CCTTTGGATAGTCCACGGCTGTATCATTGAAGTCATAAAGGAGCTTTTGTCTTTCATCTGCGGACAAGATGTTAAGCTCATAGGGCTTTTTGTTGCTATCTTGAACAGCATCAAAGAGAAGGTTGCAAATATGCTCATGCAGTCTGTCAATTTCGGGTTCGGTAAATTTCTCGGTCAAATAATCATAATGAATACGAAAGATATCTTCATTATCTCTGTCGTCAATATGTATTTGCAAGCTCTCGCTCTGTTCGCCGCAATGATACCACGTGGTTTCAACATCTTCGCCCGCAATCGTTGCATTCTGATAGCTGATCATCACGTCATAGAGCTTTTCGGTAAAGTTGTATTCCTTGCGGATTGAAGCCAGCACATCACCGTAGTTATACTTTTGGTGTCTGAATACCGAGAATGCGGTTTCTTCAATTGCAGAGAGATTTTCTGCAAAAGACTTGCCATTATCAAGCTCAATAAGCATAGGTACGGTATTGATGAACATACCCATCGTGTTCTTTTCTTTGTTTCCGCTACGATTTAATACTGCCGTACCGATATGGAATTTTTCGGTGTTCATCTTCGTGCGGTTGATATAAGCAGAAAGAGCCGCTGTAAAAAGCATAAATACAGAAACGCCGTTTGCATGAGCGTATTCGTTGATTTGTTGCGTTTGCTCAGAGCCTATTATAAACGTTTTACGTTGTGCGTTAAAAGTCTTACTTTGTTTTTCGTTGAGATAGGTTACCTCGTCACATTTTTTGAATTGCTCAAGAAAAAACTGTTTATCACGTTCATAGCGGTTGCTGTTCATATACGTTTTTTCGCTTTCGATATAATCGGTATAAGAATAGCTTTCAATGAATTCGCCGTTCATCAAGGCGTTAAATTGCGTGCCTATAAGGGCAATCGTCCAAGCATCGCCGACGATATGATGAATTTTAACGAGTAAGCCATATTGATTGGGCAAGCTGATGATATTGATTTCGCAAAGATTGCCGTAAAAATCAAAAGGTTGTTTTGCATATTTTTCAGCATATAAATCAAGCTCTGCTTTGTTTTCAAAGCAGAGTTCTTTTATGTCTTGCTCGGTATATTCTCTTATTGTTTGCGTAACTTTGCCGTCATTTTCTGTGATTTGAATACGCAACGCATCATTCAGCCGATAAATTTCATTAACGGCTTTCTTTAATTTGGATAAGTCTTTTGTGCCGTTGATAAGCATACTGCCACAAATAACGGCAATGCTTCCGCCTGCAAACTTTTCCATGTCATATATCAATTTTTGCGGTTTCGTGAGATTCATTTTGGATTTCCTGCTATGTAAAACTGTTTAACACAAAAAAAGTGCCGCCTTAACAAATAAGACGACACTAGCATAGTGGCTTATTCGCTAAAGTTGCGACACTCAATTTAAAAGAATCTTGTGGAAGATTTTTATGTAATGCAAATAAGGTACATTTATGCCCTATAAGTATACTTCCACAAATATTAAATTGAGTTCGCATTTTTATTTTAGCACTTTTTACCCATTCCGTCAAGGAATTTAATATTTCATATTAAAGAATGTTGGATTGCACCTACCGATTTTGCTTTTGGTTGTGGCTATTGTAGCATAGGATAACCCGAAAGTAAACGCAAAAAAATTCTTGCCTTTCTATCAAT
>CAZJOH010000190.1:0-1647 GCA_964547575.1 uncultured Clostridium sp.
AGGAGAAGCTGTCACGAAGTGACTGATGCGGTGATTGCGCAAGCAACAACAATTATCGCTTAACACCTCATCCACCGCAAGCGGTCCCCCTTCCCCTCAAGGGGAAGGCGTTGTTTATGCAAAATTGCAGATTATATTATCACCATCTGTTGTGAGGTTAACGGATTTGATTTCCGTTTCGGCATTGACAATTCTTTCGGTAATAACATCCTCAACATTCTTGCGGATAACATTGCGTAAATCTCTTGCACCTCTGGGTCCGTCAACGGACTTTTCAGCGATAAGAGCAGTGGCTTCGTCATCCCATGTAAAGGTTATTCCCTTGTCAGCAAGAGGGTCAACAAGCTCGCTGAGCATCAGCACCGCAATACGCTTATAATCATCAAGCGAAAGATCGTTGAACACAACAACCTCATCAACTCTGCCGATAAACTCGGGGCGAAGAAATTCGTTGAGAGCCTTAAGGGCTCTTTCCTTTGATGCCTCGTTCTTTGTTTTTGCAAAACCGAGTGCACCCGAGCCTCTGTTGCTGCCTGCGTTAGAGGTCATAACAATAACGGTGTTTTCAAAGTTGACCGTTCTGCCCTGTGCATCGGTTATTCTGCCTTCATCGAGAATCTGAAGCAAAATATTCATTACATCGGGATGAGCCTTTTCAATTTCATCAAAAAGAACTACCGAATAAGGCTTGCGGCGCACCTTTTCGGTGAGCTGACCCGCTTCGTCATAGCCTACATATCCCGGTGGCGAGCCGATGATTCTTGAAACGGAATGCTTCTCCATGAATTCGCTCATATCAAGGCGGATAAGGGTTTCGGGAGTATCAAAAAGCTCTTTTGCGAGCAGTTTTACAAGCTCTGTTTTGCCGACACCCGTGGGTCCCACAAAAATGAATGATGCAGGTCTGCGGCGAGGGCTGATTCTTACTCTGCCCCTTCTTACGGCCGCCGCAACAAGCGAAACAGCTTCGTCCTGACCGATAATTCCTGCTTTGAGATTATCTTCAAGCGAAGAAAGGCGGCGAAGGTCACTTTCAATAACCTTGCTTGCAGGAATGCCTGTCCAGAGCTGAATAACTCTTGCGAGGTCATCCTCGGTAACATGGTTATCGGAGGCAAGCTCCTCAAGCTTTGCAACCTCTTCTTTTTTCTGAATAATTTCCGCTTTTATTTTTGCGATTTCCTCGTAATTTTTTTCCTCGGTAGTTTCCATAAGCTCGGCTTCGTGAGCTTCAAGCTCCTCAAGCTCTGCCGATGCAACCTCAAAATCGCTTATATTTTTATTGCGGAGATTTGCGCAGGTGCAGGCTTCATCGAGAAGGTCAATCGCTTTGTCGGGTAAAAATCTGTCGTTGATATATCTCTCAGAAAGATTAACCGCCTTTTCAATGAGCGTATCGGTCACTTTTACACGATGGAAATCCTCATAGTAATCCTTAACACCGATGAGCATTTCGGTTGTCTGCTCTATTGAAGGCTCTTCAACCTTGATAGGCTGAAGTCTGCGTTCAAGAGCGGCATCCTTTTCGATATATTTTCTGTATTCTGTAAAGGTAGTAGCGCCGATAACCTGAATTTCGCCTCTTGAAAGTGAGGGCTTGAGGATATTTGCGGCATTCATTGAGCCTTCCGCATCACCCGTACCGAC
>CAZJOH010000191.1:0-1633 GCA_964547575.1 uncultured Clostridium sp.
CCTTCCTTGAGGGGTACGTTAAAGTCGCAGCGAACAAGCACCTTCTTGCCCTTTGCATTAATGTCGTCAACTGTCTTTTTGTTAAGTAAGCTCATTTTTGTCAATCCTTTCAGAATTTTTAATATTGAGTAGTCGCATACTTTACCAATTATTTATTTTATCTTATTATGTCAAATATTTCAAGTATTATTTATCGGCAAAACGCCGAATATAAGGGTGTTTTATTGATTTTTTTCATCTTGACTTTACAATGGGTTTTTGATAGAATAATTAAGCTGAATTTCCTGCTTAACATTTGCCTTCTTAATTAAACGGATATAAGGACCTGAGGCTGACGCATCAGAACCTTGTTACTCCCACGTGTTTATTCAACCGCTCACCTAAAAAAGGCAAATGGTTATGAGTTTAATTTAATAGATATGCCCCGATAGTTCAGCGGATAGAATAAGGTCCTCCTAAGACTTAGACATCGGTTCGATTCCGGTTCGGGGTGCCACAATAAAGCAAGCCAAAACCTTGATAAATCAACGGTTTTGGCTTGCTTCGTCCTGATATGCAAGCCGGCATATCAGGACTTTTTTATTTTTTCAATCAAACAAAAATTACTCTGCACATCTTAAAATTCACATGGAGTTCTGACAATCAAAATCGCTCCGGATTGTTTTATGGATGTTAAATCAGATTTCGGGAGTTATGGTCAACTCGGGGAAGAGCCAGTTAAGAGAAACAAGATAGATAATCTTATGAACGAAGTTGCCAAAGAATACTATAACGGGATAGAAGACCTGACAAATCCATGAGGTGTGCTGTGCTTCTTCGGTTTCCGTTGCTCCGCAATCGGGGCAGCTTCTTGTTTTTGTGCCGTTCTTAAAGAGCGTTGCGTCTTCGTTATACTCCCATTCGCTCCAGTTATGAGCCTGCGACTCGGTTGCTTTGCAGCCGTCTCTTTCACAGCTTCTTTCGTGGCAATCCGCATCGCATTCGCTCCACTCGCTCCAATCATGGCCGAGTGCATCGGCATAAGCATCAATATATGTATGGTTACAGTCGGAGCATACATTTGTTGTATAGCCGCCTTCGGTGCAAGTCGGGTTTGTTACGGTTGCAACATAATTGCAGTTTGCCGACTCGGTAAAACCACACTTATAGCAGTCTCTTGAATGTGTGCCGTCATTGTTTGTTCTCCATGATGAATATGTGTGTTCATGAAGCTCAAAGGTTTTGCTTTCAAGGGCGGCTCCGCATATGGAGCAATATTTTGTCATCTGACCGTCGTGGTCTGCAGTTGCTTCAAAATCAACCTTCCATACGCCGTTATCATGACCTGTTTTTTCAATTTCCTGCGTGCCTACAGCCTCGTGGCAATCGGAGCAGTAAACTGTTTTTTCACCAACCGAAATACAGGTGGGCTGAATTGTTGTTATTGCATATGTATCTCCGTGGCCTTTCTTGGCGATGGTTTCTGTTGCGTAGCAAGCTCCGCATTTCGAGCAGTAAACGCCCTTTTCGCCTTCTGCCGTGCAGGTTGCGGGAGTGATAATCTTTGTGTAGCCTTCCTGATGCTCATGCTTTTCAAATTCTTTTGTTTCAAGAACTTCACCGCATTTTGAGCAGTAACGGCTCATCTGACCGT
>CAZJOH010000192.1:0-1567 GCA_964547575.1 uncultured Clostridium sp.
TTACGAAATTGTAAGGTTAATGTCACCGTTTTGAAAGAATCAGGGTTTATAATGAGCTCATCAAAGATGCAAAGGAGCGATTTTATGAATATCATCGAATGCTTAGATTTAAGAAAAGAATATTTAAGCGGTGAAAACATCGTTAATGCTGTTGACGGAATAACAGTCGGCTTTGAACAGGGTGAATTCTGTGCGATAACGGGTCCCAGCGGCTCTGGTAAATCAACACTTCTTCACGTTCTGAGCAGTCTTGAAAATCCCACAAGCGGAGATGTTATCTATAACGGCAAAAAGCTTTCAGGCTATAACGATAACCAGCTTTCTGTTCTTCGCCGCAGACGTTTCGGATTTGTATTTCAGGCATATAACCTCGTTCAGGAACTGACGGGATATGAAAACATAGTTCTGCCCGTTATGCTCGACAAGAAAAAGGTTGACGAAGCTTATATCAATAAAGTTATTGATGTTCTCGGAATTGAGGACAGACTTGAACATCTTCCTTCTGCACTTTCAGGCGGTCAGCAGCAGAGAATAGCCATTGCCCGTGCACTTGCAAATAAGCCGTCAATCCTTTTTGCCGATGAGCCTACTGGTAATCTTGACGGCAAAAGCGGACGAGAGGTGCTTTCGCTTCTCAAATATGTGAGCAAGGAATTCGGAATTACCCTTATTCTTGTTACCCACGACCTCAATGTTGCGGAACAAGCAGAGAGAATCATCTCAATTGAAGACGGCAAAATTGTTCGTGATACAAAGGCGGGAGTTTAAGCAATGAGCAAGAAAAAACTCACTGTCAACCGCCTTGCAATGGGCAACCTCAAAGCAAGAAAAAAGCAGTATACCTTAATGATAATCGGCATCGTTCTTGCGATGATTTTTTCATCGGGGGTTATGTTTTTCGGATTTACAATGCTCTCATCATTACAGGAGATAACAAACATATCTTACGGCACACAGAACATATTTCTTCACAATGCGGAAGAATTTGATTTCGATGCCGCAAAGAATAATAAAGTGATATCCGAATACGGTATTGCAACTTCAATCGGATTTATTTATACAAATGATGACGAGGGCGGCGGTACACCGCTTGCAAAACTTGATGACAAGGCAAAAGAAATTTCATATCTCACCGTCAAAGAAGGAAAGTATCCCGAAAATATCGGTGAAATTGCACTTGAAAAGGATGCACTTTTAAGATTGAAATTGCTCGGTGCAAAAGTCGGCGACGAAATAACCGTAACAATGAAAATTGCCGACGGCGAAGGTTATCTCCCCGAAACCGTTGAAAAAACATATAAGCTTGTCGGAATTCTTGCCGATAAAAGATGCAATCTTGAAGATGCATATTCAGGAAATAACTATCCTGCTGCATTTGTCTGCGACAGCGAAAATGTTGAACTTGGCGGAAAAGAAAACCTTTCTGCGTATGTTAAGTTCTATTCGAAAACAAACGGCTATGATAAATTCAAGGATGAATTTATTAATCAGGGTTTTAAAAATGAATACGGTAATGCCGATAATGATCTGTATTATTTTACATTTGCAAATCAACACATTTTTTACA
>CAZJOH010000193.1:0-1508 GCA_964547575.1 uncultured Clostridium sp.
CGAGGGCGGCGAAAACGGTCAGAACCACAAGGGTCTTATGACCTTTGACAGAAAGTATAAAAAAGATGCGTTCTATGCATACAAGGCATGGCTTTCCGATGACCCGTTTGTTCACATCTGCGGCAAGAGATATGTTGACAGAGTTGAAGAAGTAACAAAGGTTACTGTTTACTCAAATCTTCCCGAGGTTGAGCTTTTTGCAAACGGTGTAAGCCTTGGCAAGCAGACATCACCCGAGCATTTCTTCTATTTTGATGTACCTAACAGCGGTGAAACAGCACTCGTTGCCGTCGCAGGCGAATATAAGGATGAAAGCAAGCTTCGCAAGGTTGAGGTTTTCAATGAAGAATATCGTTTGAGAGAAAAGAGTGCGATTCTCAACTGGTTTGATATTACCGAGGTTGAAGGATATCTTTCAATCAACGATAAGCTCAGCGACATTATGGCAACACCTGAAGGAATGCAGCTTTTCGGCGGTCTTATGGGTCAGTTCCTTCCTAAGGAGGGCGATAAGGTTGCAGGCGGCTTTGAAATGAATGATGCGCTTATGCAGATGATGGGCGGCTTCACCTTTATCCGTCTTGCCGGTATGATTGGTACAATGGGTATCAATCTCACCAAAGAACAGCTTCTCGGCATTAATGCACAGCTCAACAAGATTAAGAAGCCCGAATAAGTAATAAATATCTCCCTGACAGTTAGCAGATTTCTGTCGGGGAGATTTAATATTTTCCTGTTGACAATTAAAATGTTCGGTGATATAATTATCAAAAATTAATAAATCAAACCGTTGAAGCGGAGATAACGGCAATGATGCCTTCACAGAGAGCCCGTGTTGCTGAAAGTCGGGTAAGAAACAAATTGTCAAATGGACCGCTGAGGGTGCAGTCAAATGCGATTTTTCGCAGAGTATTCTGCAACGTTACGGCATACGTTAGTTGTCGGGGATATGTCAGTATCCCGTAAAGTGCACGGCATTGCCGTGAATCAGGGTGGCACCACGGATTTTATTCGTCCTTGACAGATGTATTTCTGTCAAGGGCTTTTTATTTTCGGAGGTAAGATTATGATTTTATTAACAAAACGATGGTGCAGTTCAGTCTGCAATTAATAGTTAAATATACTTTTATATATTTTGGAGGAAATTACCATGAAATTAAACAATGTTGATTTTGATACTTATTTTAACAACTATCCCGATAAAAACGGCTTTTTCGGCAAATACGGCGGTGTTTATATTGATGATAAGCTCAAAGCTGCTATGGCTGAAATTACTGAAGCTTATTATTCAATCTGCCAGTCCAGAAAGTTTATCGCAGAGCTTCGCAGAATCCGCAAGGAGTTTCAGGGCAGACCCACTCCCGTAACTCATCTTGAAAGACTTTCCGATTCACTTGGCGGCAAAGTTCAGCTTTATGCAAAGCGTGAAGACCTCAACCATTCCGGTGCTCATAAGCTTAACCATTGTATGGGTGAAGCGCTCCTTGCAAAGTATATGGGCAAGAAAA